>NZ_JDTH01000006.1 GCF_000710615.1 Haladaptatus cibarius D43 | reverse complement strand
CCCTTCAGTCCCCCCTCACTAACCCCGCAACTCCTCACAACCATACCGCCTATTGCAATTCCATCGCTCACGCGTGTGAGTCCAGGCGCAAACTGGATTGCACATACACTACATACGGTTGTCCGAACCATCAACGATTGGTATCCACAGTCACGGTTCGATTCCGTGAGTTGACGTTAAGGCGGCCAGAGCGACAGGGCCACACCCGTACCCATCCCGAACACGGTAGTTAAGCCTGTCTGCGTTTCGGTCAGTACTGGAGTGCGCGAGCCTCTGGGAAATCCGATTCGCCGCCTCCCACTCATACTCTCATTCATTACCCACCACGAGCGACGGCGCTCGCGGTGGGTTTTGCTATTTATAAAGAGCAATGCGAAAACGACGCCATTTCGTCGTTTTTGTGCGCTGTCACACCGATTCAAGCAGTCATTACTATGCTTCCTGCGCATACTCCCGAATTTCAGAGAAGATTTTCGCACCGAGATGGCTGGATACGTTTTAGTACAATCGTTATTTCACCCTTCGTGATGGTTTTCACATAACACGTCTATCGTGAACTATGATCGATGATGAAGTGTCGAACGGTGGGTGGTCGCGCCGTCGCGCAATTGCCGCGGTCGGAGGGATGGTAGCGGTTGGAGGATGTCTCACCGAGTCAAAACCGGGGCAGTCTCCGCCCGCACAGGATACGACTCCCGAGTCAGAAGACGAGGAAGATTCTTCCGCGTCGGATTCGTGGCCGTGTTTCGGCTACGATGCGGGGAACCGAGGGTCGGCACCAGCCGCGAGTGGGCCGACCCAGAATCCGCAAGTTGAGTGGACGTTCGACGCGGGAACGCCGACGATGAACAGTTCGCCGGTCGTGCTGGAGGACGTGGTTTACACGACCGGGACGGGTGACCCCGGCGGTATCCGTGCGGTCGAGACGAGTAGCGGCAAGCAGGTCTGGAAGTTCGACACCGACGGGTACGTCTCGTCGGCACCCGCGGTCGTCGATGGCGTTCTCTACGCTGGAACGTGGGGGAAGCAGTTCTATGCAGTGGACATCGAAAGTGGAAATCAGCGCTGGACGGTCGATGTCGGGCACCGATTTAGTTCGTCGTCGCCGGTTGTCGCGGACGGGCGAATCTTCGTCGGGACGATAGGTGACGGCCCACTTGTCGTCTCCGGCCCGGAGGACGAAGAAAAATTCGAGGCCTGCGCCCTGTTCGCGTTCGATGCGGAAACCGGGAACGAACTGTGGCGCTACGACGATTTCGGCGAGCGCGACCACATCGAGTCGTCGCCCGCCGTTGCAGACGGCCGGGTTCACTTTACCGGCGAAAATGCGGTGTACGCCCTTGACGTCGAAACGGGCGAAGTCGTGTGGTCGCGGAACATCGTCGGAAGCTCGTACGCTTCTCCGGCAGTTGGGGATGAACTGGTGTACTACGCGGCTCCGTACCGCGGCGACTCTCCGAGTCGGTTGTGGGCGCTCAATGCCGAAACCGGCGAAACGAGGTGGACGTACGGACTGGGCAATACGAGTCAGAAGATTTCCCCGGCAGTGGCGGACGGAACCGTCTACGTCCCTGCCTCGTCGTCCCGCGTCTGCTTACTGTCGGGCGGTTCGGACGACGACAACTGCTCCGGCGTGACGCGCGGGCGACTGTACGCGGTGGATGCGAAAGCTGGAACGGAACGGTGGAAGGCGGAAATAAAGACGGACACGCGCTCGTCGCCCGCAGTTGCGGACGGCGTCGTCTACGTCGGATGCCGAAACGGCGTGTCGGCGGTGACGGTCGATGGTGAAAACGCGTGGCGACTCGATTTCGAGGGCGAACGCGAGGACTCCCCATACGTGGAATCTTCTCCGGCAGTTGCCGCTGGTCGCGTCTTCATCGGTGCGTCAGATGGGCAACTCAGGTCGATTAGTGAGGAATAAACGACCGGTTATCGACGCGTTACTGTCGGCAATGCTCTGTTACTGCTACTGATTGGTGTGTCACTGGCCACGCTGTTGCTTTGGTTACGTCGTTGCTCTCCTTGCAGTCATTCGTGTTTCGGAAATGGCCGATTTCCTTTCAGAATCATTTTAATTAATTCGGCGAAACCGGGTTGAACGGCGTAGCTATTTGGGTCGGGCGTGCGCGCACGCTCGACCCCGCCACATTTTCTTTTCGGTTTTCGAGAGACGCGACGGCTTTCAGTGCCGGTCGTGGCCAACGATATTTAATACGTAGAGCGAAGAATACTACCGGTAGGAATGGTCTCCATCGATGTGTCGTCTTCCGGGCGAAAGTACCTCCTCATCATCGCCCCATTGATTCTCCTCGTTGCACTGACCGTCGCGGTCGATTTCGTCGAACTGTCGCCGGGTGACGACCAGCCCGAACCGAAGGCCCCCGACCCGACCGCCCTCGACCACTGCCGAACGATTTCGAGTCCCGGTGAGTACGTTCTCACCGACGATTTCGGCGGCGCGACCGGATTGGCGAGCAGTTGCCTCGTCATCAACTCCAGCGACGTTCGGATAAACGGTTCCGGACACACGCTGTTGGGGAGAGGCGTCACCGACTCCACGGGAATCGTGGTCGATAACGAATCCGGCGTCTCGAACGTAACGATTCACTCGGTTCGAGTCGAACGCTGGAATCGCGCGATTCACCTCAGAAACGCCTCCGACGTGACGATTCGAAATGCGAGTACGGTTCGGAGTGCCACCGGAATCACGGTGTGGAACGGCACTGACGTCACGGTCAAAAACACGTGGATTTCCCGCAATCTGTTCGGTGTCGTCGCCGACAACCGAAGTGAGCGGGTGAACCTCACGGCCGCTCGATACGGCGACAACTCCGCGGCGAACAGCACGCGCGGGACGGGCGAAGTGTAGTTACTGGCAGTCGGTAGTCGGCACGTTCGTCGGCGGTGCCTCACTCGGGTTGTTCCTCTCCGGGTGCCTGCTCCGCTTTCTGTTTAATCTCGCCCGCCCAGTCCGGGTACTCCGTTCGCTCTTCGCCTTCGTACTCTGGTTCGCCGGACATGGCTTTGATACTGCGTGCGTCGTCTACGTCCCACACTGCGCCATCCTCGTGGAACAGGCCATTGAGGACGCCGTGCTCGCGGAGGTAGAGCGAGAATGCCGGTTTTATCATCAGTGACCAGAAGAAGTTCCCCGTACCGAATTTTTGAATCGTCGGTGCGAGGGAGGCGTAATCCGGAACTGCGGCCTCGCCGGACACTTCCGCGAAGAACGTATCTCCGGGGCGGATTCGCTGCCATTCGGAAAGCCACACCGGGGCACCGATTTTGTCCTGAATGTGCTTTGCCTGTCGAAGTACGCGCTCGTAGCGGTCAGTCGTCCGGGCGAAGTTGTAGTGGAACTGGAGGATGTCCATCCCCCAGTCGAGATAGTCGGCGTTGTTCGCCAAACTGGTCGAACCCATCGACAGCGGCAGTTCGCCCTGATACAGCGTGAACGTTTTCGACATCTGGCGGAAAAACCGGATGTCTTTTTGATTCCAGCCGGGTTCATTGGTCACCTCGATGGCCAACAGGCGCTCGTCGTTGCGGTATCGCTCCATAAATTCGACGATGAAATCGCGCGGGTCGTCCCACAGTGCCCGACTCGCCATCGTTCTCGTGGAGGGTGAAAACGCCTGCACCGCGGTCAGTGGGTCGTCGTTGATGAGATTTTCGTAGGTCGGTTCGCGCCCGACGCTGTCGAACAGGCCGAGCAGGACGCGCATGCCGTAGCTGTCGGCCGTGTCCAAGAAATGTTCGAGCGCCTCCCAGTGTTCGTCGGGATGTTCGAGCCAGTATTCGTAGCTCATCCACGTCCGAATGGCGTTTAAGTTGACGCTGTCGGCGTAGCCCAAATCCCGTTCGATGATTTCGGGGTCGTAATCTCGCCACATCTGATAGCGGTTGAACGCCCTCGCGGGGATGTAAATCGCGCCGCGAACGTTTACGGGTGCGTCGGTTTCCGGCGGGAGATTGACTTGCCTTTGACGATTTTTCGGGTTTCGGGTTCGATTCGAGGTGGAGGTTCCGAATAGCGTACTGCCCGCGACTGCGGGGAGTCCACCAGCACTCGCACCGACGCCTGCGAGGAACTGACGGCGACCAACTCGTCTGCTCATACCTTGCGTTCGCGCTCAAGGGTGAACAAACTATTCCCCGATGGCGCTTCCGTCTGATTGAATCGCGATGTTTGTGTAGATATATCTCACGCACGTTTAACCGCCATATACGACACTCTGACAAATACTTTCTCGTCACACAATTCGTATTGTACTACTGAAAGAGATAGTCTAACCAGCCAGAACACGTATCACCCCGCGATTCATTCAGTTTTCACATGGTTGATGTGAGTGGGCATTTCGGGATGGCGTTGTTGTTCGCCGCGCCAGCGTGGGCCATCTGGGGTCGCCGCGGGGCGATCGGATTCACGGCCTTTGCATTGGTGACGTCAATGCTTCCGGACGTGGATTTGGCACTCCGGCATGTACTTCCTGTTTCCCACCACGGTATCACGCACACGTTCCTGTTCGTCGCGGTTGTGAGCGTCCTCTGCGGAGCAGTCAGCGCGCGATTTCTCACCACGTCATTGAACGCGAATCGGTGGATTCGCAGCACCGAAATCACCGGAGAAACGGTGTTCGTCTTCGCTACCGCCGGACTTCTCACGGGCGGAATCAGCCACATTTTTGCCGACCTGCTTTCGGCACCTGACATCGCCGCCCCGCTGTCGCCGCTCTGGCCCGTGTACAGCGACCCCATCATCATCGACGTTATCTACTACGACTCACCGCTTTGGAACTTCGGCCTTCTTGCGGTGGCCATCGGAGTGCACCTCGTTCTCGCCAAAAATCGCCGATACCCGCTCGACACTCGCTACCGTCTCGGCGAATTTCGATAACGGCGCGAACCTTCCACGATTTTAGGACGGACGTAACCCATTCATTTCGTTCATCGTTGATTCGAGTCTGTCGCGGTGGGTATCGCGTCTCGTCCGTCGTCCCGCCGAATTTCGCCGCTTTAGCCGGTTTCTAACCCGTTTTGACCGTTCGTGAACTGAAAACGGTCGATGGTGATGATAAGGCCTGCGGGTACATGGTCGAATGCGCGCCACCCCGGCGCGAGCGAAACGGCACATGGCACGCGACACACCAACCCGGTCAAACGACACAATCCGATTACCCGGTGCGGCCAAACGATACAGAGAAACTAAATGACACGCGACGACTACGCGATTCGCCCGAGTCAGGAATCGAAGCCGCCCGACTTGCCGACCTGAACCGTATTCGAAACCATTGTTCCCCCTTCGGCCTTCCATCATGAAAATCACGCCACAGCTGCTCAAGGAACTGCTCACGGTCGTCACTATGCTCACGACGTTCATCAACACGATGACGGAAATGGCACACATCACGAACACGCGACTCGTCATCGTCGTTCTGCTGGCCTGTCTTTTGGGACTGACCCTGCTGGTGAGAGACTGAGTCACCCGTCCTCGCACAAGAGTATTTCTGTCCGGTTGTCGAACAGGGACGGGGAGAGGTGTCAGTGTTTCAAATCGATTCGAGTGGCGTCATTCCGCCGCTCGCGGGTCACGAGTTGTTGTTTCTGTTCGGACAGTTGTTCGTCCTCCTACTGACGGCCCGCGTTCTCGGCGAGGTCGCCAGATACTTCGACTTTCCCTCAGTGTTGGGTGAACTGCTCGCAGGAATCGTCCTCGGGCCATCGATTCTCGGGGCGCTCTTTCCGGGCCTTTTCGTCGCGCTGTTTCCGCCCGACCCGACGCAGTATCACCTGCTCGAAGCGGTTTCGTGGCTCGGTCTGCTCATGCTGTTGGTCGTCACCGGATTCGAAACCGACCTCGACCTCATCGCCAGTCGCGCCCGCAGAGCCACCTCGATTGCGAGCGCGAGCATCGTCGTTCCGTTCGTCCTCGGATTCGGCATCGCGTGGATGCTCCCGGCGGCGTTCCTCGCGGCGGACGGAAACCGGTTCGTGTTCAGCCTCTTCATCGCCACCGCGCTTTCCATCTCTGCGATTCCCGTCATCGCAAAAATCCTCCTCGACCTCGGCATCATCGACCGCGAAATCAGCCAGTTGACCATCGCCTCGGGGATGATAAACGACACCGTCGGCTGGATTCTCCTCGCCGTCGTCGCCGGACTCGCCCGCGGCACCGAGGAGACGGCGATAACGACCGCCGGGACGACGATTCTTTTTCTCGCAATCTTCCTTGTCCTTTCGTTCACCGTCGGCCTCCGCCTCGTTTCCCGCCTGATTCGCTGGGTCGATAGCACGTTCAACAGCGACCTCTCGCTCGTCACGACGGTCATGATTCTCGCGCTGGGCGTCGGGACGCTCACGCACGCACTCCGACTGGAAGCCGTCCTCGGCGCGTTCGTCGTCGGGGTTCTCGTTGGCCGAGTGAACCGGTTCGACCAAGGGGTCCGGCACGTCTTCGAGGTCATCACGCTCGGAATTTTCGCTCCGATATTCTTCGCCACGGCGGGACTCCGCGTCGATTTGACGGCCCTCACCACGCCGTCCATCCTGCTCGTCGGTGCCGCCGTGTTGGGCGTCGCCATCGCCGGAAAGTTCATCGGCGCGTTCGTCGGTGCGCGCGGTGCCGGACTGTCGAACTGGGAAGGTATCGCCATCGGCGCGGGATTGAACGCCCGCGGCGCGCTGGAAATCATCGTCGCAACTGTCGGCCTCAGCCTCGGCGTGCTGACGGAGACGATGTACACGATAATCGTCGTCATCGCCATCGTCACCTCGCTGTTCGCGCCGCCGATTCTCCGTTTCGCTATCGACCGTGTCGAACTTTCTGGCGAAGAAAAGCGGCGATTACAGCAAAAAGAGCGCGACGCACGGAGTTTTTTGGGGTCGGTTTCCCGCGTCCTGCTTCCGACCCGCTGTAGCGTCCACGCCCAACTCGCCGCACAGTTGCTCGGCCACATCGGTCGAAATCGGGACATCGAAGTGACGAATATGTACGTTGTCGGCGCGAGCAAATCGGTTTCCGATTCGCTCGCGCACAGAATACGCCGACGCCTATCGAAGTACACTCGCAGTTCGCCCAATCCACGAAGTAACGGCGGCCCCTCGGCCACAAATCGTACAAAAAACGCCGTCGCGGAGGACTGTCTCGACAACACCACGCGACAGCTATCGCTCTCCCAAGAGATGGTTCACAATCGGGTTCGCCCCCGACGAGGAACCGTCGGCGAAACCGTCACTCGGGAACTCCACCGGGGGTATGACTTCCTTGCACTCGGAATGGGTATCGCGGACGGCGAAAGCGCTCGCAAAACCGGCGACGGAACAGATCGCAACCCCGGAGACGGAAGCGGAGCAGGCCGCAACCCCGTAAATGGCACCGGACGACCGCTGTTTGAACTCGGTATCGAAGACGTGCTTCGGGCGACATCGACGCCCGTCATGGCGGTGAACGCCAACGTCGATAGCGCGGGCGGGCCGCTCGATTCGGTTCCGATTCGCCGAATCCTCGTTCCGACGGTCGGAACCGAGTACAGCCGTCACGCCGCCGAAATCGCCTTCGAAATCGCGCTCGACTGCAACGCACTGGTCGAAGTCGTTCACGTCATCGACCTCAGGCGACTCCACGAACTGTTCGTCGGCGAGGCGGACGTGTCCGAAGCGGCCGAAATCGGTGCGGAAATCGTTGACAGGGAGGCGGCGCTCGGCCGACAACTCGGTGCGAACGTGTTGACCGACGTTCTCGCGGACGACAATCCGGAACGTGCGGTCATCGACCGGGCGACGACGAACGAGATCGACCTCATCGTGCTCGGAAGCGAACTGCGGTCGCTCTCGCGGCGTGCGTTTTTCGGCTATCACGTCGAATACGTGCTGAAAAACGCGCCCTGCTCGGTCGCGGTGGTTAGCTCTCGGTAGAACGCGAAAAATCCGCTCGGAACGCTGCAATCACAGCCACAGCGATTGAGATAATCGTGCGGTACGGAGCATTTCTCGAAAAGATTCATGCCCGAACAGCGACCCAGACCTAGTACGGACTGAGTGGGGGATGTTAGCATGGGGGATTCAAACGACACAAACGAGGAGCTACGCACAGACGGTTCACTCATCGTCCCGCCGGACGACGAATCGCCGACGTGGCTCGAACGAAAACAGCGAACGCAGGGACTTGCCCGACTGACTTACGAGTATTTCGAACGCGCGCGCTACGAAGACCAACAGTTGCGAGAGGAATCCAGTTACGTCGAACGCGACGTGCTCGCGTTCCCGACGTGGCCCCACGAGATGATTCGCAACCTCTCCATCGTGAGCTTTTTCGTCGGAATGATTCTGCTCCTCTCGGCGACACTGCCGCCGCATCTCGGCCCGCCGGCCGACCCGAGTTCGACGCCGCTCATCATCCTCCCTGACTGGTATCTGTACTGGTCGTTCGGCTTGCTAAAACTTGGGCCACTGAACCCGGAACTGTCCATCCTCGGCGGCGACAAACTCATGGCCGACCGAACCTACGGCGTCATCGCCAACATCGTCGTGGTCGGCGTCATCGCCATCGTGCCGTTCCTGAACAAGGGGAGCGCCCGGCGGCCGGTCGAAGAACCGTTTTGGGCCGCTGTCGGCGTGTTCGGCGTCATTTTCGCCACCACGATTAGCGCCTTCGCGGTGCAGAACCTCGTTCCAATCGACGCGAACCTGCTCTTCGACCTCACGTTCCTCCTGCCGTTCGTCGGCGGGTTCATGACCTACGCGATTCTCAAGGCGATGCGCGAGGGGTACATGTTCGAACTCAACCGGCGGTACTACCGACTGCGCCCGCCGAAATGAGCGCGGTCAAAAAGCGATAACACCGTCTCAATCAGCCCTTTCCGATCAGCCTTTCTGGCCCAAGCGACCCGGCGTGCTTCCGGCAACGCCGGGTCGCCGAAGCGCGTCCCAGAGCGTCGCTTGATTGCTCGTCACGACCGGAATCCCGAGGTCGGATTCGAGCGGCTCTACCGCCGGGAACGTCCGGTAGTTCGTACAGGAGACGAACACGGCGTCTACGGCGTTGGCGAGCGATTTCGAATCGCTCGCCGACGTAGACGGGGAACTCGACGCCGATTCGGCGTCGAGTTCCGCAATGACTTCCCGAACCTGCCGATAGGCGTCTTCGGGCCGCAGCGACCCGATCCCGGTGTTCGCCTCGATGCCGCGCCCGTCCAGTTCCACCACGTCGAATCCGGCGTCGTTCAAATAGGATTCCTCTCGGTCGTTCAGTTCGTCGGTGTACGGCGTGACGACCGCGATTCGTTTCGCGTCGAGTGCCTTCAGCGCGCGTTTGACCGAGAGGGCAGTTGCTACGGCGGGAACGCCCGTTGTCTCCGACAGCGACGTTTCGAGGTCGCTGTCGAACCCCTTCCCGTGCAGGAGGCTTCCGGTCGTGCAGGCGTAGGCCACGACATCCACGTTCGCGTGGGCCAGTCGCTCCGCGCAGGCAACGGCGTCGTCCGCCATCGAATCCAGTTCCTCGACGGTTACCGATTCGAGCGGCATTCGCGCTGCGTGAAGGCTCACGCCGTCGGGGAGCGCCCGCCGGAACTCGCCCTCGACCGTCGTGTTCGAGGACGGGACGATGACGCCGAGGCGGGCGCGCCAACCGAACATTATCGGCACCTCCGTGCCCGATTTTCGCTCATTCGTCCCACTCCATTTTCCCGTCCTTGCGGTCACGTTCAATTTCTTCCGGGTCGCGTTTCTCGGCGAGTCCGTGACCCCCGCCGCCCGGCGTGGCGACCGTAATCGTCGTTTCGGCGGGAACGTCTCGCGTCGTCTTCGCCGGAACGAGTTCGCCCGAAATGCGGTTTTCGCCGGGTTCGCCGTCCTCGCCGCCCGCGATACCTCGCGGGGCGACTCGGCGGCGTTCGGTCAGTAGGGACACCGTTGCGTCCGATTCCACCGTCACGGAACGAACGACGCCGAGGCCGCCCCGGTGTTCGCCGCGCCCGCCGCTGTTTTGGCGGAGTCCGTACTCCTCCACGAACAGGGGGTATTCGGCTTCCATCGCCTCGACGGGCGTGTTCAGCGTGTTGGTCATTCCGACCTGTACCCCGTCCATGCCGTCCTTGGTCGGCCTGCCGCCGAACCCGCCAGCGATGGTTTCGTAGTAGGTAAAGCCGTCCTCGCCGCCGTCTCGACTGCCGATTGTGAGGTTGTTCATCGTCCCCTGCCCCTGCGCGGGCACTCGGTCTGGGGCCGCCTCCGCGAACGCGGTGAACACCACGTCGGTTACCCGCTGGCTTGTTTCGACGTTGCCGCCGACGACTGCCGCGGGGACACGGGGATTCAACAGCGAGCCTTCGGGAACCGCGACGGAAATCGGGTCATAACAGCCTTGATTCGGCGGAATTTCGGGATCTGTCACGCACCGGATGACGAAATACACCGCGCTCTTTGCCACTGCCAGCGGCGCGTTCACGTTTCCGGCGACCTGTTCTGCGGTTCCGGCGAAATCGACCTCGATTCGGTCGCCATCGACCGTCACAGCGACTTCGATTGGGATTTCGTGGTCAGTTACCCCATCCCCTTCCATCACGTCCCTCGCATGGAACTCGCCGTCCGGCAGGTCGGCGAGTTCCGCGCTGATGCGGTCGCGCGAGTAGTTCATCACGGCGGAAAAGGCCGCGACGACGCGGCCTTTTCCGTGCTCTTCCACGAGGTCGCCGAGTCGTTTTTCCGCTCGTTCGTTGGCCGCGATTTGCGCGCGGATGTCCGCCTTGCGCTCGCCCGGATTCCGGACGTTTGCGAGCAGGAGGCTCATCACGTCGTCGTTCACGTCGCCACTTTTGACGAGTCGAACCGGCGGCAGTCGGATGCCCTCCTGATAGATTTCGCGCGCCCCGGCGGGCATGCTTCCGGGGGTCATCCCACCCACGTCGGCGTGATGTGCGCGGGAAACCGCATAGCCAAGGATCTCCCCGTCGATGGCAATCGGCGACACCATCGTCACGTCGGGGAGGTGCGTGCCGCCCTCGAATGGGTCGTTCAGCACGAACACGTCGCCGGGTTTCGGGTCGTATTCGAGCACCGTCGTCACCGCCGCGGGCATCGCGCCGAGGTGAACCGGGATGTGTTCGGCCTGCGCGACCAGACGGCCCGATTCGTCGAAGAGGGCCGTAGAGCAGTCTCGTCGCTCCTTGATGTTCGGCGAGTACGACGAGGTGATGAGCACTTGGCCCATCTCCTCGGCGACACCCTCGAACTGGTTGCGCATGATTTCGAGCGTCACTGGGTCGATGTCCTCCGTTGATTCTCTTTCGCTCATTCGTCCTCACCTCCCGACAGCACGAGCGTGCCATCGGCTTGCACTGTTCCCGACCACGCCGGGGGAACGACGACGGTGCTTTCGTTCTGTTCGAGGATTGCGGGGCCGTCAATTGTCGTCCCTTCTTCGAGTCCAACGCGGTCGAAAACCGCCGTTTCGTGGAACTCGTCGCCGAAAAAGACCTCGCGGGTTCCGTTTCTGGCTTCGCCCGCAGTTCGGTAGGAAACGGAGAGCGATTCGCGCTCCACGACCGCCGTGGCCCGCAGGTTCACCAGCTCTATCGGGTCGTCCATCGTGTAGCCGTAGGCGTTCTCGTGCGCCTCGCGGAATCGCTCCGCGACCGCTTCCGCATCGAACGATTCCCCGACGGGAACCGTGAGTTCGAAGCTCTGGCCGACGTAGCGCAGGTCTGCCGCCCGCTGAACCACCGCGTCGTTCGGGTTCTCAACGTCCGAAAGCACGTCCGCCGTGAGTTCGTCGTAGGTCGATTCGACCGACTCCAACGTGATTCCCGAAAGCTGACTTCGCAGGGTTCTGACCGAATCGTGTTTTTCGTCGGCGGCGAGGAGGCCGTAGGCCGACAAGACGCCGCAGGCGTGGGGGACGACGACCGAGTCCATGTCCAACCCGTCTGCGAGCGCGGCGGCGTGCATCGGCCCCGCCCCGCCGAACGCGACGAGTCCGAACCCACGCGGGTCGTGGCCGCGTTCGACGGTTACGGCCCGAATTGCCCGTGTCATGTTCGCGTTTGCGACCCGGAAGACGCCGCGTGCGGCGTCGAGTGCGCTGTCCAGTCCTGCTTCGTCAGCAAGTCGGGAAAGCGCGTCGTGGGCCGCCTCCTCGTCCAGTTCGAGTTCGCCACCGAGCGCCGAACTCCCGCCGATGTAGCCGAGGACGACGTTCGCATCCGTGACCGTCGGTTTCGTTCCACCGCGCCCGTAGCAGGCCGGGCCGGGATTCGCGCCGGACGACTGCGGGCCGACCCGGAGCGCGCCGCCCGCGTCCACCCACGCAATCGACCCGCCGCCAGCGCCGACCGTGTTCACGTCAACCATCGGCGTTTTGATTGGCCGACCGTTGATTTCGGCGTTCGTCGTTCGCTCGACCTCGCCGTCGCGGACGAGGCTCACGTCGCTCGACGTTCCGCCCATGTCGAAGGTGACCAAGCCGTCGAGCGTACGCTGATTTGCCGTCTCCGCCGCGCCGACGACGCCCCCGGCGGGGCCGGACATCGTCGTCGTGACGGCGTGTTCGCGGACGGTTTTCGCCGGGGCGATGCCACCGTTGGCTTGCATGATTCGCGGAACCGGCACGCCGAGGGTTTCGGCGCGCTCCTCCAATCGACCGATGTAGGCGTCGATTGCTGGCGTGACGTAGGCGTCCACGACCGTCGTGGAAGTTCGTTCGTACTCGCGGAACTCCGCGAGCACTTCGTGCGACGCGGAGACGGGAATGTCGAGTTCTTCACGAAGGACGTCTGTGATTGCCTGCTCGTTTTCCGGATGTTGGTAGGCGTGTAAAAACGCGACTGCGACGCTTTCTGCGCCGCAGTCGCGGATGTTTTCGGCGACTTGCCGAACCTCGTCCTCGTCGGGAGCGACTCGGACGCCGTCGATTGCGGTTCGCTCCGAAACCTCGAACCTGCGCCGCCGTGGAACGAGCGGCCCGGGTTTGTCCACGTTCACGTCGTACAGGTCGGGTCGGGCCTGTCGCCCGATTTCCAGCACGTCGCGGAATCCTTCAGTAGTCACAAGTGCCGTTTTCGCACCGTTCTCTTCCAGCAGGGCGTTGACGGAAACCGTCATCGCGTGAGTAAAGGCGTCCACGTCTCTCGGGTCCATTCCGGCCTCCTCGCAGGCCTTTTCGATGCCCGAGATGACGCCGACGCTCTGGTCGTCCGTGCTCGGAACTTTCGCCGTCACGAGTTCGTCGTCCGGCGGAAGGAGAACCACGTCGGTGAACGTGCCGCCGACGTCCACGCCGACGCGGGTGTTCCCGGCCATTCAGAACACCCCCAAACTCTGCCCGACGCCGTAGAGCGAGCGGAGTCCCAACCAAACGACGACGAGGGTGACGACCACGCCGATGACGTTCTGTGCGGTGCTGTTCACGTACTCCCCGAGGATGTCGCGGTCGTTCATCACGTAAATGAGGAAGACGGCGACGATGGGAAGAAGGATTCCGTTTGCAACTTGCGCGAAGACGATTGCCTCCACGGGTTTGAGGCCGAGGGCAGAGAAGACGATGCCGATGAGCAAAATTGAACCCCAGACTGCACGGAACTTCGTCGATTTGAGGTCGGTGTCCCACCCGAGCGCGCCAGCGGTGGCGTAGGCTCCGGCCAGCGGCGCGGTCGTCGCGCTCGTGAATCCGGCGGCAAACAGGCCGATGCTGAACAGAACCGTCGCCTGCGTCCCCGCGAGCGGTTCGATTTGTTCCGCCATCCGACTCACGTCGCTGATTTCGGTACCGGCGGGGAATGCCGCCGCCGCGGTGACGAGGATGGCAATGGTGATGCCGCCACCGATGAAAATCGAGAGTATCGTGTCGGCGCGCGATTCGCCCAACTCGTTCGGCCCAGCCCAGCGTTCTTGCACGCTCCCGGCGTGCAAGAACAGATTGTAGCCGACGACGGTGGTTCCGATGAGACCCGTGATGAGGAAGATAGAACCTTCGGGAACGCTCGGAACGAATCCCATCGCCAGCGCGTTGAGGTCGGGATCGATGAGTATCGCGTTGACGACGAACGCGACGGCCATGATCGCCACGAGTCCGACGAGAGCCTTCTCGATGAGTTTGTACCGGCCAGTCCACAACAGCACGCCAGCACAGAGTCCCATCAGCGGCCCCCAGATGTTCGCGCTGATACCCGTGATTCCGGCGAGTCCGGCGGCCCCGCCGAGGATGTTCCCGGTTTCGTAGGCCGCGGTTCCGACGCCGATTGCGCTCACCACGAGCGCGATGCTGACGGTCGAGAGAACGGGGTTGTCGAACTGCTCTTTGAGCGCTTCGCCAAGTCCGTTGCGCGAGACGACGCCGAGACGGGCGCTCATCTCCTGTAACACGATGGTTGCGACGATGGAAAACACGATTGTCCAGACGAGAGCGTAGCCGAACTCCGCCCCCGTCACGCTCGCGGTCGTCACGGTTCCGGGGCCGATGAACGCCGCTGCGACCATTGCACCCGGGCCGATGGATTGTAGTTTACCTATAATGTTCATGGTTGTTGACGTGCTATGGTGTCTCAACCCACGATTTGGACTTAAAACCCTTCTAAGAACGCCGTGTACTGCTGTCTACACCGTTATGTGGTCGTTGTGAAGTAGTATGAAATCGTATGTGGTATTCACACAGTGTCAAATTCTGTCTCCCTTCCCCTTCTGATTCCAGTCTCCCAATTTTCCCTCAGTCGTCTCGAACTTCCGTGATGAGCACCTTCGAAACTCCCTCTTCGATTTCGAGTTCGAACGGCAGTCGGGCCGTACTCAACTCGATGAATCGCATCATGAACCATTTCACCGACTCGGTCGGGAATACGACGTGGTAGGTGTCTCCCTCCGTCGCCCGAACCGTCAAAAACCCGCACAGCGACAGCCAATCGAGTAGTTCGCCGAGGCTGTCGAACCGGTTTACGTACTCGCGGGCGTGGTATTCGGACACTTTGTCGGCCTGCTCTAAGAACGCCCGATTCGGTTCGCCCGTCTCGTCTTCCACATAATCCAGAAAACAGTGGAGGAAATCCACGTCCAGCAGGACGTGCTCGCCGCTCGACAGCATCTGGTGGTAGGCTTCCAAATTCTCCCCGGCGTCCGCCGTCGCCGCGTCGTAGTTCGCCGCGTAGAAGGTGAGCGCCTGTCTGACGAGTTCGCTCTGGGCCTTGCCGGTCTGATTGACGAGGTTGTCGAGCGCCGTCTGTGCGTCGTCGTCGAGCGACACCGTGATGCGGTTCGTCATCCTGTCTCTATCTCGGGCGAGGAGGGTTATCGTTCTGTCCCCGTTTTTCGCACTTGATTCGGCTTGTCTGAACTATTTTCACAGTTACCATTCGATTTGTTCTGTAACGCTTACCTTTTCGGCGGAATTTCTGGAATGTAGATGATGTCGATGTGCAGTTCTCGATTTGCTATCTGTTAGTGAATATTTATAGGTTTAGAATCATAACCGCACGAAAGATGTCACCCTCCCCTCCGTTCTTCGACCGTGGAACTGGTACGATAGACACGACGCAACTTCTTGTCGAAGCAGCACCGCTCGCCAAGCTGATTGGACTGTTTGCGGCGATTGCACTCGTTCCGTTCTCGATAGCGTTTCTGCTGGGTGGTTACTCGATAATTGACGTGCTGTTTACGTTAATTGGTCAATTCATCCTCGCAGTCGGTTCCGGTATCGTTCTGCTGTACGTCGTCTCTCGTGGGATGCAACTTTCGCGCGAGTGACGGCCTCGGAGTGGAAATACCGAATAGATGTATTACAAAGGTTCAAGTATTACAGAACACTACCCATTACATATGAGCGACGCTGAAGAGGGAACCACTGTTACCGTCACGAGCAAGGGACAGGCAACGATTCCGAAAGAGTTCCGCGATAAGCTCCACATCGACACGCCAGGGCGTGTTCGATTCGTTGAGAACGAAACGGGAGAAATCGTGATTCGACCGGTCAAGCGCCCGTCCGAGATTCGAGGCGCACTCGCATCCAAGGCCGAAGACGGAGAACAGTCGGCCACGGAACTGCTCCGCGAGGAACGAGAGCGAGACAAAAAGAAAGCCGAAGAGAAAGAAAGCCGGTCGGAGCGCGATGAATGACGGTCGTCTTCGATGCCGAGCCACTTCTCGCCTTCTCGTTCGATGAACCCGGTGCCGCCGAAGTTGAGCATTGGCTTGGCCGCGTGTACGACAGCGAAATCGACGGCTACGTGACGACGATCAACCTTGCGGAATTTCGGTACATTGCCGCTCGCCAAACGTCAGCAACGGCAGCGGACGCCCATATCAACGACCTTCGGGAGATGGGGGTGACCGAATGCAAGATTGACGACCTATGGCAATCCGCGTCGGATTTGAAAGCCTCGTACAGTCCATCGCTCGGGGATGCATACGCAGTCGCCGCCGCTAAAGCTATCGATACTGACGACGGACAAAATGTAACCCTTCTCGTCGGAGCGGACGACGACTATGATGTGTTCGAAGAAACAGCGGAGTTCTCACACCTCATCGAACGCTTCCGAAACAATCCCGCCTGATGTGTGTCTGAAGGGAACAATTCCGTCGCTACTATTCAAGCCCCTTTCCCACACTTCACACTTTAGCCACTCCCCGACGTAGCTCTCCCATGCTCGGGTCGGGAACGACCGACGGAAACGCCACGCAACGAAACCGAAACGCACTGCTCGCGTGGATTCTCGTCGCAAGCATGGCCGTCGCCGTCCTCGCCAGCGCGCTCCGCGGCGATTACCTGTGGGCGGGATTCGGCGTCGCGTCGATTCTTCTCGCGCTGATACCGGTTTTCGCCTTCCGGCGATCGACCGCGATGGTTCCGTGGGAGTCGCTCCTCGCGGTGGCGCTCGGCCTCATCAGCGTCCCGGTCGGGTCACTCCTTCCGCGCTCGATTGCGACGTTCGTCGCCGTCGCGGGATTGGCGCTCGTGGTGGCCGTCGAGCTAGACTCGTTCACGGCTGTCGAACTCTCTCCGTTTTTTGCGGTGCTGTTCGTCGTCGTTGCGACCATGGCGAGCGCGGGGCTGTGGGCGGTCGTGCAGTGGACTGCCGACGGCATGCTCGGCACGCAAAATCTGTCGAGTCTCAACGACGTGATGTGGTCGCTTCTCGCGGCGACGGGCGCAGGAATTGTCGCCGGTGTGCTGTTCGCCGTCTACTTCCGGCGCGCCGATACAGCACGGTTCGGGTTTCGGCCCGCCGACGGGCGAGCACGAACTGAGGATACGACCGCCGTCGGAGCGACCGAAGGCTGGAACCTGTCCGAAACGCGTCAACGACAGGTCGTTCGTGCGTTTCAGCTCGTCCTCGTTGGTGTCCTGCTTTTCGGCTTGTTCGAGGTGAACGTCGGCATCATCGTCAATACGGCGGTCGCTCTCGCGCTGACCGAGGTTCCGGCCCTGCTCGAACGAAACTACGGACTGCCGATGGATACGCGACTAACACTCTGGATAGTCGTTCCCGTATTTTTGCACGCAATCGGGACGGTCGGCCTGTACCAGTCGATTGGCTTGTGGGATCAACTGACCCACGCACTTTCGTCCTCGGTCGTCGCGGCGGCGGGCTACACGGTCGTTCGCGCGCTCGACGTTCACGCGGATTCCATCTATCTGCCGAAGGAGTTCATGTTCGTCTTCATCCTCCTGTTTACGCTCGCCTTTGGCGTGCTGTGGGAACTACTTGAGTTCGGACTCGATGGGGTCGCGTCCATGACGGGAACCGAAAGCGTTCTCGCGCAGTATTCGCTCGGCAACACGATGCTCGATTTGGTGTTCGACACGGTCGGCGGCGTCGTGGTCGCACTCTGGGGTGCGCGGTATCTGTCTCACGTTTCCGACGCGCTTGCGTCGGAAACGTTCGAATCATGAGCGTTGATTGAATCATGAGTATCGATTCATGATACATTCTCATTTTCAGCCGCAAAACATCATCACCCTACCACTGCCGTTATGGTCGCTTACGTTGCACGAGCATGGGGGAAATCGAAATGAGTACCGTCAGGACACGGGATGGAGAGGAGTTAGCGAACACGGTACAGGATACGTGGCGACTGCTGATGGGGGTCGGCGTCGTGCTGACCGTCGTCGGGTTGGCGGCCATTTTTACGCCGCTATTCACTAGTATCACGTTGTCGTTCCTGCTCGGCGCGTATCTCGTCGTCGGTGGCATCGCACACTTCGCTCATGCCGTTTCGGGGCGAGGGTGGGCCGGATTTCTCGGACAGGCGATTTTAGCGCTCGTCTTCGTGGTGGCGGGGATTGCATTCCTGTTGAACCCACTCATCGGACTGTCGGCGTTGACCCTGCTGTTGATCACCTTTTTCCTCGTCGAAGGATTGGTGGAAATCGGCATGGGGCTTCGCCTGCGTCCGGCGCGAGGGTGGCTGTTGGTCGTTATCAGCGGAATTATATCGCTCGCTGTCGCCCTATTCGTCTGGCTCGAGTATCCGAGTTCCGCGCTGTGGGCGGTCGGACTCTTGTTCGGAATCGGCCTCTTTACCAGCGGTCTGTCGATAGTTGCGACTGCGATGGGCGGACGAGCGGTTGCGAAGGGGGTAGTCGATGAAAAAGTCGGAGAGACGGGATAGTCGTCTTTGGGGTCGTTGGCTCCCTTAGGTCGGGAGGTTCTCCGCGAAGAAGTCCCGGTCTTCCTGCTCGATTCCGAGGAGGTAGAGCACGCCAGCGAACGCGACGAGTCCAAGGACGCCGCCGACGATTCCCTGAATGAGCGCGACGACTGCGCTGGAACCCAGTCCCGCGACGTAGCCTTCGAGCACCGTTTTGGTTCCAAACATCACTGCCGCGGAGACGGCCCCGGCCAACACCGGTTTGATGTACCGTCTGGAGTAGGGAAACAGCCGTTCCGTATACCAGACTTCGATGATTCGGAGGGCGTTGATAGAGACGATGACGCTCGCGGTTGCGATTGCCGCACCGATGAGTCCGAACTGCTGGATGAGCAGGTAGTTCAAAACCACGTTACAGACGCCGAGCATCCACTGATTGACGAGTGTGAGATAGTGATGGTCGGTCATCATCAGCACGTATCCCGACGGCCCGACGCTCACGTTTGCGAGTTGGGCGACGACCAACAGCAGCAGGACGGACGTTCCTTCTTGCGCGAACGAATCGCTGAACACGACCAGCAGTTCGTGTGCGTAGATGGTGGCTCCGATTGCCGGAAACAATCCCAGCGTGAACGTCCATCGGGTGATTCTGCGGTACAGCGATTCCAAATCGTCCATCTTCCCGTTGTTGTACAACTTCGACGCGATGGGCGGGAACAGTTGACTGAACGCGCTGAGGGGGAGGAGGAGTATTCCGGCGAGGACGGTGGCGATTTTGTAGATACCTGCCGCATCTTGCGTCGTGATGTAGGCCCCCGCCAGAAATCCGACCATGAGGAGGTCAACCTTGCTTGCGAGAACCTGTCCCGTCTGATTGGCGGTGAGCGGCAGTGAGAAGTCATAAAACTCGACCATTTCCTTCCGCGAGGCACCGAACTTCGGTTTGAGGTTCGTTTTCTCCACCACCAGATAGATGGCGATACAGAACACGATGGCTGAGGCGATAACCGTCGCGGCCACCGTCCCAATGAGGGCGAATCCGAGGAGAATAGCGACCGTAACGCCCACGACGCGGAGAAGTGGAGTCAGAATGTTTCGAATGAGGACTTGGTACTCCGGCATTTCGAGACTCTTGAAGAGGCTCCCGAAACAGCTAATGAGCGTGTCGAGGGGGAGTAAAAACGCGAAAACGCGCAGTATATCGACGAAGTACGGCTGATACTCGGGGTCAACGAACTGCGTAATCCACGGGGCGGCGATATAGATAGCTACGCCGACGGTAACTCCCCCGACCAGCGAAGTCAGATAGGACAGTCCGAGCATCCGGCGGCGTTTTACCGGGTTATCGTCGTATTTTGGGACGAATTTCATGATGGACTGGTTCGTCCCGAGGTTGGTGAACACCTGCGCGAAGGTAAGGACGACCAATCCGAGGGTGTACACCGTAAACAGCGTTCCTCCCAGTCCCCGAACGAGTATCCAATTCAATAGAAATCGAAGTCCGTTGTCGAGACCCTTCCCAGCCATAAAAAAAGACGCACCGCGAGAAACGGATTTGAGCGATGAGTCCGACGATTGGTCAGCCATTATCTTAGATTAGGGCTATACGATTAGAGCCGATTATCTCTTGCGCTTTCGCCCCTCGTGTGTGAGCGTCTGTGTCGCATACACGGAATAACTGTCGAACGGCCGAACAAAACCACAGTTGCACGAAATCGGATGAATACGCTATTTTATAGATACCCTAGCTCTTCGAGCCGTGACTCGGTTGCGGAATCTATCTTTGTTCCATCATTTTTGTCTGCCGCCGCAGTCGCCTTCGCTTCCGCGACTGGCGTGTCGAAGAAGTCCGGTTCGACTTCGGGCGTTCCCTCACCTGTCTCGACCCTTTTTTGCCACGAGAGTCGATCTGGGTCTAACTCGTATTCGGTTCTGGTTCCGAGCGAATCCCACACCGTCTTTTTCGTTCCGTCGTACACACAGCGAATCATTCTGTCCCAGTACTCGCGGTTTTCCGGCGGTTCCGGCCCTGCGCTCATCCCGACCAGTTCGGCGGGGAATCGGTCGCGGAACACGTCAGGCGTCTCTCCGTTCGCCAGTCCCACGACGAGGTCGCCGAAGTCGAGTTGGGACACGTATCCGTCTTCTTCCTTGTCGTAGCCCTCCGGCGGATTGATGAGCAACAACGGGACGTGAAGCAGTCCTTCCGAGAGACTGCTTTTGTGATTTGCGAGGAAATCGTCGGCTTCCGTTCCGTGATTTTCACCGTGGTCTGCGGTGACGACGATGGTCGTCTCTCTCCCTCCCGAATCGAGAACGTCATGGACGAACTCCGCGAGAATACGGTCTAAATACTCGATAGTCGCGCCGTACACCTGCTCGCGGAGGTGCCAGTATTCGTCGTGACGTTCCGACTCGTCCATCAACTCCCACACGTCGTACTGGCTAGACGTCCACGAATCCGGCACGTCGTTGAGCGACGAATCGAACCACTTGCAGGGGTGAAGCGGCGTGTGCGCATCCATGAGGTTGCAGAACCCGAAATAGGGTTCGTCGATGCTGTCGATATGCTGTTTTGCGGTTCGAACCACCGCAGAGCCGCCGTCGTCCACCTGCTTCGAAATCGGCCCCGTTTTGGTCATGGCGTGGAGGTAGCCGAACGCGGTATTTTTCAGGCTCAAAACCGGATGGTCGTGTTTCACCGCCTGCTGGAGGTATTCAGTGTACTTTTTCACGCCGGTCGCGTCGGTTTCCTTGCCCACTTCGTTGAGGCTGGTCGCTTCCGGATAGCGGTGTTTCGGCTCGATTTCTGACAACTCGTCCACCCACGAATCGAATCCGTAGGTCGAACTGACGAAGGCGTTTGCACTCACGCCGAACGTGGCGTGGTCGAGGTCGGCGAGAAACGTCTCCTCGCGCGGAATGCTGTCGAATCGCCGGTTGTGCGTGTGAACACCGTGTTCCGACGGTAGTTTCCCGGTGAACATGCTCGCATGACTCGGAACCGTCCACGAACTCACCACGCGACACTGCGTGAACGACACGTCCGCGAGGCGCTGGAGTCGCTTTGCGTACTGCGAAAAGAAGTCAGCGCGCACCGTATCGAGACAGACGACGACAACGTTTCGCGGCGTCGAAGTCTCTGTCTCTCTTTCAGCGGGGGGCATTAGTACTGCAAATACGCAACTGAGGTAAAACGATGATGGCCACCTATTCAAAAAATGGTGTGTTGGATAAATAGAGGTGTTTTGCGGGTTCTTCGAACGCCACATTCCGGTTATATCAGTCTCGGGAATGTTTTATTTGTCATTTCTTCTTCCAAGTGTGCAGAACAGACTGAAGTGTCCGTCCCGCGTACTCCTCTCGGGTTGGGGAGCATGACCGATGGACACGAGGAAAGCTACGACCGCACGAGACGACCAGTTTCGCACGAGCAAGCCGACGCGGAACACGGCGACGGTTCGGAACACGAGAACGAGCATCGCGCCCACGTTGACCACCACGGACACGAGACGATGTTCCGGCGGCGCTTTTGGGTCTGTCTCGTCCTCTCGATTCCCGTCCTGTATTTCAGCCCGTTCGTGCAGGAAACGGTCGGTTACTCCGCGATTTCGTTTCCCGGCAGTGCGTGGATAACGCCGATTTTCGCCGTTATCATCTTCGGCTACGGTGGTTTGCCGTTCCTGCGCATGGCTTCTGTGGAGGCGAAAAACCGCGAACCGGCGATGATGATGCTTATCTCGCTCGCCATCACCGTCGCGTTCGTCTACAGCATCGCCGCGTTTTTCTTCCTTCCCGGCACGACGAGCTTTTTCTGGGAACTGGTGACGCTCATCGACGTCATGCTCCTCGGTCACTGGCTTGAGATGCGGAGCGTCCGGCAAGCCTCCGGTGCGCTCTCCGAATTGGCGAAGTTGATGCCCGACACCGCGGAGCGAATCAAAGAAGATGGCACGACCGAGGAGATTTCGACCGCGAACCTTCGAGGCGGCGACTTGATTCTCGTCCGACCGGGCGCGAGTATTCCGGCGGATGGCGTGGTCGAAGACGGCGATTCGACTGCCGATGAGTCGATGATTACCGGCGAATCCCGACCAATCGGCAAAGAACCCGGCGACGAGGTTATCGGCGGAACCGTCAACTCCGGCGACGGAAGCCTTCGCGTCCGCATCACTGCAACCGGCGAGGAGACGACGCTGGCCGGAATCATGCGCCTCGTGGAAGAAGCCCAAGGAAGCAAATCCAGAACGCAGGTGTTGGCCGACAGGGCCGCCGGGTGGTTGTTTTACATCGCACTGGCTGTCGCTGGGGTTACCGCAGTCGCGTGGATTCTGGCCACGGGATTCGACATCGCGGTCGTGGAACGCGTCGTCACCGTTCTCGTCATCGCCTGTCCGCACGCGCTCGGGTTGGCGGTTCCGCTGGTTGTCTCCATCAACACCTCGTTGGCGGCCCGAAACGGCGTTCTCGTCCGCGACCGAATCGCCATGGAGAACGCCCGGCACCTCGATACGATAATCTTCGACAAAACCGGAACCCTCACGAGAGGCGAGCAGGGCGTCGTCGGCATGGAAACCGTGGATGGCTGGGACGACGAACGCGCACTCGCGCTCACCGCCAGCGTCGAGGGCGATTCGGAACACGTCATCGCGCAGGCGATTCGCCGAAAAGCCGAGGAAACGGGTGCGGAAATTCCGGATGCAACCGGGTTCGAAGCCATCAAAGGCAGGGGCGTTCGGGCGACGGTCGAAGGCCACGAACTGCTCGTCGGCGGGCCGAACCTGCTCGAACTGGCCGATGCAGACCTTCCGACGACCCTGACGGAGTTCGTAGAACAAGCCGGGGAAAACGGCCAGACGGTCGTCTACCTCGTTTCCGACAGCGAGGTCGTCGCGGCGCTCGCCCTCGCGGATGTCATCCGCGAGGCGAGCAAACGGGCCATCGACGCCCTTCACCGAATGGACATCGAAGTCGCCATGCTGACGGGCGACAGCGAAGCGGTCGCCCGATTCGTCGCAGACGAACTCGCCATCGACACTTCCTTCGCCGAAGTGCTTCCCGACGAGAAAGACGAGAAAGTCGTCGAACTCCAACGGCAGGGAAAACTGGTCGCCATGGTCGGCGACGGCGTCAACGACGCGCCCGCACTAACCCGCGCCGACGTGGGAATCGCCATCGGGAGCGGCACCGACGTCGCAATCGAATCCGCGGACATCGTCCTCGTGGAGAACGACCCGCTCGACGTGGTGAAACTCGTGGAACTGAGTCGTGCGAGCTATCGAAAAATGCAGGAAAATTTGGTCTGGGCGACCGGGTACAACGTATTCGCGCTTCCGCTGGCGGCCGGAATTCTCGCCCCGATTGGCATCCTCCTCTCGCCAGCGGTTGGTGCGGTGTTCATGTCTGCGAGCACGGTTATCGTGGCAATCAACGCCCAGCGACTTCGGAACGCCGACCTATCCGCGTAGACGAACGATTTCCGGAAACATTGGGTATGCACCCACTCGTTTAACACCCCACCACACATCGTGCGAGTCATCCGATGTCGTCCAGTCGCCGGTCAGTCACGAGTCACCTGCAAACCGCGGTTCGCAGATTACGCGGTGACGGCCGCGGCTGGATTCTCACCGCGGTTGCGCTCGGGTGGGCGTTCACCCTCGGTTTGCGATTTCTCGTTCCCGCGCTGTTGCCCCAAATCAAATCGACGTTCGAAGTCACCAACGCGACTGCCGGACTCGCTATCACCG
Source organism: Haladaptatus cibarius D43 (assembly GCF_000710615.1). Classification (NCBI taxonomy): domain Archaea; kingdom Methanobacteriati; phylum Methanobacteriota; class Halobacteria; order Halobacteriales; family Haladaptataceae; genus Haladaptatus; species Haladaptatus cibarius. Next base: position 300,341 of record NZ_JDTH01000006.1, on the reverse strand, counting down.
CCCTCTGGGTCGGCTACGCCCTGATGCAGTTCCCCGCCGGGGTGCTCATTAACCGCATCGGCGAGCGAACGCTTCTTTCGACGAGCCTCTGCCTTTCGGGAATCAGTCTGTGCCTCATCGGATTCTCCCCTGTTTTCCTCGTCTTCTTCGCCGGAAGCACCGCATTCGGCCTCGGTTCCGGGTTGTACGGCCCGAGTCGCGGCACCGTCCTTTCGCGCACCTACACGCGAAATGCTGGCGCGGCGTTCGGCGTCACGCTCGCCGTCGGAAGCATCGGTTCGGCAATCCTGCCGAACCTTGCAACCACCGTGGTCGGCGCGGTTGGCTGGCGATACATCCTCGCCGGACTCTCGATTCCGTTCTTCGCCGTCGCGGTGCTGGCGTGGCAGGTCGTTCCCGAGCGCGAGCGAGGGACGACCCACGAAAGTCGGGAGTCGGCCGACAGTGGAACTCAAGAATCCACTGACGGCGGAAATCCTGCTTCCGAATCTACGAAACTCCTTGACCGCCGCGCGCTCCGGGACATCGTCCGAACGTTCTCCGACCGCTCTATTTTCCTCGCGGTCGTCGCCATGGCGCTCCTGCTGTTCGTCTTTCAGGGCCTCACCGCGTTTCTGCCGACGTATCTCCAGACGAAGGGAATGAGCCAGCAGACCGCCGCCCTGCTGTTCGGCGTGATGTTCGTCGCAGGTGCGATTTCGCAGGTCGCCGCCGGGAGCGCCGCAGACCGCGTTGGGGTCAAACCGGTTCTTCTGGTCATCACCGCAGTCGGCGTCGTCACTCCGGCGGTTCTCACGGTCACGTCCGGAACCGCGGTTCTCGCCGTCGTCGTTACCATCCTCGGCTCCCGGATGGCGATTGCTCCCGTTACGAACGCCTACGTCGTCGGGGCGCTCCCGGAGCACATCGAAGGCGCTGCGTGGGGATTCCTCCGAACCGGATTTTTCTTGGTCGGCTCGACCGGTTCCACCTTCGTCGGCTATTTTGCAGATGCAGATCGGTTCGATTTCGCGTTTCTCGTGCTGGCAGGTCTGTCGGCCGTCGCGCTTGGATTGTACGCGATGCTTCCGGACGAGGAATCGTCGCGGTAGCATAGCGTATCACGGCCTCGTCGAAATTCGTAGCAGGAACGCCAATCGTCTTTAAAATGTCATTGAAAAGAATACTTTTTATGTCCCACTTTTGTTCAGTCCTGTATGGACGAATCCGCCCTCCAGAATCGACTTCATCGAATCAAGCGACGCCAGTATCTCATTCTGGCTTTGCTTTTGATTCCGAACTTCATCCTCCTCGGCGAGGTCATCGGACTCTGGTTTGCTGGCGTTCTCGCCGCCTCCCTCGCCCTCATCGGCTTCGCACTGCTCACCATCAATCGTAGACGAAACCGGAACACGGTAGAACAGTAAACTGCACTCGGATTTTTGTTCGTATAGTGGAGTGCGAGGTAGTTACGGTTTCAACGTTCCATCTCAGTTTCGACGGAGAGCCACCACAGATGCCCTCGATTACGCGCTTCCGTGTGTTCGAGAACGCCCTCCTCTACCAGTTCGGCGAGTCGGTTTTTCATCCATTCAATCGTGGTGTCGAACTCGTCCGCGAGGTACCGCGTGTTCACGACCGGCGCTGGCGCGCCTCGAATCGCGGCGACGATTTCTTCCGTTTCGATGGTCGGTTGCCCCGTGACCATGGTTTCCCTCCGTTGTCGAAGTGTATGGTCGGTTCGGCCGCTTGGGCGGCCGAACCGGATTTGCCAGCGTGTTGTTGTCCGGACGAAACGTTTTTGTCCGCTACCGCTGGAGTAGAAACTGGCATGTATCCATCTGCCACTGCCGGTGGTCGATTTTGGCCGACCGCGGCACAGTAACAAGACTTCTGTTGTACCGATAGAGCGACCGCGAACTACCGCGGAGGGACGATATGGAGGTGAGCGATAGCTATGCCCGAAATCGACCCGTGGGGTAACGTCGAAATCACCGACTACGAGGCGACGATGCAACAGTTCGGCATCGAACCGATTGCCGACCTCGCAGACCGACTGCCGGACAATCGCCTCGTTCGGCGGAACATCGTCTTCGGGCACCGCGACTTAGACACCGTGCTGGACGCCCGCGACGAGGGCGACCCGTTCGCCATGATGACCGGCATCATGCCCTCCGGAGTGTTCCACTTCGGTCACCTCGGTGTGGTCGAGCAGGTGCTCATGTTTCAGGACATGGGCGCAGAACTCACGCTCTGTGCGGCGGACATCGAGTCCTACGCGACCAGAGAGATGTCGCTCGAAGACGCCCGCGAACTCGTGGTTGAGGAGTACCTGCTGAACTACGTCGCGCTGGGATTAGACCTCGATTCGACGGATTTCTACTTCCAGTCGCAGGCGGGTAACGACCATCTGGTTCGAAGCAAACTGTTCGCCCGGCACGTCACGCAAAACGAGTTCGAGGCGACCTACGGCAACGCAGACCCCGGTAAGATGGTGTCGGCGCTGACCCAGTACGCGGACATCCTTCGCCCGCAATCGCCGGAGCACGGCGGGCCGAAACCGACCGTCGTCCCGGTTGGTATCGACCAAGACCCACACGTCAGGTTGACGCGGGACGTAGCCTCTCGCTACCGCGATGCGCCGTACCTAAAGCCCGCCAGTACGTACCATCGGTTCATGCGGGGATTGCAGGGTGGGAAGATGAGTTCGTCCGACCCGAAAAGCTACATCGCCCTCACCGATTCGATTGCGGACGCGAAGCGCAAAATCGACGAGGCGAAAACCGGCGGCCGGGTCAGCATCGAGGAACACCGCGAAAAGGGTGCGAACGTCGAGGAGGACATGGTGTTCGAACTGCTCGCGTACCATCTCGTGGAGGACGACGACGAACTGCGCCGGATTCGAACGGAGTACGAATCCGGCGCGATGCTCTCGGGTGAACTGAAAGCGATTGCCAAAGACCGACTAGAGCGGTTCCTGCGCGACCATCAGCAAAAGCGCGAGGAAGCCAGACCGAAAGTCGAACAGTACGTCGCGGAGCACACCGAGGAACTCACCTGATGCGAATCCGGCGACTCCGTGCGACCGAACTCGTCCGCTTCGTCGACGACCTCTGGTTGCCGTTCGCCCGCGAGATGGCGGCGATGGACGAGTTCGACACCCTCGCCGAGCACGGGGTTCGTGCGAACGTTTTTTCGTACATCAAAGATCGCTACTCGGACGACGATATCGCCACGTTCGTCGCCGACGACGGCGACGAACTGGTCGGCTACGTGACCGTGGAAAAGCGGGCCTCTCCCCCGGTGTTCGTCCGCGGCCCGCGGGGATACATCGATAGCCTGTACGTCGTCCGGAGTCGCCGAGAGAGTGGTATCGCCACCCGACTCATGCTCCGCGCGGAATCGTGGGCGCGGCGACAGGGCTGTGAGTACCTCTCGCTCGACGTTCACGCCGACAACGAAATCGCACAGTCGCTGTACCGGCGCGACGAGTTCGAAATCAAGCGGCACCGGATGACGAAGCGGTTGTAGTTCTCTCGAACTGCTACCGCTTCTGGCCAGAGTCGATTTCCGCCGAGCGGAATTTTATGCTCCTTCCCCACGCTTGTTTCAGCATGTACCTCGCCGACAAGACGTGGCCGGAACTGGGCGATTACGTCGCCGAAGAATCCGTCGCCGTCGTGCCACTGGGTTCGACCGAACAGCACGGCCCGCACCTGCCGCTTGCGACCGACCACCTCATCGCGGAAGCGGTAGCCCGCGAGGCCGCAGACCGAGCGGGCTACCTCTGCACGCCGACGATAAACATCGGCGTCAGCCCCCACCACAAGCAGTTCCACGGAACGATGTGGGTCGATGCACGCGTGTTCCGCGACTACGTCGAAAGCTTCACGCGCAATTTGACGTACCACGGCATCGACCGCGTCGTGTACGTCAACGCCCACGGCGGGAACATGCAACATCTGCGCGAGGTCGGTCGGCGACTTCGTCAGGACGAAGTCGCCTTCGCCGTCGAGTGGATGTGGGACGAGTCGATTCCCGACCTCGTCTCCGACCTGTTCGAGCACAACGGCCCCCACGGCGGGCCGAAGGAGACGGCGATGATTATGCACATCGCGTGCGAGTTGGTCAGAACCGACCAACTCGCACGCGCTCGGGATGGAGGCCTCTCCAACCTCGGGGAGGGGAACTTCATGATTCACGGCGCGCGCAACTACTACGACGCAATCGACAACACCGAAAACGGCGTCCTCGGCGACCAAACCGACGCAACGCCCGAAAAGGGCGAACAAATCTTCGAGGCCGCGACGGAGCAACTCGTGAAACTGCTCGACTGGGTGGACGACGCGCGATTTTCGGATTTGATGGCGAAACCGCACGTTGACCCGCAACCCGGCAGTCGGCGGGAGTAGTAGCGTTGGATTTTCACTAGTTGCTATTTCCTCAAACTCAGTGTAATGTTACCCATCCTCGAACTTTTTGCTATCAATTCATTCACCAACCGGAACAGCCACAACAGTTTTAAAATTACTGTCGGTCATAAAAACGGCTTGCGTAGACAGCCATGCCGCAATAACCTATAACGCTCCATGCAACAAACAGTAATGGAAACAAAATCGGCGCACAGTTCCTACGGAAGTCGCCTCCGCGATACTGCGAGCGGCTTCTTCCAGAAGTACGGGCTGGGATTCGTGATGGTTGCGAGTTACTTCGGTTCGGGGTCGGTGTTCATCGCTAGTTCTGCCGGGGTTCGGTACGGCTACGGTCTGCTCTGGGCCGTCGTCGGCGCGGTGTTGTTCGGCTTCATGGCGCAGGATATGAGCGCCCGACTCGGAATTTTCGGTGAACCTCTGATGACGTTCGCCCGCCGAAAAATCGGAGGAACTGGCGCGACAGCACTGGCCGCACTTCTCTCTATCGGCTGTGTCGCGTGGACACTCGAACTCACCGCCGCGGTCGGGAAGGGCATCTCGATTCTCCTGAACGGAGCTATCGGCTGGCAACCCCTCGCGCTGGTTACCGGCCTCCTCGCCATCCTCATCGGCGTGCTGAACTACGACGGCGTCGAGCGAATCATGACCGCCATGATGCTCATCCTGCTCGTCATCTACATGAGCGTGGCTGGCGTGAGCAGTCCGTCGATGGCCGACGTTGCTGGCGGGTTCGTTCCCTCGGTTCCCGCTGGCGGCGCGCTGACGCTCGCCGCCGCCATCATCGGGACGACTGCGCTCTGGCCGAACTTCTTCCTCGAATCCAATCTCGTGAAACAGAAGGGATGGGTCGATGAAGAGGGCGTCTCGGAGATGCGGCGCGACCTCGGCATCGGTTACCTCGTCGGCGGCCTGACGACCGTTGCAATCGTCGTCGTCGCGGCGGCGGTGCTGCGCCCTGCTGGATACACCGAACTGGAGACGTTCATCACGCCGGGCCGCGCGCTCGCCGACGTGTTCGGCGAGTGGGCGATGGTCGTCTTCCTCCTCGGAACCCTCGCGGCCGCGTTCAACAGCATCGTCCCGATAATGTGGACGCCTGCCTATCTGTTCCAGAACGCACGCGGCCGGGTCGCCGACAGCGCGAGCAGAGAGTTCAAAATCATCTACGCGGTCGGCGTCGGTATCGGAAGCCTGTCACCGCTCGTTCACGAGTTCTTGGGGTTAAGCGTCATCGACATGATTCTCCTGTTCCCGGCGTACAACGCGATTGTGGGACTGCCGATTACCGCACTCTTGCTGTTCTGGGCGGTCAACGACCGGGAGACGATGGGCGACCATCGAAACGGAATCGCGCTCATGTCGCTCAACTTCCTGCTCGTCGCTCTTTCGGCGTATCTCGCCGTAACTTCGCTCCCCGGATTCATCGACGCACTGACATCGGGCGGACTCTAAAAAACCGAGACGAATGCTCCCTGAACCGACGATGCTGGCGGTTTTGGTCGTCATCGCCTTCCTCTCCGGTATCGGAATCACCGCCGTTGGGCCTGGCGGCATCTTCATTACCGTCGCCCTGTTCGCGCTCACCGATGTTTCGTCCTCGGTCGTCGCCGGAACAGCAATGACGACTTTCGTCTTTACCGGTATCCTCGGAAGCCTCACCTACCTCCGGTCGGGTGAACTACGCACCCAATCGGGCCAACGACTCGCCGCCCTCGTGACGATTCCGAGCGTCGTCGGTGCCGTCGTCGGCGCGCTCGTCAACACGATTCTCTCCGACGCCCTGTTCGGATTCATGCTGACCGGATTCACGATGCTCGTCGGCGCGAGCATCGTCTATCGGGAGCAACAGGGCCTCGGTTCGAAATGGTCGTTCCGAATTGACTCGACGGTCGGCGTGGTCGTTTTCGGCTCACTCGGCTTCGCTATCGGCGTTTTGGGCGGCCTGCTTGGCGTCGGCGGGCCGGTTATCGCCGTCCCCCTCCTCGTCGTGGTGGGCGTCTCGATGCTCGACGCGTTGGCCGCCGCGCAGGTGCAATCGGTGTTTCTCTCCGCGTTTGCGGCCTCGACGTATTTGATGCAGGGTGCGGTGTCGATTCCGCTCGCTGTCGCTATCGGGATTCCCGAACTCCTCGGCGTCGTCGTCGGTTGGCGGGTTGCCCACCACATCGAACCAGCACGGCTAAAACTCGCACTTGGCGGGGTGCTCGTCGCGGCCGGATTCGCCCTCCTGTTTCCGTAACTCGGGAGGAGTTCATCCCATCGTGCAGTCGAAAAATCGCTCCGTCAGCGCCTCGGCGAGCAAAGAGACGAGTTCGTCGTCGTTGCCCAACTCCCCGAAAACGCCTAATGGAACGACGCCGCCCGCCATATCGCGGTGGCCGCCAGCGCTTCCGAATCCGTCGAACGCCGTGGTCAGCACGTCGCCGATGTGAATCCGCGATGGCCGAGAGCGCGAGCGCGCTACTGATGCTGTCTGGGTCGGGGTTGTCGTGACAGACGATAGCGAGCGAGTCGGTGCCGTCCAAAAGCTGAAGCAGGGTATCGAGATGGCTCTCGGTCTGTCCTACTCCTGAATCGGGCGTGACCTCCGTTCCACTGTTCATAGCTTCTCTCTCGACGGTACTGATGTGAGTAATACATTCCTCACCGAAAAACAGTTTCGTCCACTCCGCTAATTTTACAGAAAAAATATTATAATATATAGAATTAGGATAAAAATAGTTGGTCAACTACGTTAGGAATTCCATCGAAATGAGCACCGAATTTCACGAAATTCCTCCCCCACCGGACTCCCGTTATCGACGGTAGCTTACCGCGATGCCCTCGCCGAGTGGCACGATCGACGTTTCGAACGCCTCGTCTTCGCGCATCGCCAGCAGGTACTCCGCGATGCCGCGACTGTCCTCGTCCAGTTCGGGGTCGTCTCCCTCCAGTGCGGCGAGAATCGCGTCGAAATCCTGTATCCCGCTGACCATCGCGTTGTCGGCGACGACGACGCCGCCGGGGGCGATTTTGTCGCGGACCGCTTCCAGCGCCTCGGGATAGCCGTCCTTGTTGTGGTCGATGAGGACGACATCGAACGGCCCGTCGTGATGCTCGATTGCGTCCATCGCGTCACCGTTTTCGAAGACCGCGCGGTCTGCGAACCCCGCCGATTCGAGGAACTCGCGGGCCTCGCGCAGTTCGTCTGCGTCGTATTCGGTGAGGACGATTTCGCCGTCCTCGGGGAGCGCATCGGCGAACCAGTACGCCGAGTAGCCGAATCCTGACCCGAATTCGAAAATTCGCTCCGCATCCACGGCGTGCGCGAGCAGGCGAAGGAACTGTCCGACTTCGCGCCCGACGGTTGGAAATCCCTCTCCGCGGTCTTCCATCGCTTTCAACGTCTCGTCCGCTTCGGGGAGTGCGGCGCGCACGAACCGTTTCGTTTCTTCCGGTAGAATGTCCGTCATACACCACGAAACGATGGCGGTGCGGTTAACGTTCGGTGTGTTGTTTGTGACCGTTCCTCATTGACTTTCGTCTACTCTCTTCGTCCTCGTGTCCACCTTCCGAAGACGAACAGCGCAATCGTGAGCAGTATCCAGAGGGCGACCATTCGGATGCCTGCTTCCGTCGTTTCGGTCGCTCGTTCGGTTTCAGGTTCGCCCGCCTCCCGCATCTTTGATTTCCCCGTTCGCATAGACCTCCGAAACGGGCAGAACGAGAATAAAGATGGTGGGCGAGTTCGTCGGCGACGTGCGACACTACCAACTTCCGAAATCCCAAATTCAGGCCATACATTTCAAAATTTCCACGAACATTAGCGGGTAGGTACCGACTACTCGACAACAGGCTGGTCATACCAAAGTGGATTTCGAGCGTTCACTTCCCCGAAGAAATCCTCATGCTCGCTTCGAACCACACACAACACGGAGCCAAGAACCGTCTTACGACCGTCTGTGACCACTGCGAGGCTGTCCGATGACGCAAGAGCCGACCTGTGAGATGGTCGTCTCCGAAACCGGGTGGATAGAGATTCGAAACCCGGACGAAACCGACGACGAGTGGTTAATGTCGGATACGGCGGTCGAAGTTCGCCAGTAGAAGTATGTCCGGAAAACCCGCTCCGTCAGACACACGCCTGACTGACTTTCTTGTAGGTGGCTGTCGTCGGGTCGTGATATGGTACTCGTAACTGTCGCACCCAGCAGAACCGACACAGCGGATGCGACAGTCGCCGGTGAGCCTGTATGACCGAACGAAGCGTTCAAATCGAGGTGCTAATCGCGGACTCGCCGGAAGACGCTCCGGCCGTCGAAACCGACTCCCGAGTTGATGTTTCGGTAAACGGGCAGATGTATCCGACCGCGAAACTCGTCGACGGTCGATACGTGGCGTGGTGGTTCGGGCCAACGGCACCCGCCCCCGATTCCAGCGTGACGTCCGAGTGGGTCGCCGCACCGACGCGCTATTTGGCCGCCGCGACGCTGGGCGAACTCTGGGAGAACCCGGCGTCGTTCGATACGCTCACCGAGGCGTAACCGTCGAAAGGGTTGCGGAACCGTGATTTTTCGGTACAGTTGCTACAGCCGGTCGATTCCCGTCCCGGAACTGCGTGACTGTCGTTTTCGGGTGTCCGTCCGCAGTGGCCGTGTCCATCCGTACCGTGGCCGCTGTTGACGGCGGTCTTTGGGATGTATTTTCACGCTCGAAAGGAGCAGTCGCCCGACGAACGCCGTCAGGCAGAGGTTGAACAGCACCACGAGAGCGATATGTGTCGTTACGAACGCGACGAACAGTCCCGTCAGTATCGCTCGAATGGCCAATCCCACCGCGCTGACCGAGCAAACGGCGCGAAGGAGGGCTCCCGTCCAGCCGTAATCGTGCCGCATATCGCCTTCTTGGTAATGAATTGGAGACTGTGAGACGACCCACGCGAGCAGTTGCCCGACACTCACGTCGGGTCGTCCGGTGGCTCGAAACGGTACAGAACCCGACCCGTAGCAGTGTGCTAATGACTCCCGATTTCGCCGCCTCCGCGTCATCGTCGGTTACTGACGTTTGCATCCCTCTTCAAACCGCGTCAGACGATAGACTGACGCAGTTTTCTCCGGCGCCGTCCGCGTTCAGCTCGCTTGATACGAACATATCCGATTACTATTCAAAACTGAGTTACCTAAGGTACTGCTATACTCGCTGGACGACTATAGACTGAGTAGGATGACAGAGACGCTCAATCAACTCCACGTGTGGTGTCTGGGTGAGGAATGGTGTCCGATTACCTCCACGACGACACTCATCGGGAAGAAGTGGCACCCGGTAATCATTCACCGTCTGCTCGAATACGGCCCAAGCGGGTTCAACGAGTTGAAACGGGCCGTCGATGGCATTTCGAGTAAAGTTCTTTCCGATAGTCTCGAAGACCTCGAATCGAAACAGCTCGTGTCCCGTGAAATAGTCAACGAAAAACCGGTTCGCGTCGAATACTCGCTCACGAAGCACGGCGAATCGCTCCGTCCGGTCATCGTCTCCATGCGCGACTGGGGGACGGAGTATCTCGCTCCCGCAGAAACCCCGGAATCGTCCGTCGTGTGACACACATTCTTCTCCGAATACATTATCTTCGTTCCACCCGTCTTCTCTGAGGGGGAGTGCGGTGAATATCTGGAACGAACGGGGGTCAGACGGTGTGGGAATCGGTTGGTGGCTATTCGGAATCGCGCTGGCTATCGTTCTCGTCGTCTCGCTCGATACGTATCTCGGCTGGATAGTGTTCGGGCTGTTTCTGTACTACGTCGCTCGGCCAATAGCCAGACGGCTGCGGAATCGAGGACTGTCGCCCGGGCTTGCGTCACTGCTCACGCTTGCGCTCATCATTCTCCCGTTCATCGGGCTACTGGGTGCCATCGTCGCCATCACGTTCGGACAACTGTCTGCAATCCGACCTGCCGACATTGAGCAACTCGCACGAACCCTGTTTCCCGGATTCGACACGAGTACCATACCGACCGATCCGACGCAGTTGTACGATGCCGGCACGCAGTTGCTCCGCGAACCGTCCATCAGAAACGTGCTCGGTCAGTTCGGGGGTTTCGTCGGGACGTTTGCTACACAGTCGTACAATCTGTTTCTCGCGCTCGTTTTCGTCTTCTTTCTGGTGCGCGACGAAGACCGGATTTCGGGATGGTTCGAAACGACCGTGGCCGGAAGCGGAACGACGACGCACGACTATCTGGACGCCATCGACCGCGGCCTGAACTCGGTCTTTTTCGGCTACACACTGACCATCCTCGTCATCATCATCACGTCCGCACTGATTTACAACGGCTTGAATCTCATCGCACCGCCCGGAATGGCAATCCCGCAGACGATGCTCGTCGCGGTTGCGACCGGACTCGCAACCTTGATTCCGCTGGTCGGACGTTCCATCGTCTACCTCGTCGTCGTCCTCTATCTTGCGATTATTGCGGTCGGAACCGACCCAACACGGCTCTGGTTTCCTATCTTCTTTTATCTCTTCATGGCGCTCGTCTTCGACAACGTCATCAGAACCTACGTCCGCCCGTATCTTTCAGGACGCATGTTCCACACCGGACTCATCATGTTCGCCTACCTCCTCGGCCCGCCGATTTTCGGCTGGTACGGCATCTTTCTCGGCCCGCTTATCATGGTCATCGCCGTCCAGTTCCTTTGGGTAGTGTTTCCGGATATGCTCCCCGACGCGTCAACCGAAACGGGGGATGCGGTGGAAGTGAGTGGTACGGAAAAGAGCAATACGGGGGAAGGGGGCGATTCGCCCGATACAACCGACGTTTCCGACGATTCGAAATCAAAATTTGAGGAACGCGACCGTGGTGAGTTCGGCCCCGACGACTCTTCGCCTCGGTCATAACAAATAGTACTGCAACTTACCGAAGTTCGTTTTCACCGACGACGAGCGCGTTCGAAATGAGGTTTTTGTAGGCTCGTCGTAGGCGTTCCGAGAGCGCCTGATGGGAGATGCCGAGGTCGCTCGACAGTTCTTCGCCGGAGATTTCACGGGGAATGTCGTAGTAGCCCGATTCGAGCGCGGCTACGAGCGTTTCGTACTGTTCTTCGGTGAGTCCGTACTGACCACGCCGTGGGGATTCGTCCAACTGGTATATCTGCTCGATTTCGATGGGGATGTCGTTCGTTTCGCAGAACTCGTAGGTTGCGGAGAGAGCGTCCCGGTTGGGAAACAGGATTCTGAGCTGCCACTCTTCTCCCTTTCCGTTCGCATCGATGACGGTGCCATTTTCTTCGACGAGGAGGTGGATGGCGAACGTGGTTTGGTTGACCCACGACATTCGGTACAGCCACTCGTCGTCCAAATCGACGAGCAGTTCCACGTCCTCGGTCGTCGGGTCGTCTTCGAGCGCATTTCGGAGGGACTCGAACTGCTCGGATTCCGCCGTCGCCCAGATGTACGGCATCACTCGCCCGACTTCCGAGGCGACGACGCGTTCGACTTCGAATGAGACGCCGGGAACTCGTTCGAGCGTCGCCTGCAGTGCGAATCCATCGGCAGGGAGTCGCACGATGGCGATTGTACTCATACCCCGTCTTAGGGCCTTCTCACGGATGACTCTACTGGCAAATGAAATTGACATTTCGAATAGCCTGCATCTTCTGCTGGCACACGCAGGCGGTACGCTCTTTATGAAGCGTCCGAGTTCCCTGAACGATGGACGACTCCGAGAGTCTCTCTCCACTCGGCATGCTTCGGGAGGCGGCGCTGACTGGTGTCACCGTCGTCGTCCCACTGCTCATTACGGTGTACGTGCTCGTCGTGTTGCTCGATTTCGTGGCCAAAGTGTTGCGCCCGCTCCTCAAATTCGTCTCTATCGACTCGATATACGTCTTGGGCGGCGTCACCATGGCGACGGTTTCCGCGCTGATTCTCGTCATCGGATTCATGGCTCACTCGCCGATGGGTGAGCGAGCAATCGACAACTTCGACCAAGCTATCAGCCAAGTTCCCGGATTCGGCACGATTTACCGCAGCTTTCGGCGGATGGGCGACGCCATGGTCGAGAGCGACGCCGACCATTTCCGCGACGTGAAACTGCTCGAATTTCCGACCGACGGCACCTACACCTTCGCGTTCGTGACTGCGGACACGCCGGACGGCATCGAAAGCGCGCTCGGTGAAGGCCCGATGACGACCGTTTTCCTTCCGATGGCTCCGAACCCCGTCATGGGCGGCTTCGTCGTCAACGTCCCCGAGGACGACCTCGTGGACGTTGACCTCTCGCTGGAAGAGGCGTTCCGCGGCATCGTGACGAGCGGCGTCGGATTAGACGAGATGAACGCCAGTACAAATGGGTTGACCGAAGAAGAACTTCGGCAGTTGACGGGCTACGACGCAGTCAAACGAAAGAGCTGAAATCGAGTTGAAAACCAAAATTCACCGCGCCAACGACGCGAGTGCGCCAGCGAGTACTCGCGTCGCGGCGGCACAATCTCCCCACTCCGTCCATTCTGCCGGATTGTGTGAAATACCGTCCCGCGACCGCGCGAACAGCATCGCTGCGTCGGTCACGTCCGCGACGTGCATCGTGTCGTGGGCCGCTCCGGAGTGCATATCGAGGAGTTCGATATTCGCCTCGTCTCCGGCGTCGTGGAGCGCTCGCCGACAGCGGGCGCTCATTTCGATCGGTTCGAGGTCGAACTCGCGGGAAAAGCTCGTTTCTACGCCGCGCTCCGATTCGAGGCGGGAAAGCGAGTCTCGCGCCAGCGAGACGAGTTCGTTCATCGCGTCATAACTCACGTCTCGAATATCGACGCCCATCTCGACCGCGCCCGGAACGACGTTCGTCGCGTTGGGACGAACGTCGAGTTTGCCAACGGTGCCGACCGTGGTTTCGCCGACTTCGTTCGCTCCATCCTCGACATCCTGCACAAATTCGCTCGCGGCGACCAGTGCGTCCGTTCGTTCCGGCATCGGGGTCGCTCCAGCGTGGTTCGCTTCACCCAGCACTTCCACGGCACAGTGCGTGATTCCCGTAATCGTCGTCACGACGCCGACCGGGCAGTCAGCGCGTTCGAGTCTCCTGCTCTGTTCGACGTGGAGTTCGAGCCACGAATCCCATTCGCTCGCGTCGATTTTTCCGTCGCCGTCGAAACCCATCGTGTCGAGTGCGTCCGCAAGCGTTGTTCGCCCGTCTCGCAGTTCGAGTGCCTCCTCCACCGACCGCTCTCCGACCGCGACGGACGACCCGAGAAGTCCGTCGGAGAACCGCTGGCCTTCCTCCTCCGTGAACGAGACGACTTCTATCGGACGACTCGGTTCGACACCAGCGTCCTGCATCGCCCGAACCGCCTCAAGTGCGGCGTAGACGCCGAGCGGCCCGTCGAAGATTCCACCCTCCGGAACCGAATCGAGGTGGCTCCCGGCCGCGACTGGTTTCGATTCCGGGTCTGCGCTCTCGGGCGTCCAGCGCCCCGCGATGTTGCCGACCGAATCCACGCGAACGTCGAGCCCGACATCTTCCAGTCGTTCCACGAAATATTCGCGCGCCTTTCGATTCGCTTCGGTTCCGGTAAGAACGGTTCGTCCGTGGCCTTCCACGTCGAGCGTGCCGAACTCGGCGTTCGCTTCGATGTCCTTCCGTAGTCGGTCGCCGTCGATTTTCATGCATTGATGGTCGTGAGGTGTGGGCAAGAAGTTCCGGGTGCTGGTTCCGGATTGCCGATTGCCGCGAGGTGTCGCTCTCTGCTTCGCTTATTTTCCGTCACCCGACATTCGTGCTATGGGGCAGGGTTTAGACAGTCGAAGTGGTAACAGTGGGTATGGCCGCCAGCCACTCGGTGACGGAGTCCGACGAGGGGCCGAGGGACGCCGTGACACTGACCGACGTTCGAAAGACGTACCATCTCGGAGAACCGGTACATGCGCTGGATGGCGTGACACTGTCGATTCCGCGAGGGTCGTACACCGCAGTCATGGGGCCGAGTGGGTCGGGAAAAAGCACCCTGCTCAATCTCATCGGCTGTCTCGACACGCCCACCGAGGGGACTGTCCACGTCAACGAGCGGAAGGTGACGGGACTCTCCGACAGCGAACGAACCGACGTTCGTGGCGAGGAAATCGGATTCGTCTTTCAGACGTTCAATCTCATGCCGCGCCTGACCGCCCGGGAGAACATCGCACTCCCGCTCATTTTTCGGGGTGTTTCGCGCTCCGAGCGAACGGAACGGGCGGACGACCTCCTTTATAAAGTGGGACTTCGAGGCCGGGGCGACCATCGCCCCAACGAACTGTCGGGTGGCCAGCGCCAGCGCGTCGCAATCGCGCGCGCGTTGGCGAACGACCCTGCCATCCTTCTGGCGGACGAACCCACTGGCAACCTCGACAGCGAAACGGGCCAACAGATTATGGGTCTGTTCGAGGAACTCAACGACGACGGCCACACCGTGCTGATGGTGACCCACGAGCGCGACATCGCGGAACACGCCGAGCGAATCGTGCATATTTTGGATGGCACCGTCGAGCGCGTGGAGGAAATCGAGGCTCCGCGGCGGGTCGAAGAGGCACGATGATTTTATGAATTAATCCTCTGGACTCAATACATTTCTTCCTGTCATAGTATTAACGACTTTCTCTATGATAAGACCCACGAATACTATTAATGTAGACGCAGATACATATAGTGCAAATATCGTAGATGGCTCTGAAATGCTATTTGTGACAATAAATGTGAGTAATAGCAGTATTAACCCCATAAAAAGTATTGGTACTATAAATCACTTGATTATCCAATGGTTATCTAAAAATTTTGATATTTTTCTTGACGATTTTCTCATCTTATCAAACCTATGTAGACAGAGTACATAAGGATTTTCACCTTCTTAAATTGGTTAGAGTAGAAGTATTTACATGATGGCTGAATGAATCCATATTTGTAGAAATGGCAAAAGTAATCCTAACCAGAAAATTGATCGAAGAAAGTTCATGCAGGCCGTTGGTGCATCAACTACTACAGGTGCTTTCGTTGGTTCTGCCTCTGCCAGTCAGAATACCAAGCAAATCTTCGCCAGGGTGCGCAAACCCTACGCACCTAAGGATGCACTTCAACAGATCGTTGATGACCGAACAGACTTTTTGAACGTCTTGTCACAGGATGGCCTTCTTGACAAACCGGAATTAAAAATTGAAAAATCTCAGTCCTCATGTGATTATCTTGAGAGTGAAAACGGAGCAAGAGTGTGGGGTCTTAGTTATCCTGGGGAGGGCCCAACTGCTCACATCACGATTCGACGGAAAGTGTTCGGTGGTCGTCTAGTGATTTCGATTAATCCTGATTTGGATATTGGCCCTCGCGCGCTCTATAAGCCAGATGGGGTCAAAGCGGAATCACTGGCTGATGGCAAGAAAGCTGTCCGATATCTTGCTCGTACCAAAGGATCAAAACCAACCAAAACTGAAAAAACAATCACCACTCAGAGTTTAAACACTCTCAAACAAGAACACGACACTCAGGGGGTTTCCTCGCTCACTCAAATGGATGGTGTTTCTCCAAATGGTATGATAATTGGACTTTGCCGAAATAAAGGTGAGATTGAAAATTGTGGCTCATATAGTTGTTACGCTTGGGAAGGTGAGTGTCTTGGTGATTCGTGTACTCTCCACGATTGTTCAGGTAACCTTTGCTATGACGGATGCTGCACCTGTGAGGAGGAAGACTGGTGCTGTGAGCTTTGTGGAGACTACTCTTGTGCAGATGACGGTGGTACTCCCTGTGATTCTGGATATACTACCCCTTGCTGACTTAACAAAATATATAGTATTCCACTAAATTGTTTTATTTTTGAACCAATTTGGTGCGCTCACAGTTGTCTTATCGATATTTTTGTATTCTTTTTCTACTTTTGTATATATTGTCTTACCATCTAGAGAACTTTCGAATTCAATACTGTATCTCTGTACCATCCCCCACTTATCAACTATAATCTCCGATTTCATACTATTAATGTTGGTATGCTCCTCGTTATATATATTTGGGGTTTCTACGAATTCTATTATTGATATTTTATATCTTTTTTCTTCTCCACTATGTGATATTTCCCTGACTGTCTCATTTTTGGCTAATGATAATATCATATATAATTGGTCGCTATTTGCAGGGTCTTGAGATAACCACTGCCTTGGTTTAATGGGCTCACCTCTTGCAGAAGTCGGTACATGATATCTAGTCTTATTGTTTTTATATAACTTTCCAATAACTTTTTCACCATCGGCGTAATATTCAACCCGATTAGAGCTAAAATACCGTAATTTATTATTTTCTCCCCTTGAACTTGCCTTTAAAAGAAAATTCGAGCTATTCTCCATTTTAATTGACTCGTCTTTCTGCTGCAGAAGTGTACCGTTCTGGAAATTCCTAACCGTAGTTGTATTATATATGAATGAACTCGATTTTATAATATCTTCGTGCCTTTGAATAAGTTTATTAGCGTCTGATATTTCATCTTCGGATAATCCCGTAGCTGTAATCTCTTCTTTTGAACTAGTATCTTTATTCGTGATATTTATGCCTAAAAATATGGAAAGCGATAGAGATACTACTAAAAAGATACTTAATACTTTATCTTTCTCAATCATATTTTAATCTATGATCTGAAATTTTATCTATCCTATGATCTCATCATTCTCTCAATATTTTTCATGGGGATTATATCATATGACCCTAAACCTTCCTCCATGCACATCGCGTTCGTTGCGTATGACGGCATGACCGCGCTGGATTTCGTCGGCATCTACGACCCGCTGACCAGACTCGATACGATGGGCTTCCGCGACGACGTTTCGTGGGAGGTCTGCGCCCGAACCGAACGCGTTACCGCGAACGCGGGATTAAAAATCGTTCCCGACGTGGTGGACGAACCGCTTTCTGGCTACGACATGCTGGTCGTTCCGGGCGGATTCGTCGCCCGTGAACTCGCTGAGGACGACGAGTTCACTTCGTGGCTGGCGACTGCGGATGCGGAGTGGATTACCTCGGTCTGTACCGGGTCGCTTCTACTCGGCGCGGCGGGATTGCTGGATGGCAAACAGGCCACCACGCACCCCGACGCCTACGAGCGATTGGCGGATTTTTGCGAAGTTGTCGAAGAGCGAATCGTCGTGGATGGAACGGTGGCGACGGCGGGCGGCGTCAGTTCAGGCATCGACCTCGGCCTGTGGCTCTGCGCCGAACTGGAAGACGAGGAAACCCGCGACGCTATCACAGTTCAGATGGACTATCCGTATTCGCATTGACCACGCACATTCGCAATGAACGTCCCCTACTAACGATGGTCAATTTCGCCCCTTGACGCCCGGAATCGCTCGTTTTCCCCCGACGTTATCTCAGCAAGGTTAAGAACGACGCTGTCGGGGTATCGAATATGCGAGCCTACCGGGCGAAAGTCGTCGAACCGATTCACCTCCCCGAGCGAGACGAACGTGAAGCCAACCTCGAATCCGCGGGCTACAACGTGTTCAACCTCGACGCGGAGGACGTTTTCATCGACCTGCTGACCGACAGCGGAACCGGAACCATGAGCGACGAACAGTGGGCCGCGATGATGCGCGGTGACGAGGCATATGCAGGTAGTGACAGTTTCAAACGGCTTCAGGAGAGCGTGAACGACGTGATGGGCTTCGAGAAAATCGTCCCGGCCCACCAAGGCAGAGGTGCCGAAAACGTCCTCTACGGCGTGCTCATCTCGGAGGGCGACTACGTCCCGAACAACACGCACTTCGACACGACGCGGGCACACATCGTGAACAACGGCGGGAAGCCCGTCGATTGCCCGATAGACGTCGATGCCGAGGACGAAGATTCGTTCAAAGGAAATCTCGACCCCGACAAAGTCCGCGAACTGGCTGACGAGGTGGGTGCCGAAAACATCCCCGCGCTCGTCGTCACCGTCACGAATAATTCGATGGCGGGCCAACCCGTGAGCGTCGAGAATATCCGCGAAGCGCGCGACGTGGCGGACGAAATCGACGCAACCTTCGTCATCGACGCCTGCCGATTCGCGGAAAACGCGTACTTCGTCCAACAGCGCGAGGACGAATTTTCGAACGCCAGTGTCGCGGACATCGCTCGCGAGGAACTCTCCTCCGCCGACGCAATTGTCATGAGCGGGAAGAAGGACGCACTGTCGAATATCGGCGGATTCGTCGGCGTGCGCGACGAATCCTTGTTCGAAGCCACGAAACAGCGCGGCATTCTCTACGAAGGATTCACGACCTACGGCGGACTCGCGGGGCGCGACTTGGAAGCGATGGCGGTTGGCCTCCGAGAAGCAGTCACCGAGAGCTACATCGAATCTCGCGTCGAACAGGTCGCGGAACTCGGCGAACTGCTTCAGGAAGCAGGCGTTCCGATTTTCGCCCCGACGGGAGGCCACGCGGTGTACGTGGACGCCGAGAAGTTCCTGCCCGAAATCCCGCGCGAGGAGTTCCCGGGACAGGTTTTGACCTGCGAACTCTACCGCGAAGGCGGCGTTCGCGGCGTCGAACTCGGCGAATTTGCGTTCCCGGGCGAAGATCGTCCGCAACTCGTTCGACTGTGTCTCCCCCGCCGGTCGTACTTCCGCGACCATCTCGTGCACATCGCGGAGTCGTTCGAGAAAGTCGCCGAGCGACGCGACGAACTCTCGGGGTTGGAAGTCGTCGCGGAACCCGAGATGGCGGAACTGCGTCACTTCAGCGCGGAACTCGAACCCGTGGAATAACAATCGAAAACGCACGGAAACGATTATATCGCCCGAACGTGTTTTGTTCACTGAATGATGGACGAGGTCGATACTCTGGAATTCGTTGCGATGAGCGTGCTGGCGGCGCTTAGCCTCACGGAACTCGTCAGTATGAAAATCGTCCTCGGACTGTTCGTGATTTTCGGCCTTGCTACTGGATTCGTTCGCTATCACCGGGGGAAAAATGGCTGGCGTTCGGATGGGTGCTGTTTTCCCTTTCGGTTTCCTCGCTTCCGTTTATCCGGAGCGGGCCGGTCGTCCTCGCCGTGTTCTTTGGCGGCGTGGTCGTTTCGATGGTGATACTCCTGTTCGGCCAGTTGGGCCTCATCGAACGATTTTCGCTCCCGCCGCTTCGCAGTAAAAGTAGCTGAGATGCACTATTTTGCACTCTCGTGGGATATTGAGCGCTATTGTCTCCTCCTCGGTCGCAGTGATTGTTTGCGCAAAAGGTATTTTACCTCCGTGACGAATTTTCGGGTAGCGGAGTCACCGTGCCCGACAGAATGAGCGCAAATGACACCCCCGTTACCGTGCTGTTCACCGTCGATTCGCTCCGAGCGGACGCTTTCACGTCCGACAGCGTCGTCGCCGCCCTCGGTGAACGTGGAACCGTCTTCGAAAACGCATTCGCGCACGGGAACTGGACGCCGTTCTCGTTCCCGTCGATTCTCGGCGCAAAACAGGTGTTCACCGATTCGCGGGGCATCGGCGTCGCCGATGCCCCGACGCTGGCCGAAACCCTCTCCGAAGCGGGAATTTCGACCGCGGGATTCAACGGCGCGAACGGATTTTTAACCGAACACTGGGGCTACGACCGTGGATTCGACGAGTTCGAGACGTTCACCTCCGGGACGGGCGACAGTCTCTACAGCAAATATCTCACGGCCCATCCGACCGTGCAGGCGTGGCTTCAAGTCATTTCGTCGCCGGTTCGGCGACTGCTCGGACAGAAAGGCGGCGCGAAAAACGTATCACGAATGCTCGACGTAGAACGCAGCGCTATCGACTTCGTGGAGCGGGCGGAACCGCCGTTTTTCCTCTGGGTTCACTACATGGACGTTCATACGCCCTACGTTCCCGCGCCGAAGTTCGTCCGCGACGAAACCGGCGCGAACGTCGGGTCGCTGAAGATGCTTCGCGCCCACCTCCGGGCCGGATTGGGGCGCGAAGTTGGTGACGACACGCTTTCCGACCTCAAATCGCTGTACCGGGCTACGGTTCGGCAGGTGGACGAAAGTGTCGGTCGAGTGCTGTCGGCACTCGACCGACGCGGCTTTCGTGACGACGCCTGCGTCGTTCTCGCGGGCGACCACGGCGAGGAGTTCATGGAACACGGCCATCTGGCGCATTATCCGAAACTGTACGAGGAACTGACCCACGTCCCGCTCCTTGTCCGGCAGGCGGACGACAAAAAAGAGAGCGTAGACACGAAATCGGTAGAGAAGGCGGTCGGTTTGGCGTCGATTCCGGCGACCATCTGTGACGCGATGGGCGTCGAACACGACTTTTCGGCCCCGAGTTTGCTGGACACCGCTGTCGAATCCGAAACTGATTCCGAAATCGGCCTCGATGCTCCATCTGCTACGACGCCGGTCACCTCAGTCGCTGTTCGCGGCGAACACGTTACTCGGCAACCGATTCCGCGCCATCTGGACGACGGCGAACTTCTCGTGAGCGCCCGAACCGCTGATTGGTCGTACATCTATCACACAGAATCCGAGAATCGGGAACTGTACGATAGACGCGGCGACCCAACTGAACAGGACAATCTGTGGGGCGAGTACGAGGGTTCCGAACTCGCAAGCCGCCTTCACGACGCGGTCGAGATGCGAATCGAGCGAATCGAAACCGACGGGGACAACGAATCGGGCGACGTTCCATCCGAGGTAACGAACCAGTTGAAGGCGCTCGGCTATCAGTGATTTTTCGGCTTCGAACCGTCTCACAGCCCACGACGGTTCGACCACCGGACGTTTTAGTCGATAGCTGTCGATGCTGATTTGCAGTGGTACGATGGTAGCACACGATTCCCGGTCACATCGAAATCAGTGGGTATGGCGCGGTTCCAATCACGGACTTTTCGGAGGTCACGGCTGATGGCGCGTGTGCTCGTCCTCTACGGTTCAACGGAGGGACAGACCGCGACAATCGCGGAGCGAATCGCCGAGGTGCTGGTCTCCGCGGGTCACGATTCGACGCTACTTCACGGTAATCGCGTTCCCGACAGATTTCGTCTTTCGGAGTACGACGCCGCCATCGTTGGCGCGTCGATTCATAGAGGAAAACATCAGAGATATATTACTGAATTCGTTCGAGAGCACGCAGATGAGTTGAACCGGTTGCCGTCGGCGTTCTTCTCGGTGAGTCTGACCGCCGCAGAAGATACCGACGAAGCACGGGCGACAGCCGAGAACTTAGTTACGAAGTTCCTCGCTGACACGGGATGGAACCCTGACCGAACGGCGGTCGTTGCCGGTGCGCTGAAATACAGCCGATACGGCCTGCTCACGCGACTGCTGATGAAGTACGTCGCAACGAAGGCGGGTGGCGGAACCGACACCTCGTGCGATTACGAGTACACCGATTGGGATGAGGTTGAGGTATTTGCGACCTCGTTCGCTCGCTCTCTCTCGACTCGTGATGACGGGTGAAGCGAATGACGGGTGAAGCGAATGACGGGTGAAGCGATTGACGGGTGAAGCGATGGCTGGTAAAATTGAACGTGGGCGAGGGAGCGCCCCCCCATTCCCACAGTTTTACTCTGGGTTCCGAACCGTGGTGCTCAGCAGGTTGAGTTGGCTACTGAACACGGTTGCATCCCCGGAGAACCGCCGTCGGTCACCCTGACTGAAGCTCGCGTCGCGCGAGAACATTATCGTCGTGATTGCGCCATTCCGGCCACCGAGGTCGTAGCGAATGACCCATCCGCTGTAGTCGTCCGGTTGGCTGATTTCGTCCACATCGCCCCCACCGGGACGCTCAAGCAGTCGCACCGTGGTTGACTGTTCGAGCGCATTCGTGACGCGGAACGGCACGTTCGGGTGGTAGGCATACGTGTACACGAGAACGCTATCGGTATCCTGCGCGACAGCAGTCCCAGCACTGCCCAGACCGAGTGCGAGCGCACCCGTCGCAAGCGCGCCCTTTTTCATGAACGTTCGGCGTGACTCGTTTGCAAAGACGCCCCCAGCGTCCTCTCCCGAGTCGTCTGTGTCTATTTTTTCACTCTCTGCCATATTCGACCGCAGTTCGGATATTGGTCATTCAAATATATAAGCACGTATTATTGTTATGTTTGTGGACAAATACCCTACTCCTCTTCCCTCGTGTCCTCTCCAGCGAACTGCGCCGAACGGATCGCTAGTTCGCAGAAAGCGTATCCAGAACGCGGTCGAAACGCGCCCGAACGTCCTCTGCGATGTCGTCCAACTCGGGATTGTCCACAACTGAGAGCATCGTTTCCGGGTCAACCATGCTGACGACGACGCCGTCGTCGGTTTCGTACACCACGACGTTGCAGGGCAGGAGCACGCCGAGGTCGGTTTCGGCATCCAATCCTTCCTTTGCCAGCGGCGGGTTACACGCGCCGAGAATCCGGTATTCGGGATACTCTTGGATGTCGAGTTTTTTCGCAAACGCGTCGCTCACGTCGATGTCGCTCAGGATGCCGAACCCCTCGTCGTTGAGGGCGTTCGTGGTTTCTTCGACGACTGCTTCGAACTCGCCACTGACGTGCTGCTTGTCGTAGTAGGTCATCGCCGTGAACTACAGCGTATGAGTAGTTAGTAGTTGAGGTCGTTTCGTGCAAACATCTACTGCAGTTCGGAGTTCGTCCCACATCCTCTGATGGTGTTCGTGTGAAGGTGCCGCATTCGTATTGCTCATCTCGTACAATACACTCTCGAAAACTCCTTCCTACTGCTAACCACTGCTCGTGACGGAGAACCGGGGAAACACGCACCCCAGCCGAATCCTTTTGCCGCCCCCGTTCTTCGACCACAGCATGTCCGAACCACGGTATTCAGTCGCACGGTATCTAAGCATCGACAGTACGGAATCGCCGACGATTTCGGTCGATGGCGACCTCGTCTTTTGCTCCGACACGACCGGCACGCCGCAAGTTTGGTCGCTCGACGCGCCGGACACCTACC
Source organism: Haladaptatus cibarius D43 (assembly GCF_000710615.1). NCBI lineage: Archaea > Methanobacteriati > Methanobacteriota > Halobacteria > Halobacteriales > Haladaptataceae > Haladaptatus > Haladaptatus cibarius. The sequence goes on along the minus strand of NZ_JDTH01000006.1, from coordinate 277,027 downwards.
CATCTCGCCGCACCGCACACGACGAACGGATTTCGTTCGTCTCGGCCTCGCCGACCCATCCGGAGGTCATTTTCGGCATGGACGAAGGGAGCAACGAACACGACCAGTTGTTCCGGTACGACCTGCGCGATGGTACCGAAATCCCGCTCACGGACAACCCGAGTTCGATACACCTCTGGGGCGACTGGAGTCCCGATGGCGACGAGTTTGCGTTCACCGCCAACCGCCGCCAACCGGACACCTTCGACGTGTACGTACAGGGCCGAGACGATTCGGAGGCGACGCTCGTCCACGAGGGCGAGGGCGGTTTCCTTTCCATCGAAACGTGGGGAGAACCCGGTATCGTCCTCTCGAAAGCGCACGCCAGTTTCGACTACGACCTGTTCCTGCTCGACCCGGAAACGGACGACCACCGTCGATTGAGCGACGACACCGAAACCCGCTACGGAAACGTCCGGTTCGGCCCCGAAGGCGAACTGTACTGCGTGACCAACTACGATTCGGACACGGCCGACATCGCCCGAATCGACCTCGGCGACGGAACGCACGAAACGATTCTGGCGGGCGGCGACTGGAACGTCGAAGGATTCGCGCTCCACGGCGAAACCGGGAACGTCGTGTGGAGTCGCAACGTCGATGGGTACTCCGAGATTCACACCGGACGCCTCGCGGACGGCGAAATCGAAGCACTTGCAGAGCCGAATCTTCCAGAAGGCGTCGCATACGACCTGACCTTCGGCCCGGATGGCGAACGGTGCGCGCTCTCGCTCAGCCGAAGCGACGACCCGAGAAGCGTCTTCGTGTTCGACCCCGAGACGGGCGAATCGGAGCGATGGACGAACCCCGGAACGCTCGGCATTCCCAAAGAGAGCCTTCTCGAACCGGAGACGATTCGATACGAGACGTTCGACGGGCGGGAGATTCCGGCCTACTGGACGCTTCCTGAAAACGCATCCCCCGGTGAAACGCCTGTAATTGTCGATATTCACGGCGGGCCGGAACACCAGCGAAAACCGTGGTTCTACCCGACGAAGCAGTATTTCCTCCAGCAGGGGTACGCGATTTTCGAACCCAACGTCCGCGGTTCGTCGGGCTACGGCACGGAATACACCCATCTGGACGACGTGGAAAAGCGAATGGATTCCGTCGGCGACATCGAATCCGCGGTCGAATGGCTTCATGACCACGAGGCGGTGGATTCCGACCGAATCGTCGCGTACGGTCGTTCGTATGGTGGGTTCATGGTGCTCGCCGCGATTACGGAGTATCCCGACCTGTGGGCCGCCGCGGTCGATTTCGTCGGTATCGCCGATTTCCAGACGTTCCTCGAAAACACGGGCGAGTGGCGGCGTTCGCATCGCGCACAGGAGTACGGGTCGTTAGACGACCCCGAACTACTCGAACGAATCAGCCCGATTCACAAAGCCGACCGGATTTCCTGCCCGCTGTTCATCCAACACGGTGCGAACGACCCCCGTGTTCCGGTCGGAGAAGCCGAACAGATTGCGGAGAAAGTTCGAGAACGCGGCGTTCCGGTCGAGACGTGTATCTTCGAGGACGAAGGCCACCACACGACTTCGCGGGAGAATCTAATCGAGGAGTTCGAGCGGATTTCGGACTTTTTGGATGAACACGTTTAGACCCCCAATTCGTCGGCCAAGTCGTCGAACGACTCGATAACTAAATCCGGTTCGTCGCCGAACGGTTCCCATGGCGTTCCCTTCCTATCCGCCCACACGCCCTGCATTCCGGCGTGTTTCGCGCCCTGCACGTCGAACCATCCGGCGGTGACGTGCGCGATTTCCTCGGTTGGGGTTCCGGTTCGCCCCGCGGCGTGGCGGTAGAGTTCGGCATCGGGTTTGAACGTCTCAATCTCGTCGGCGCTGATGGTGTCCGTGAGAAGGTCGCCGATGTCGGCGTGTTCGACCATCGAATCCAGCATTTCGGGATTGCCGTTCGAAACGACGTAGCAGTCGTAGCCGCCGTCGCGGAGGCGTTCGATGCCGTCGCGCACGTCGTCGAACACGTCGAGTTCGTGGTAGACGGCAAGAATTTCGTCGCGCTCGCTCTCCGAAATATCGGCGTCGTGGGCCGACAGTGCGTACTGAAGGGCATCCCGATTTATCTCGTAAAACGGCTGGTAGGAGTCGGTGTGATTGGCGACGAAGGTGTATTCGAGCGACCGGGCGCGCCAGAGTTTCGAAATCGGTTCCGGCGTTTCGACGCGCTCCGCGAGGGCGTTTTCGGCCGCGTCAACGTCAACCAGCGTGCTGTAGGAGTCGAACGTGAGGGTCGTCACCCGCTCGGAATCGAAAGTCATGATATGCCGAGTTGGTTCGGTACTGAGTTAGTCATGCGGGCAAACGCAAGGGTTTCCGGTTCGGGGCTGAACAACTTATTGAGATTCGAATCGTAGTTCGACTATGGCCACGACAGACCACAACGGCTCGCTGATACGATTCGTACTGGTTGCCCTCGTCGCTCTGTTGGTGTTTCCGATGCTGATGATGGCCTTCGCGTTCCCGATGCTGGGCGGATGGATGATGGGTGGATACGCTGAGGGAGTCCCAGTTTGGGGATGGGTTGTGCTGTTCGTTCCGTTCGGTTTCGTCGTCGCGCTCGGCTATCTCGCGTATCGGGCGTTCGCTGCTGACGAATTTGGTGGTGACCCGGCACTCGAAGAACTGCGGGTGGCATACGCTCGCGGCGACATTTCCGACGAGGAGTTCGAAATCCGGCGGGAGCGGTTACAGTAACGCCACACTCATCCCGAGGAGTTCTGTAACCGTATCGTATGCTGTTTCGCTCCCCTCGGTTCGTTCACGTCCGGGAGCGGACTGCCACAAGAACTCCGGGTTTCGGACGGCGTAAAGTACACCTCGAAGCGCGAATCGCATCCCATCGTTCCCCACGATTCGACGACGGTCGCTTCGTCCGCCGATTCCGGGTTTTCTCGTAGCGTGTAGAGCAGTTCGCCCTGTTCCGGCATCCCCTCCAACAGAAACGAGTGTGCGGAATCGGGTCGAATGTCGTACTCTCGGTCGAAAATAACGTTACTCGCCGGTTTGATTGCTCTCGCCTCGGCCTGCATGAAAACGGGGAACGGAAAGTCCTCGTCTCCGTCCTCGTTTCCGAGTTCTATCGTCTCCGTTTTTCCATCCCGACTCGTTATCCGATACGCCGAAATCGGCCGATTCGACACCGAAAGCGAGAACTGGTGTGACTGTTTCGTCGGATTTTCCACGAGCAGTCGGCTTCCGGTCGCGGACTGTGAACCGTCTCCGGAACTCGTTGTTCGCTGTGCAACCCCCGAAGCGATTGCTCCCGTGAGAAGAACTCCCCCTCCCGCGAGCAGTCGCCGTCGTGATAGATGATCTGTCGGGTGCCCCATGATACCCCACAGAACGCTGTCGCTCCTCAAGGGTTTCAAAGCTATGGCACAATTGAAATAGATTAGTGCAGGTCTACGGTGCCGTTCGCTTCAGCCTCCCTCTGCCCACCTCCAAACGTTGGTTACTGATGTCCCGACACAGGAACCGGTTCGTATGGTTCTTCGAGATAGGCTATATCGCCCGACGAGAGGCTGATGTCCAGTGCTTCGACAGCGGCTTCCAGATGTTCGATGCTGGTCGTCCCGACGATTGGCGCGTCAACTTCCTCCTTGTGGAACAGCCACGCGAGCGAAATCTGTGCCATCGTCACGCCCTTTTCGGCGGCGAGTTCCTGTACGCGCTCGTTGATTTCCGCGCCCCCGTTGTCGGCGTAGGGATGTTCGTGAGCGTAGTCGTCGGTCTTTCCCCGCGTCGTGTCCTCGAACTCCTCGTGTGGCCGAGTGAGATAGCCCCGAGCGAGCGGACTCCACGGAATGACGCCGATTCCTTCTTTGTCACAGAGCGGGAGCATCTCGCGTTCTTCCTCGCGGTAGACGAGGTTGTAGTGATTCTGCATCGTGACGAATTGGTCGAGTCCGAGGCGCTCGCTCGTGTGAAGCGCCTCGGCGAACTGGTGTGTCCACATCGAACTCGCGCCGAAATATCGAACGTTCTCGCGTCGAACCGCATCGTCCAACGCTCGCAGGGTTACGTCGATTGGCGTCTCCTCGTCCCAACGATGGGTCTGATACAGGTCTATTGTGTCCATTCCGAGTCGGGAGAGGGAGCTATCAAGTTCCTGCTCGATTGCCTTTCGGGATAGGCCGCCGGAGTTCGGGTTGGTTTCGTCCATCTGGAAGTAGCCTTTCGTGGCGACGACCATCTCGTCGCGCCGCCCCTCCAACGCTTTCCCGAGGATTCGCTCGCTCTCGCCCCGCGAGTACATGTTCGCGGTATCGAAGAAGTTGATGCCGAGGTCGATTGCGCGCTCGATAATCGGCATACTTTCGTCCTCGTCCAACACCCACTCGCGCCAGTCGCTCGACCCGAAACTCATACAGCCAAGACAGATGCGACTGACCTCCATTCCGGTGTCTCCGAGCGTCGTGTACTCCATACCTTGATTCTCGCGTGCTGATGGCAAAAAGCTACGGCAGGAGGACTGCTGAACGACTTCTGGGAAACTGCCTGTCGGAAATCGGCTTAGAAGTTGTACACGAGCCCGTAGGTGTACTTGAGGTTGTGGAACGAAGCACTCGGCCCGTAGTATTTCTGTTTCGAGATGAGGTCAACGACTTTCTCTGAGGTTCCGCTGTCGTTGTCTGGGATGAGGACGGCACTACCGGGTTCGAACAGGCCGTAACCGTCCCTCGAATTGCCGAAGTACGTGTTCTGCCACTCGGCGACGCCGGTCGACTTCGTCGTCTGGTCTTTGATTTCTACGTCATCCTGAACCCAGTCGTCGTACGAGAGCGTCTTTCCATCGACTGTGAGGTTGACGGTCGTGTCAACAGAGCCACTACTGGTGTCCGTGGTGCCAGTCGGCCCGTGGTCTGTGATGTAGTCACCGTCGCCGAGCGTCCAATCGTGCGTACAGAACGCTCGGAAGTTTTCCCATTCGTTATCCCATAAGGACGCACCGGGTGTCGTAATATGTTTCTGATGAATTGCCATTGGGGTAAAGTTGCTGTACGAATCGTCGCTGAGTTCGTACCAGTCGTGGCCATTGCCGACTTCACCGTACGGACTTTTCTTGTAGTAGTCGGTATCGGAGTGAATGTTATCCCACGACTTCGCCTGCGTGGTCACGTCTCCGCTAGTTGTAACGTCGCTCGTCCCAACCGTGCGTCCGTGCTTGAGGCTACTGCTGATATCGCTCGCGGCTTGATTGGCGCGCTCTCGCATGTCGTCTATGGATTCGCTATCACCCGCAATAGTCGTCGTCTGTTCGCTTCGACCGTTTTCGTCAACGGCATAGGTAAAACCGACGATTGGGTCGTCTAAGTCCGAATATTCTGTCGTTACCCGTGGCTCGGAGACGCCGGCTTTTGATGCCGCACTGTTCCGAATGTCCTGCATCTCCGCTTCCGTGATTGGGCTTCGTTCACTGCCGGTGATGACGTGAACTTTTGTATTGGCCGCACTTGCACTGCCGGAAATTGCGATTGAACTCCCAAGGGCAACTGCCCCGATTCCTTGAAGGACGGATCGTCGAGTTGAGGATGCTGTACTACTGTTGTCTGGTTTTTCTTCCGCCATCACATTTTAACTCTGAAATTATATAATATTAAATCTTATTATAAGTAAATTTATCTTTTAATAATAAATAAATTATAAAAATTTATTCCTCTCGCCTATCGCCTCCGTAGTCAGAGGTTCCACTGCCCGGTGCCGCCACCGTTTACCGTGTAGTAAGACGGGTCACCGCAAGCAAAGCAGGTGTTCGGGTCTTCCCACTTCCAGTACTCGTCGAGGTTGTAGGCGACTTCGTTCTGGTATTCCCCGACTTTGACTCGGTATGCGGGGTTTGCGTTGTAGTATCCGTCGGTGACGCTGGTATGATTCTCCTTGAACTTGTGCCAGTGTTCGGCAACCACGTCGTCGGACTTGTTCGAACTGTTCTCGATGCGAACCTCGCTGGCCGTGTAGCTGTACTCGTAACTGGTCGAACCGGTCGCACCCGAGGAATCGAAGCCAACGGAGACAGACGCACTCTCTGTCGTTTGTCCGACCGTACTGTTCGGCCCGATTTTGTCAAGATCAACGCCGTTCGACTCGTAAAAGTCTGTAAGGCGGTAGAGTTCGTAATTCTCGTAGTCCGAACTCCAGCCGTTGACTGCCTCACCGGGTGTGGATGCCTGATTGATTTCAAAGATCACGTAGTCGTCGTTATTGTCTGAGGTTTCGTTCGACTCTGAGCATTTGATATTGATGTCGTATTTGCCGTATGGTTCGTACGAACCGGCGTCGTTGTATTCGCCTTTACACTCCCATCCACTGTTGAAGTTCACACACGAGGGGTCGGTTTCGAACTCGCCTTGTGCACTCATGCCACCGCCGCCAGCACCGAACTTGGTGAGCGACTTGCTGATGTCCATGGAAATTTCCTTAGACTTTGCCGAGTTCCGCCGCACCGACAGGGCGAGCGAGTCGTTATCCAACGGAACGATGGTTGATGATGAGCTGCCGAGATTTTCGTTGTACTCCGCTCCGAACGAGAACTCTTCAAGGTCGGCAGGTCGGGAGTGTTCGGACGTTCCAACTGTCTCCGGAACTCGTCCAGGTCGTTGGTCGGTCAAGACAGCGTGAAGTGCCTCTTCCGAATTACGGCCAGCGAAAGAGAGCGTTTTGCCCTGTTTGATAAAATCGACGATACGTGAGCGAGCGAGATTCGTGTCGGGCTTGGCGACAGCCGTCTCTGCCTTTTCGAGGGATTTGACCTTCGTCGCGTTTTTTGGAAGTTTGACGGGTGCGTCTCGTTCGACGAACACCTCTCGTCGCTCGAAGGCACTGGTACTGAGGGCACTTGCCGTCCCTGCGCCGCTAACCACAGCACTGCCGACCACAGCACCGACACCGATATTTTTCAGTACGGTTCTCCGCGAACATCCATCAGCTCTTTTATTTGACTCCATCTGCATTTAGTTATATTTAGTTACTATACAAAAATTTAATCTAGATAGAAATAAAATATAATTACTATAAAATTTTAATTTAAAATAAATAATTTTAAGTATGTTACTGTTTCAATCTGCTCTAATTCACACGTAGACCGTGTTGGCGTGGAGAGATGAGCGAATAGGGTAAGAATTGGGCCAGTACGTCTGAAAGAGGTTTACGCATAGTCGAGGTATAATATTGCTATTATCACGTTCGAGATGCTACTGGTTATGGGCGTCCCAGTCTAAGCGGTGACTGACGGGGTCAACCGACAACCCAAAGCGAGGAATCCGCCTCGTGGCAGAAGTATATACGTCCATCACCAACGGTGAAGGAACCAGCGGTTCCGACTGCGTACTTTCGCGTCCTGTTTCCTGTCGCAGGGTCGAATACGGCGAACCCGGTTTCCGAAATATCCGAGATATCGTTTGCACCGACGACCACGCGGTCGTTCACCACTGCTGGGGCGGTCGTGTTTCCAACAGTTTGGGTCCACCGAGCCGTTCCGTCTGCGACATTGATCGCTCGGAGCGTTCCACCTGTTGCGCCCGGCACAACCACTATCTCGTTGGTGACCGCGAGTCCCGTTTTCACGTTATCGTCGATTTCTGCTTCCCATTTTGTCGAACCGGTTTTCAAATCCACTGCGTAGAGCGTTCCTGTGTCGGTCGCAGCGAACACCGTTCCGTCGGAAATCGTGGGACGTGGCGGAGCGTTATTTACGTCTACTGTTTTCTTCCATTGTCGGTTGCCCTTCGGCCCAAAACAACAGATGAGACCCTCTTTCCCGTCGAGTGCTGTCATAGCAATCGTCCGTTTTCCGGTCGTAGCAACACCCCACGTCGTCGTCGGGTTCGGATACTCCCCTACCCACTGTACTTTTCCCGTACCCTTGTCGAGGGCTGAAACAACTTCGGTTCCGAGAATGACGGATTCGTTCGTCGCGGTCGGGGTTGCGTCTCCGATGTCACGACTCACGGCATCGGTTTCGGTTCGCCACTGTTCGCCTCCGTCTTTGGGGTCAAGCGCCACAATACCACTTGCGATAGGTGCGTACACTATGCCGTGTGCAATCGTTGGTGTCAGTCCGGCTTGTGTGTCTGTTTCTACTGTCCACTCAGTATCACCACGGGCGATAATGTGACCTGTGCGGGATGTCGCGTAGGCGGTTCTATCGGCGACGACGGGCGGCATCGTGATACCACCAAAAGCAGGGTCATCTCGTTCCATCAACGCAGTTGTCCCGGCATTCGTTTGCGGCAGTCGCGCGTCGGTAGCAACTCCGGTTCGCTGTGCGGTCGCTCCGACTGTTGGCCATGGACTGTCGAGCGACTTGTCATTCGGTGACTGATCCGTGGAGAAAGGAGTGGTCGAAACGCACCCCGTGAGTGCGGAGACACATCCTATAGTAGCGAAGAGAGCATCACGGCGACTGATGGGTGGAGTTTTGGAGGACATACTAGCATGCTTATAATCTGGTCAGATAAATTTTCCGTTTTAATAATAGTTGAAATGAAAATTCATACAAATGAATAAATTATCAACCAAATCAGTACTCACGAACTAGTTGTAGAATGATATGAACCTTTGGTGTATTATTGTCACCCCACGTTCACCATCCGATGTCTCCGACCTCGGCACTCCGAAATATCCGTCTCAAAAATAGCCCCACGAATTGTAGTGAGGTCATCTACTAAATTATTACTCTCATACGTGGCAACAAACGAACAAAACAAATAGTATTAGTTTTTAGGGATAAACTCCTACAGTAGGGAGAGTCGATAGTATGACGACGAATTTCCGGGTGCTATACATTGACCCACTTGCCGACACGGGCGTCACTCCGAGCGATTTGGAGCGAGATGCACCGGCGCTAGTGGTTCGTACTGCGGACGACGAACGAGCCGTTCTCGACGTGATTTCCGACGAGAACGTTGACTGCGTTGTCAGTGGATATGCACTTCCGGAAGGGGATGGAATCTCGCTGTCGAAACGAGTCCGTGACCAGTTCCCGGACGTTCCGTTCGTTCTCTGCACCACGTCCGGAAACGAGCGAATTGCGAGCGACGCTTTCGAAACGGGAATCGACGGCTACGTCCCGACTAAACCGGACGAATCGCGCACCACCGCACTTTCGGAAACGATTACGCGCGTCACCAGCGATGCTCGACGTCCCCCCGAGCGATTCGACCGGTATCAGTCCATCGTGCAGGCGATGGGCGACGGCGTCTACACGCTGGATACGGAGGGCTACGTCACTGCCGTCAACGACACCCTGTTGGAGATGTCACTGTACGACCGCGACGAACTCGTCGGCGAACACATCTCGCTCCTCTTGGATGGAGTGGACGTGTCGCGCGGCGACCGACTCATCAAAAGTCTGCTTCAGGGTGACGCGGACGTCGGCAAACTCAGAGCAGAACTCAAAACCGCGGACGGGGACGGCATTCCGTGCGAGGCCAGAATCGGCCTGCTGACCCACCGAGACGAGTTTCGCGGCACCGTCGGTGTCCTCCGGAGCATCGCAGACCACGAGCGAATCAAAGCGGCGCTTCGGGAACAGAAAAGAAAAATCGAAGACCTCCACGAAATCGCCTCGGAGATGGAGGCGTGTCAAACCCCGGATGAAATCTGCGAACTGACCGTCGATGCCGCCGAAAGTATCCTCGAATTCGACATCTGCGGCGTTGACCTCGCGCAAGACGGCTACTTCATTCCGAAAGCCATCTCGACGGGAATGACCGACGACGGCTACACCAAACTCCGAACCGACCAAGGCGTCGCGGGGCGCTCCTACCAGAACCACGAAACGTGCGTGTTGGACGACGTGCGCGAGGAGGCCGATGCGGCTCCGGCACAGGCCGAATACCGGTCGCTGTTGAGCGCGCCGGTTGGCGAGGAAGGGATATTCCAAGCAGGGTCGCGCGAAGTCGGTGCGTTCGACCACGACGACGCGGAGCTGGCCGAACTGCTTCTTTCACACACCACGGAGGCGCTCCGTCGAATCCACTCGCAAACCGCACTCCGCGAGAGCGAAGAAAAGTATCGAACGCTGGTCGAACAGAGCCACGACGCGATTTACATCTACCGCGACGACAGCTTCGTGTTCGTCAACCAGCGCGTGTGTGAACTCACCGGCTACGACCGCGACGAACTCGCCGAAATGAATCTCTGGGAGTTGATACACCCGGACGAGCGCGAACGGGTCAAACACATCGCACAGGAACGCAGTCGCGGCAATCACCCACCGCATTACGACGCCCGCGTCGTGACGAAAGACGGCGATCTCCGATATGCGGAGTTCAACGTCCGCGAAATCACATACGAGGGGGAAGCGGCCCAACTTGGGTCGGCCCGCGACGTGACGGAGCGAAAACAGCGGAAACAGGAACTCAAACGCCAGAACGAACGATTGGAGGAGTTTGCGAGCGTCGTCTCACACGACCTCAGAAATCCGCTGAACGTCGCACAGGGCCATCTCGAACTTGCACGAGAGCGTGGCGACGAAATCCATTTCGAGAAGGCAGGAGGCGCTCTCGACCGAATGGGAACTCTCATCGCCGACCTGTTAACGCTGGCCCGGCAGGGGTTGGTCGTCAGCGACACCGAATCGGTCGAGTTGGAAACAATCGTTCGGCAGGCGTGGGCAAACGTCGAGACGGAAGAAAGCACGCTCATCGTCGAGACGCAGACGGAAATCGACGCGGATAGGGGACGACTGCAAGAACTCTTCGAAAATCTGTTTCGCAATGCCGTCGAACATGCAGGGAGTGAAACGACGGTTCGCGTCGGCGAGATAGCTGACGAGTCGGACGTCGCCGAAACGGACGATTTTGCGGGTTTCTACGTCGAAGACGACGGCGACGGAATCCCACTCGACGAGCGCGAAGCGGTGTTCGACCACGGTCACACGACTGCGGATGGTGGTTCGGGGTTGGGTCTGTCAATTGTGAAAGGTATCTCCGAAGCACACGGCTGGTCGGTTTCGGCGGACGAAGGGAGCGACGGCGGTGCGCGGTTTCTGATTCAACTCGATTGAGTTCGTTTCACTCTCGCCGGAATCCTTCGACGCTCGGCGCATCCAGCGGACTCGACGGAAGACCCTCGGTCGGTTCGGGGTCGTTGTAGCCGCGCGGAGCCACGTCGTTCGGCGAATCCGGGTAGAACAGAGACGCGAGCAGTTGAATCTGTCCGCGGGCGATGCTCAACTCGAACTGGCCGCCGCCGTACAACTGTATTCCGCGGCGGTCACAGTGTTCGAGCGTATCGAACAGCGATTCGACGCTTCCGAACCGCGACGGCTTGATGTTCAACCAGTCGGGTTTGAACGGGAGTGATTTCACGCTCTCGACGCCGGTAATCGGTACGTCCCACGAAATCCGCTCCTGTGCGGCGTCGAGAATCGGTTCGGTTTCGTCGGTGTACGCCGGGTCTTCGATAATTGCGTTCGGAAGCCCGTCCCGAATACGACGATACAGTTCGGGGTCTGCGGATTGGCCGACCTCGGTGTTTTCGTACTGGGATTTCAAATCCACGATTCGGACTTTTTCGGTGTCGGCGAGTTTCGAAATCAGGTCGGCAGACCACTCCGGCGTCGGGTCGAGTTTGAACGCCAGCGAGGAGTCGATGTCGAGCCATCGCGTCACGCGCTCCGCGCTCGGCGGGTCGCCCAGTCGCGTGCTCATCACGAACGTCACCGGAGACGGCGTTCGACCCAGCACGGTCGGCAGGTCGGTGTCGGCCTGCCGGAGCGCCAAATCCAGCGCCGCGCTCTCGAAACCCCACTGTCTGTAGTGGCGGAAATCATCGCGGGATGGGCCTTCGGGAAACAAATCTCGGTCGGCGACTGCCGCGGAAAACTCGTCGAGCGTGTACTCGCCGGAGAGGTCGAACTCTGCGTCGGCCAGCGCGTACTGGTCGTCCGCGTCGTAGGTTACGTCCTCGCCCCTGCCGGTTTCGCCAGCGCCGCGCAGGACGATTTCGGTCGTGACGCGCGTGAAATCGCTCGACGTTTCGCGTTCGTGGGTTTCGTACTCGCAGGTTTCGATGGAGAGCGGGAGGTCTTTGACTTCGTGGTAAAGCGCCATAGGTAGTAGAAGGCAGGAGGCGGGATAACTGTCGGGGGCTTTTCTCACCCTATAACCATCGTTCTCACCTTCAGACGGATTTTTCCTCGCCGAACAGTTCCTCACGATGTTCGTCCAGCAAGGGCGCGCGGGTGCCGGGTTCCGGCGGCGTTTCGCTCATCTTGATAGGCGTCCCTGCGATGGTCACCGATTCGTCCGTTCCCGGTTGTTCGACATCGACGAGCATGTCGCGGGCATCGACGTGGTCGTCCTCGAACACGTCGGCCACGTCCTGCACCGGGGCGCAGGGAACCGCGCCTTCGAGGAGGTCGCACACGTCGTCAGCGGAGTGGACGGCTGTCCACTCCGCAATTTCCCCGCGGAGCAGTTCCCGGTGCTTCAGCCGGTCGGCCGTCGTAGGGAAGTCCGCGGCGAGGTCGGGCCGCTCCATCGCCTCGCAGAGCGCCGTCCAGTGGTTGTCGCCGAACGCGGCGATGACGACGTATCCGTCCGCGGTTTCGAAGGCGTTGTAGGGAAACAGCGTCGGATGGGAGTTCCCGCGCCGGTTCGGAACCTCGTCGGTGTAGGAGTACTGATAGACGGTTCGTTCGCACAGCGAAATCATCGAATCGTACATCGCGGTATCGACGTACTGGCCCTCGCCGGTTCGGTCGCGGTGGTGGAGCGCGGCGAGGACGCCGACGGCGTTCAGCGTGGCGGTGAACAGGTCGCCGATTCCTGGCCCGACTTTCGTCGGCGGGCCGTCCTTGTCGCCGGTAATCTGCATCACGCCCCCGAGGGCTTGTGCAATGAGGTCGAAGGAGGGTTGTCCTTGGCGGTGGGTTTCGCCCGTGCGCGGGTCGCCGAACCCGCGGATTGACGCGTACACCAGTTCGGGGTTGCGTTCGCGGAGGGTTTCGTATTCGAGGTCGAACTTCTCCATCGTCCCGGCGCGGAAGTTCTCTACGACCACGTCGGCGTCCTTGGCCAGTCGGAGGAAATCCGCGCGGTCGTCCTCGTCGGTCAGATCGAGTTCGAGGCTTCGCTTGCCACGGTTGATGCTCTGGAAATACCCTCCGTAGGCGTCGTCGTCCCCGACGAACGGTGGATTCGGCCTGATGAGGTCGCCGCCGGGGCGTTCTACTTTCACCACGTCGGCTCCCAAATCCGCGAGCAACATCGTGCAGTACGGCCCGGCGAGCACCTGTGTGAGGTCGAGAACGCGCAGGTCGGAAAGCGCTGGCATCGCTCCATCCGTCGCCAACCCGAAACAAAAATCTTCCCAATTAATAATGTGGTTTGTGGCTTAGGCACACTCCAACTCCCTAAAGGGCCTTAAACGCATTAATCATGAAAAAACATTACCTTTAACTTCTGTCCATTGTAGATACCGATGCGATGTCTGCCACAATAATCCTCGGTGTGATCGGGTCCGACGCACACGCTGTCGGCATCACGATACTCGACCAAGCGCTCTCGACGGCTGGCTTCGATGTGGTCAACATCGGCGTCCAGTCCAGCCAGCAGGACTTCATCAGCGCGGTGGAAGCACACGAGGGTGATGCGGTACTCGTCTCCTCGTTGTACGGCCACGCCGAACAGGACTGCCGTGGTTTCCACGAGGCCATCGAGTCCGCCGGTCTCGACCCCATCACCTACATTGGTGGCAATCTCGCCGTCGGACAGGACGACTTCGAGCAGACGAAAGAATGCTTCCGAGCGATGGGGTTCGACCGCGTTTTCGACTCCGAAACGAAGCCGATGGAAGCGATTGCCGCCCTCAAAGCCGACATGAACATCGCGGAATCCGAAGCCGAACGAACGAGGCTCACGTCCTGAGTCCCTCTCTCCCCATGTTACGCGATACACGACTTTCCGCAGAGAAGCTGTCACGAATCGACGAAAAAATACGAGAAAACTGGCCGGTCGAACCGTTCGATTTCGAGGAAGCGGTCGCCTACCACGATTCGCTTCCCGAGAAAAAGCGGTTTGCGAAGGTGCTCCAGCGCGCCGACCGGCCGCTCCTCCAACCTCGTGCCGGCGTTCCGCGACTGGACGACCAAATCGCCCTCCTTCGCCACCTCGAAGGCGCGGGCGGCGCGGACTTGCTCCCGACGACCATCGACTCGTACACGCGGGACAACGAGTACGAAAAAGCCCAGCAGGGCCTCGAAGACGCCCGCGACAGTGGCGACGACACGCTCAACGGCTTTCCCGCCGTCAACCACGGCGTCGAAGGCTGTCGGAAACTCATCGAAGCGGTGGACGCCCCAATCGAAGTGCGCCACGGGACGCCCGACGCCCGCCTTCTCGCCGCAGTCACTTTCGCCGGCGGGTTCCAGAGCTTCGAAGGCGGCCCAATCTCGTACAACATTCCGTACACGAAAGAGCGCGGCCTCGCCCAGACCATCGAACACTGGCAGTACGTTGACCGCCTCGCCGGAGCCTACACCGCTCGCGGCGTGGAAATCAACCGCGAACCGTTCGGCCCATTAACGGGCACGCTCGTCCCGCCGTGTATCGCCATCGTCATCGGCGTGGTCGAAGGCTTACTCGCCGCCACGCAGGGCGTCCGGAGCATCACGCTCGGCTATGGGCAAGTCGGCAACCTCGTGCAGGACATTGCGGCCCTGCAAGCCCTCCGCGAACTCGGCGAGGAGTACCTCCTCGACGAGGTGACCGTGACGACAGTTTTCCACGAGTGGATGGGTGGCTTCCCACCCGACGAGGCCCGCGCGAGCGGCGTTATCGCGCTCGGCGCGGCCACCGCCGCAATCGCAAAACCGGACAAGGTTATCACCAAATCGCCGCAGGAGTTCGGCGGGGTTCCGACGAAGGAGGCAAACGCGGCAGGTCTGCGAACCACCAGACAGATACTCGATATGATGTGCGAACAGGACATCGACGTGGAGGGCATCGAGGAGGAACGCGAGTTCATCGAAGCATCGGTGCGGTCGCTCATGGAGACGATTCTCGAATTCGGCGACGAAGACGTTGCACAGGGCATCGTTGCGGCGTTCGAAACTGGAAATATCGACGTGCCGTTCGCCCCGAGCGAGAGTGCAAAGAGTGCCGTGTTACCGGCCCGCGACGACGACGGTCGGGTTCGAATCCTCGAATTTGGCGACCTCGCGCTCGAACCGGAACTCAAGGCGGTTCACACCAACCGACTCGACCGTCGGGCGCGCGCGGAGAACCGAACCACTTCGTTCCAGATGGTCGCGGACGACGTGGACGCCATCAGCGACGGCCGACTCATCGGCCGTCGCGGAAGCAGTCGGTCCGGGGGTGGCGGAGCGTGACTTCCGTCGAATCCGACCCCGCGAAAACCATCGAATCGGTTCGTGCGGTGCCCGCCGTCTCCGGATTTTTCTTCGACGACCAGCGCGCCATCAAGACTGGCGCGGAACAGGACGGATTCGCGTATCAGGGCGACCCGGTGACGCCCGGATTCGACCGCGTTCGACAGGCCGGAGAGTCCGTTAGCGTCCTGCTCGAACTCTCCGACGGCACAGTCGCTCGCGGCGACTGTGCCGCGGTGCAGTACTCCGGCGCGGGCGGCCGCGATTCGCTCTTTCGGGCCGAAGCGTTCGCGCCCGTGGTGGAAAACACGGTCGCAGACGCGCTGTTCGGACGCTCTGTGCGCGAATTCCGCGACAACGCGGACATCCTCGAAGAACTCACCAACGACGGCGAACGACTGCACACCGCGATTCGGTACGGCGTCTCGCAGGCGCTGCTCGACGCCGCGGCAATCGCCCGACGCGGCACGAAAACCGACGTTCTGGCCGACACCTACGGGACTGTTCCCGCGAGCGACCCGATTCCCGTCTTCGGGCAGTCGGGCGACAATCGGCGCAAAAACGCCGAAAAGATGCTGTTGAAGGGTGTTCCCGTCCTTCCCCACGGTCTATTCAACAGCGTCGAGAAGGTCGGTTCGGACGGCGAGCGATTGGTCAAGTATTTGGCGTGGCTTTCGAACCGCGCGGTCGAACTCGGCCCGGAGGGCTACAACCCGCGATTCCACGTCGACGTGTACGGCATCCTCGGGAAAATTTTCGCGCCGCCATACGACCGCGCGGAAATCGCGGACTACTTCGCCGACCTCCGGGAGGCCGCGGCCCCGTTTCCGCTACAGGTCGAAGGGCCGATGGACGTTGGCGGGCGGGAAGAGCAGATTTACGCCATGGCCGAACTCCGCGACGGACTCGCCGACGCGGGCGTTGACGTGGATATCGTGGCCGACGAATGGTGCAACACGTTCGCGGACGTGCGGGCCTTCGTGGACGCGAGCGCGGCCGACGTGGTGCAAATCAAGACCCCCGACCTCGGCGGCATCGGGCGAAGTGCGGAAGCAGTGCTGTACTGCGACGGCACCGACACCCGGGCGTATCTCGGCGGAACGTGCAACGAGACGGTCACCTCCGCGCGAGCGTGCGCGCACGTCGCGCTCGCCACCGACGCCGCCCAGACGCTCGCCAAACCGGGCATGGGTTTCGATGAAGGGTACATGGTGATGGAAAACGAGATGCGGCGGACGATTTACCGCCGCAAAGCACGGACGAAGCAGACACGAACGAAAGAGACACCGAATGAAAATCGGAGATAACAGATGACAGATTGGGCAGACTCACGGACGTTTTCGAACGCGCTGGAGCGAGCAGAGACGCTGGAAAAGGGAAACTACTTCGAGAATTTCAGCGACGGACAGACAATCGAACACGCGCCGGGATTCACCCTCTCTGCGCACGCCAACGAACTGTGGATGAGCCAGACACTCAACCACGACCCAGTGTACTGGCGGTCTGACGCCGCGCGAGCAGTTGGCTACGACGGCTGTCCGATTCACCCGGATTACCTGCTCGCCAGCGTGATGGGGCCGAGCGTCGAGGATTTGAGCGAGAAAGGCGGCTACTTCCTCGGCAGGGACAACGTGTCGCTTCACGACCCGGCAGTCATGCCGGGCACCGAGATTCGCGTCGAATCGACGGTCGAAGCCAAACGGGAATCGAGTTCTCGCCCCGACTACGGCATCGTGACGTGGGAAACGACCGGATTCGACGCCGAAACGGACGAACCCCTCCTGTCGTATACTCGGACGAACATGATTCCGCGCCGGGAACCGATGGCGAGTGACGGCGGGCGCGAGAGTCCGACGGACTCGCGCGCGGCCGCGGAACCCGACGATTCCGGCCTTCCGAGCGAGTTCATTTCGCCCGACGGCCCGTATTTCGAGGATTTTTGCGACGCTCACGAACGAACGACAGACCGCGATGCGGCGGTCGCCTACCGCCACGAACGCGGGCGAACCATGGACGACGTGATGGTGGCGACGCTGCCGCTCGTGACACTCAACACCGCGAAACAGCATCACAACGACGACTACATGACCGACTCGCCCTCGGGCGAAATCGTCGCGTATGGCGACGTGACTCGGTCGGTCGCGCTCGGACACGCTCGCTCGGACGAGAAAACCTACCGCGAAATCGGCTACGGAAACGAGCGGTTCTACGACTTCGTGACCGTTGGCGACACAATCTACGGATTTACCCGCGTTCTCGGTATCGAGGACACGGGCGACCCGGAGGCAGGCCAAGTCACGTTCGAACACTACGCGTTCAACCAGCGCGACGAACCGGTGTACTCCGGCACCCGAACCGCACTGATTCGAAGACGAAACCAGTAGACAAAATCACGAAACACACCCCACTACCAATGACTAAGACGAGACTCTGCCGAACGTTCCAGACCGCACCCGCCGCCGTCCCTCGGGACGACAGCGCGAAATATCTCCGCTCCGGCCTCACCGCGGAGGGATTTTCGGCCCCCGACTGGCTGGTGCCCGACCTCGAAGACGGCACCGCGCCGGAGATGAAAGACGAGGCGCTCGAAAACGTCCGGGAGTTGCTTCCGGAATACGCGCCCGCATTCTCCGGCGAAATCTGGCTGCGCGTCGAGTGGGCCTACGACAGCGAATCGCTCCGCGAGCGCGGCGTCGAGCAAATCGAAACGCTCGCCGAAACCGTCGGCGAACACGTCGATGGATTCGTGGTTCCGAAGGTGGGGCGTCTCGGAGACGTAAACGCCGCGGAAGCGGCCGTCGCCGCCGCGGGCCGTGAAACTGGCACGGATATCGAACTGGCCGTCATCGTCGAATCGGCGCGGGCGCGCTCTGACCTCCGAGAAATATCCAAATTTGGGCAGGAATCCCTTCTGACCGCACTTGTGTTCGGGCCGGTCGATTACACCGCAGAACTCGGCGGGCGCGAGATTGGCCAGCGACCCGACTGGTCGGGACTCTACGAAGCCCTCTCGAACGAAGCGAGCGCGAACGACCTGCTCTCCATCGGCGGGCCGTTCGACCGCCTGTTCCGCGAGCGCGCAGGCGTTTCGTTCTACAACGGCGACGGCTACGCCGACCACGTCGAGCGCGAAGCGCGGGTCGGCCTCGACGGCAGTTGGTCGCTTCACCCCAATCAGACCGCGCAAGCGAACCGCATCCACCTACCAACCGCAGACGAACTCCGCACCGCGGTTTCGAAAATCGAGACGTTCGTCGAAGCGAAGGGAACCGGGACGGGAGCGGTCGCAATCGACGGTCAGATGGTGGACGAAGCGACGTTGAAGAACTTCGAAAACACTGTCGAGACGGTTGCTACCGTCCACGGGATGCAGGACGAGCAGACGAAAGAACGATACGACGAGGGGTTGCTCGACCGGGCGCTTGAAATTTGGTAGCCGGTAGCACCAACCGCCGTGTAGGCGAACGATTTTTGTCTTTTTGCACGAACCTCGAAACGAATGGCCAACGGGAGTAGAAAGGAGACAACCCACGGACGCGACCGGGAGACGCCACCATCGTCGTTCGTTAACGGAGCAAACGTCACCGCGGGCGACCGCGACGCCCTTCTCGAAACGGGGTGGCCGTCGTGCTGGAAGACCGCCGCCGAACTACTGGACTGGCATCGTTTGTTCGACGCGGTACTCGACGACGATGGTTCGACGCGCTGGTTTCCCGGCGGTCGGTTGAACGCCTCGTACAACTGCATCGACCGTCACGTAGCGGATGGTCGCGGCGACGAGGCGGCGCTCGTTTGGGAAGGAAAACTCGGGGAAACGCGAACCTACACGTACCGCCAACTTAAGGACGAGGTGAATGCGTTCGCGGCGGCCCTCCGAAATCTCGGCGTCGGCGAGGACGACGTCGTCACGCTGTACATGCCGATGGTGCCGGAACTGCCGATTGCGATGCTGGCCTGTGCGCGCATCGGCGCACCGCACAGCGTCGTCTTCGCCGGGTTTTCGGCCAACGCGCTCGCAACTCGGTTGGCCGGTGCGGACTCCGAATATCTCGTTACCTGCGACGGCTACTACCGCCGGGGAACCGCGCTCCACCTCAAGAGCATGGCCGACAACGCCTGTCTCTCCGTCGAACAGGACGTCGAACAAATTGTCGTCAATCGGCTCGGTGACGACGGGGAAATCGGTGACGCTCACTCCTACGCCGACCTCATCAGCGACTACGACGGGGTCGAAATCGCCCCCGTCGAGCGCGATTCGAACGATTCTCTGTTTCTCATCTACACCTCGGGAACGACGGGCGAACCGACGTTAGTCGAGCACACGACCGGTGGCTATCTGTCGCACGTCGCGTGGACGAGTCACGCCGTGTTCGACCTCAGGCCGGAGGATACACACTGGTGCTCCGCGGACGTCGGCTGGATTACCGGCCACTCCTATGCCGTTTACGGCCCCCTCGCGCTCGGGGCGACGACCGTTCTGTACGAAGGGACGCCCGACCATCCCGAAAAGAACCGTCTCTGGGAAGTCATCGAGCGCAACGAAGTGGACGTGTTCTACACCGCGCCGACCTCGATTCGGGCGTTCATGAAGTGGGGAAGCGAGTATCCGGAACAACACGACCTGTCCTCGCTCCGACTGCTCGGAACCGTGGGCGAACCCATCGACGAAACCGCGTGGCGCTGGTACCGCGAACACGTCGGCGGCGGCGAGTGCCCAATCGTAGATACGTGGTGGCAGACCGAAACCGGCGGCGTCGTCCTCTCGACGCTTCCCGGCGCAGACCGAATGCGACCGGGTGCCGTCGGACGGGAACTCCCCGGAATCGGGGCGGCAGTCGTCAACGAAGTCGGTGAGGAAGTCGCGCCCGGCGAGTCGGGGCGCTTGGTTCTCACTCGGCCATGGCCGGGGATGGCGCGGTCGCTCTGCGAAGACGCCGCTTGGGGTGCCCGTCGAACGAATCGTGTCGAGGGGCAGTGGCAGTACGACACCGGCGACAACGCCGTCCGGGACGAGAACGGCTACCTCCACCTTCTCGGGCGGGCCGACGACGTGCTCAACGTGTCGGGCCGTCGATTGAGTACAGCGGAAATCGAGTCGGCCATCGTCGGCGTAGACGGCGTCGCCGAGGCCGCCGTCGTCGGCGGGACGGACACGATGAAAGGGTCGAAAGTTCACGCATTCGTCAGCCCCGAATCGAACGTCGCGGGCGACGAGGTGCTCAGAACGCGCGTCCAGTCGGCCGTCGAATCGGCCATCGGGTCGATTGCGGCACCCGATTCCGTCACGTTCACGCCATCTCTGCCGAAAACGAGGTCGGGCAAAGTCGTCCGGCGGTACCTGAAAGCCATCGCAAACGGAGAAGACCTCGGCGACACGAGCGCGCTCCGAAATCCGGAGGTCGTCGGCGAACTCGAATCGCTTCTGAACGAATAGTTTCGTGCTTTCGTACAACGGCGAAACAACTCGTTCCCGATTTTTAAACTGTTCTCGTCCGGTTCTGTCAGTTCTCTTCTTCCTAGAGGAAGAACAGTCGAGAACCGTTCCGTTCTTACCCCGAAGATTTATTCGCCTTTCCAGAGAAACACGAAATATGAGCGGTGCGGAAAACACGGAGTTCCTGACGACACCGGAGTACGAGCGTCTCCGCCGCGGAACCGAAACCTACCGCGAAGACCTCGTCGTGGCGCTGGCGGGACGCGTCGGACTCCGTCCCTCGGAACTGACCCGCATTTGTCCCGCCGACCTCACCGAGCGCGAACGCGACGGAAAGCGATTCTATTTTCTCTCCGTCCCAGATGGAGACGGCGAAACGAGGGAGGCATACGTCCCGCCCGAAATCGCCCACGACCTCCGAAAGTTCGCCACCGCGAACGACGTTTCCCGGTACGACCCGTTCGTCGCGGTGTCACCACGCCGAGTTCAGATGGTGGTCAGCGACGTCGCAGACCGCGTTGACGGCCTTCGAGACGTCACCTGCCGCGACCTCCGCAAGTATTTCGCCTGGTGGAGTCTCGTCGAGGAGGAAATCGACCCGCGGGTGGTGCAGGCCGTCGGCGGATGGACGAACCTCGAAAGCCTCGCTCCGTACCTCGACAGGCCGACCACGACCGACGTCATCGACGCGTTCGCACATCCGCACCAGCAGTCGAGTCGTGACGGCGGTCGGCCCGATCGCCGTCACGACCACCGCGAACACCATCACGACCGCCGTGAATACCACCACTGGGAACGCGACCGCGAATACGATGGCCGATCGGACTCTCGCCGCTCCGAACTGCTTCGATGTATGGGCGAGTTGGGAGAAACCCTCGCCGAGGCGTCCACGGCCGAAGCCGTGGAACGAACCGTTTGCGACCATCTCTCGGGCATCTACCGCGCCGTCTGGATTTGCGACGCGGACGGTTCGCCACGGACGACTGCTGTGCCCGAACGAATCGAGAACGACGTTCTCGGTGGCGTCCTCGACGGTATCGGCGTGCTGGAGGACGAGATTCCCGACGTGACGATAGTCGGCAAAGCGGTGACCGACGACCTATCTGCTGATGGGTCGTCGGTCGGTGTGTCGGCCGATACGTCGGCTACTTCGTCGGTCGATAGAGCGTCGCTTGCCGGGACAGTGGCCCGGTGTTCGTTCGCCGTCGCGCCGCTCCGGTCGAACGAAACCGTTCACGGATTGCTCTGTGTCGCCCACGACACGTTTCGGCCGACAGATAGGACGCTCCTCGCCGATGTCGGCAGACGAGTCGGCCGAACTATCACGTCGATTGCGCGCAAACGCCTGCTGTTGGCGGACACCGGCGTGGTGCTTTCCCTGCGCAGTACCGACGATGGCGTCTTTCTCGTCTCGGCTTCGGCGGAACTCGACTGTCGATTTGCGCTCGAAGGCGTGGTGCCGATAGCGAACCACTCGTTGCTCTACTTCGTCACGGCCAGCGGGGCCGCCGTCGGCGACGTTCTCGACAGGATAACCGCCGCGGACGCTGTCGAGGATGCTCGTCTTATCCGGGACTACGAGGACGACGCGCTTTTCGAATTCGTCGTTTCCGGCGACTCGCTCGCGACGATACTCGTGGAACGCGGCGGCACCGTCCGCGAACTGTCGGCCGAATCGGGCGTCCTCGACGTTTCCGGCGTTTTCTCGGAGCAGGTCGATGTCCGTCGCGTCGTGGAAACCGTCGAACGGTCGTTTCCGGCGACGGATTTGCGCTCGAAACGCAAGGTTTCCGAACCCGTGCGGAGCACGGTCGATGTCCAGCAGTCGGTACACGACCGGTTGACCGAGCGCCAGCAGACGGTTCTCCGGGCCGCCTATCTCGCCGGATATTTCGAATGGCCTCGTGGGAGTACCGCCGAGGAACTCGCGGCGTCGATGGACGTTTCGTCGCCGACGCTCCACAACCACCTCCGGAAGGCACAACAGAAAGTGTTCGATACGGTGTTCGAGGACGACAGCGGTTCGTCGGACGCAAAGAGACACTAATTGCTTAATTTCGCTCGCGTACTGGCGTCGGATGAATCCTCTCTCGGCGGTGGTGAACTCCTATTCTTTCCGATGAGGGCCGCTGTGTTGAAAAACCGACTGTTTTGTATAGTTAGCTCCACCACTTATATAATATAGTGAGTCTTGTGAACTTGGCCCATGACGGAAAACAACGATGTCGAACTCGAAGCGCGTCTCGAAAACCGGGAGCGGTTCGAACCCACACAGTCGTTTGTCGAGCAGGCGAACATCGTGGATGACGCCATCTACGACGAGTTCGAGCAGAACTGGCCGGAGTGTTGGACGCAAGCGGCCGATTTGCTCGACTGGGAAGTGGAGTACGACACGGTTCTCGACGATTCGAACCCGCCGTTTTACGAGTGGTTCACGGGCGGTTCACTGAACGCGTCGGCGAACTGCCTCGACCGCCATCTCGAAAATCGCGGGGACGAGGTCGCAATCGAGTGGGTCGGGGAACCGACCGACGAAGAGAACAGGACGTACACCTACGACGACCTCCACCGGGAGGTCAACGAGTTCGCATCAGCACTGCGCGAACAGGGTGTTGGCGAGGACGACATCGTTACGCTCTACATGCCGATGGTGCCGGAACTGCCGATCGCGATGTTGGCGTGTGCACGAATCGGCGCGCCCCACAGCGTCGTCTTCGCCGGGTTCTCGGCGGACGCGCTCGCAACGCGGATGAACGCCGCGGACTCCGAATACCTCGTCACCTGCGACGGCTACTACCGCCGAGGCGACCCGCTTCAGCACAAGGAGAAGGCCGATGAGGGACTTGCGGGCGTCAACCACGACGTAACCGCGGTGGCCGTGGTTGACCGACTTGGCGACGAGTACGACCATCCGATGGCTGAGTCACATCACGACTACGACGACCTCGTGGCCGAGCACGCGGGAGCAGACGTCGAACCCGTGTCGCGGGACGCGGAAGATATGCTCTTTTTGATGTACACCTCGGGGACGACGGGACAACCGAAAGGCGTGAAACACACGACGGCGGGCTATCTGTCCTACGTGGCGTGGACATCGCAGGCGGTTCTGGACATCAAACCGGAGGACACCTACTGGTGTGCAGCGGACATCGGCTGGATTACCGGCCATTCGTACATCGTCTACGGCCCGCTCACGCTCGGGACGACAAGCGTGATGTACGAGGGGACGCCGGATTATCCCGACCGTAACCGACTCTGGGAAATCGTGGAAGGGTACGAGGTAGACCAACTGTACACCGCCCCAACCGCGATTCGCGCGTTCATGAAATGGGGCAGTCAGTATCCGGAACGACACGACCTTTCCTCGCTTCGACTGCTCGGCACGGTCGGCGAACCAATCAATCCACGCGCGTGGAAATGGTACTACAAACACATCGGAAATGAGAACTGCCCAATCGTGGACACGTGGTGGCAGACCGAAACCGGCGGGATGATGCTCACCACGCTCCCCGGCGTGACGGACGCGAAACCCGGTTCCGCTGGCCCACCACTTCCCGGTATCGACATTCGCGTCGTCGATACGCGCGGCGAGGAAGTTGACCCCGGAAAGGCCGGATACCTCACCATCAACAAGCCGTGGCCGGGGATGCTCAGGACGCTCTACGACAACGACGAGCGATTCATCTCCGAGTATTGGGCAGAGTACTCGGACACCGAGAGCGACGACCCGGCGGACTGGGTGTACTTCCCCGAAGACGGCGCGAAGATAGACGAGGACGGCTACATCACGGTTCTCGGCCGCGTTGACGACGTACTCAACGTCTCCGGCCACCGCCTCGGAACGATGGAAATCGAATCGGCCATCGTCGGCGTCGAAGGTGTCGCCGAATCCGCAGTCGTCGGCGGTCACCACGACGTGAAAGGCGAGGCCGTGTACGGCTACGTCATCACCGAAGAGGGCTACGACGGCGGCGACGACCTGCACGACCGAATCGTCGCGGGCGTGGAGGACGCAATCGGCCCGATTGCTCGCCCCGAGGAAATCGTCTTCACGCCGGAACTGCCGAAAACGCGCTCCGGGAAAATCATGCGCCGACTCTTGGAGGACATCGCCAACGAGGAGGAACTGGGCGACACTTCGACCCTCCGCAATCCAGATGTCGTCGAAGACATCGCGGAAACGGTCGGAGACGACTGAACGCCGCTCGAATCGGGACGACCACAACTCATCGAAACCAGTCAACTATGACAGACAATAGCTCACAATCAGACGGGACAGCTCCCGACATCGAAACGGACGGCGGCGTCCAAACCAGTCGGCGGAACGTCAACTATCTCGATGCGCAAATTAACATTTTCAAACCGGCAACACCGTTCATGCGCGACCACCTCAAAATCGTATGGATGATGTTCGTCGCGTGGACCATCATCGTGTTCGGCCCGGTAACGGCGACGTTTCTCGCACCCGACCTCATGACGAGCATCACCATCCTCGGGTTCCCACTGCACTACCTGCTGACCGCGATGGGTGCGCCGAGCGGTGCGCTGATTCTCTCGTTCATCTACGCGCGAAAGCGTGACCAACTGGACGACAAGTACGGTATCGACCACTCTACAAAGCAGGCCGCGCCGGACACCGAAACCGTCGCCCCCGACGGAGGGGCCGAACAATGACGTTCACGCCGCTTCAACTGCTTCCGGACGCGCTCAACGCGTCGTTCAAAATCATCCCGGCCGCCATGGTTTCGGGAATGTTGTTGCTGTTTTTGGGCATCGGGTACGCGTTCCGCGTGGCCGACACCGAAGACCTGTGGGTCGCCGGTCGCTCCATCGGAAACGTCGAAAACGGGATGGCAATCGGTGCCAACTGGATGTCCGCGGCGTCGTACCTCGGCATGGCGGCACTCATCGCGCTGTCGGGCTACTACGGACTTGCGTTCGTCGTCGGGTGGTCAACCGGCTACTTCGTCCTGCTCATCTTCATGGCGGCGCAGATGCGCCGGTTCGGCAAGTACACCGCGCCCGACTTCGTCGGTGACCGATTCAACTCGGACACCGCGCGCGCAATCGGCGCGCTGACGACGATTCTCATCGGGTTCGTCTACTCGGTCGGACAGGCCCGCGGCATGGGATTGGTCGGCATCTACGTGTTCGGTGGCGACTACGCCACCATGGTGATTCTCATGATGGGAATCACGGTCGGCTACCTCGCGCTGTCGGGAATGCTCGGCGCGACGAAGAACATGGCCGTCCAGTACGTCATCCTCATCGTGGCGTTCCTCGCGGGCCTGTACGCCGTCGGCTACACGCAGGGCTATTCGACCTTCCTGCCGCAAGTCGAGTACGGCGCGCTGTTGGGCCAACTGAACACGGAGTTCACCGAACCGTTCAGCGGAACG
Source organism: Haladaptatus cibarius D43 (assembly GCF_000710615.1). NCBI lineage: Archaea > Methanobacteriati > Methanobacteriota > Halobacteria > Halobacteriales > Haladaptataceae > Haladaptatus > Haladaptatus cibarius. The sequence continues at coordinate 250,795 of NZ_JDTH01000006.1, read as the reverse complement.
AGCTACTTCCTGTGGATTGCGACGGCGTTCTCGCTCATCGTTGGTACCTGTGGCCTTCCGCACGTGTTGGTTCGATTCTACACGGTCGAAAGCGAGCGTACCGCCCGCTGGTCAACCGTCTGGGGGCTGTTTTTCATCTGTCTGCTGTACCTGAGCGCCCCCGCGTTCGCGGCGTTCGGAACCGACCTCTACGCCAATAACGTCGGTTCCGTCTACGGAGCAAACGGTATGAGCGGCGCGGAAGGTGACGTTATCGTCGTTCTCGCGTCGCAACTCGCAAATCTCCCGACGTGGTTCGTCGGCCTCGTCGCGGCGGGCGGTATCGCCGCCGCAATTGCAACGACTGCGGGGCTGTTCATCGCCGCCTCGTCGGCCGCGGCGCACGACATCTACACGAACATCATCAACCCGGACGCGACACAGCGCCAACAACTCCTCGTCGGTCGCAGTACCATCATCGTGCTCGGTGCTATCGTCACGGTTACCGCACTCGACCCGCCAGCGCTGGTCGGTGAACTCGTCGCGCTTGCCTTCTCGCTGGCCGGACTCGTGTTGTTCCCGATGTTCTTCCTCGGCCTGTGGTGGGAGAACGCCAACCGACAGGGTGCCCTCGCCGGGATGACGACCGGACTCCTCATCTGGACTGCTGCCGTGTTCAACGAACTCATCCTCGCCACCGAATCCGGGCCGCTCGTGCCGATTTACGCCGAAGTGTTCCCGGCAGTCGGAGCCGCACTCGTCGGAACGCCAATCGTGTTTGCAATCACCATCGGCGTGTCGATGGCGACCAGCGAACCGCCGGAGCGAATCAAACAAATCGTTCGACAGTGTCACAGCCCCAAACCGATGGGCCAACAGCAGAGCGCCGAGGACATCGTCGATGCAAAGAGCGGGCACAGCCCCGCGGACGACTAGCTAACGGTAGATAATCACCAACGAACTATCAACGAATCCCAAACCACCAATCAATGTACGAACGCATCCTCATTCCCACGGACGGGAGCAAAACCGCGGAACTGGCTGTCGAATCCGCGCTCGACATCGCCGAAAAGTTCGGAGCCGAGGTTTACACGCTCTATGTCATCGATACCGACGCCATGGACGTGAGTCTCGGCACCGAGCAAATCGACCGCATCCGGGCCGGTCGATTCGGCGAGATGGACGACTTAGAAGACCGAGCTGGAGACGCGACCCAGTACGTCGTTGAGCAAGGCCGAAGCCGAAACATTTCGGCCGAAGAGCATTTCCGCGCCGGACAGCCCCACCGAGTCATCGCCGACTTCGCCGAGGACTACGATATCGACCTCGTCGTGATGGGCAGTCACGGTCGAAGCGGCGTCCGGCGGATGCTCCTCGGCAGCGTCACAGAACGCGTTCTCCGCTCCACGCATCGCTCGGTGTTGGTCGTGGACGAGCGAGACGAACCGGAGGACGGTGAGTGACGTGCAGTTCACCGGAACACTCCTCGACCACGTCAAGGAACATCGCTCCGGCATGGTCGCAGACCTCGCCTTCGCCGTGATTTGGGTAGCGGTCGTCACCGCCCTGTTCGATCTTCTTCAGGGGCCGACGTGGGCGTACCACCTGTCCCTGTTCGCTGGCGTTATCGGCTACTTCGCCTTCTTCATGTCGCTGGAGTCGGCGCTCGACGCCGACTCCTAACGCCGTAATTGTTTTTTCGTTGTTCTTCGAGTGACTGCCATCAGAGCACTCGAAACACGCGAACCGTGTCGCGACTCCCCGGTTCGCAGACGAGTTGGGCGAGGCCGAGGTCGGAGAACACCTGTTTCCAATTGCGGTGATAGAGCGGAAAATCGTCGTGCACGTAGCTGACTTCAGCATCTCCTCGGCCGCGCTGTGGGCTGTTGCCCTCGTTTTCGGCGCTTATCAGCAGGTCGCTCGTGACGCGAATCAGTTCCTCGAACACCCACTCGTTTTCGGGGTGAATGTGCTGTAGCGTCTCCACCGAGTAAATCACGTCGAACGCATCATCGGGGTATTCTGGAAGCACGTCCTCTATCGCGCCGGTTCGGAACGTCCCCGTCTCCGCGAGTCGCGGATACCGGTCGGCCATCACGTCGAACGATTCGTCGTTGATGTCGATGCCGGTGAGGTTTTTGTACCCGTCGTCGCGGAGGCGGGCGAGGTGACGGCCGGAGCTACAGCCGATTTCGAGGATTTCGGCATCCTCGTCTGCGTAGTACTCGAACACGCTGGCGAGGGTATCGCTCACCTCGTTCGAGCCGATTTCGGCGTAGTAGGCGGGCGAAAAATCCCCCGACCGTTCGGCCCAACTGCGATGATTGTCGTCCGGTTCCATACCGACCGTCTCGTGGCCGGAAAGTTAAGCGTCATCGTCTCACCCCGAAACTCGGGAAAAATTCGGAGTGGTGCCGTTCGGTCGTGATAGATGTTTAGAGCTGACGGCGGTTAGAAGACGAGTCGGTCTACCAACCGACGCAAGAGGCCGGGACGACGCGACTCGTGTGGATAGACCGTTACCTCGGTGCAATCGACGGCGGTGCGCTCCTGCGAGTCGCTTCCGCCCCACACTCGGGTGACGACGCCACGACGGATGACGACCTCGGGATTCGGGACGTTGTCGCCACCGTCCGACCGGACGACGTTTGCGGACACCGATGCAGAGAGCAGTTCGGCGAGTTCCGCCTGATACTCCTCTATCGTCTGTTGGCGCTGATTTGATTGGCCGTCCGCCATGCTGAACTGGAGGGTGACGCGTCCGCCAGTTTCACGCGCGATGGCGTCGGCCACGGCGACCGTCGTGGGGTCGTACGGGCCACCCTCGCTGGAGAGGACGACCTGCTGTGGTCGGTCGTAACCGCGGTTTTCGACCAGTAACACGTCACACGGAGCGTGTCGGACGACCCAGTCGATTGGGTCGGCCAACAGCCGCGACCGCAGACGAAGTCGTTCGTGTTCCGCGACGACTGCGGACACGTCGCGCTCGCTTGCGAAGTTGACAATAGCGCGCTTCGTGTCGTGACTGACGATTTCACCGTACTCGACCTCGACGTCTAGTTCGTCGGCGAGCGTATCTGTCTGTTCTTCGAACCGAACGTCCGCCGGTGACTGGACTTCTGCGGCGTGGTCGAGCGGTGCTTGGTCGGGAACCTCGTCGAATCGGACGACGACCAAGCGGCCGTCGTCCGGTCTGGCGAGGTCGGCGGCAAGCCGCAGTAGCGACCGCTCGCGTTCCAACTCGACGTCTCGTGTGAGTGCGACCAGTATCTCGTTTCCGTTCCGTTCGGTGACCGATTCTCCCGTCATCAGCGTCTCCGTTTCCGCGAGGACGTTTTTGCCGACCCGACGCCGGACAACGTCCGTGGCGACCCCCTCGCGCTCGATGCGTGGGCGCGCGTAAACTACATACCAGATGATGCTCCCGACGATGATAACCGCCGCTCCCACGAGCGGGACGAGTCCCATCTGTGTGAGCAACAGCAGGCCGCTGATGACGCCGAAGCCCTGCATCCACGGGTAGAGCGGCGATTCGAACACGGGTTCGTAGTCGGCGGCTCCGTGACGGAAGGCGACGACGGCGAGGTTCACCAGTACGAATACGAGAATCTGGAACGCGCTGGCTAGCTTGGCGATTTCGAGGATTGGAACGAAGGCGATGAGCAACAGTACGACGACTCCGGTCAGCGTGATAGCGGAAACCGGGGTGCCGAAACGGTCACTTATCGTCGCAAACGAGGGCGGAGCGAGTTTGTCGCGGCTCATGGCAAAGGGGTAGCGCGACGACGAAAGGACGCCAGCGTTCGCGGTCGATACCAGTGCGAGGATTGCCGCGCCGATGACTGCCCACACACCGGCTTGCCCGAGCGTCGCTTCTGCGGCGACCGCCACCGGGGTATCCGACCCTGCGATACTTCCTGCCTCGGTTACACCGACCATGACGGCGACGATTGCGACGTACAGCAACGTCGTGAACGCCAGCGACCCGAGAATTCCCAATGGAATATTTTTCCCCGGGTCTTCGACTTCCTCCGCGACGCTTGCGACTTTCGTCACTCCGGCATACGAGACGAACACGAGTCCCGTTGCGGCCAGCAGCCCTTCCAAGCCTCCGACGAAAAACGGCTCGTAGTTGGTCGTCTGTGTGCTTCCGGCGCTTCCCGCGACGAACCAGCCGAGCGCCGCGAGCATGACGACGACGATGCCGACTTGGAGTCGGCCGGTCTGTTTCGCGCCGAGCATGTTTACGAGGATGAGAAACGCCGCAAGTCCGAGTGCAACCGGCTTCACCGGCAGGTCGAACAGCAGGACGAGGTACGGCACCCCGCCGACGAGTGCGAGCGCACTCTTAAACGAGAGGGAAAACCACGTTCCGACGCCCGCAATCGTCCCCAAAATCGGTCCCATTCCACGCTCGATGTAGATGTACGTGCCGCCTGCTTCCGGCATTGCGGTCGCCATTTCGGATTTCGAGAGGGCGGCCGGGACGACTAGCACCCCGGCGAGCAAGTACGCGAAAATCACCGCTGGCCCTGCGATTTCGAGCGCCAATGCAGGGAGAATGAAGATACCGCTACCAATCATTGCGCCGATACTGATAGCGAACACTGCACCGAGTCCGAGGTCCCGTTCGAGCTTCTTTGCCATAGTGTCTAAAATTCCTTACTGTTATCGAGCGTAACAACTCGTGGTGGCTTTTTTACTACCCGTTTCGACATTACCATCGCTCCGTAATCTCGCGGCTAAGGGCGGCCGTGGCGTCGATTGCCTCGATGCCGAGGTCTTCGAATGCGGACACGCGTTGTGGGTCGTTTACTCGTGCGATAGTCCGGTTGACGCCGAACTTCGTCCGGGCCAGTTGTGCTATCAACAGATTTGCGCTGTCTTTCGGACTAATCGCCAAAATCGTCGTTTCTTCGTGGACGTTTATGTGACGGAGTTCGGTCGCATCGAGCGATGTGACGTGATGAACCGTCAGTTCAGGGGGCGGGTCGCTCGGCGGCATCGAATCCACCAGTGTAACCGACACCCCCTCGTTGACGAGTTTGTTGGCAACGTCACGGCCAACGTGGTCACCGCCGACGATGCACGCGTCGGGGCCGTCGGTCTGTCGTGTGTCGTGTATCGAATCTTTCTGTGACTGACTCATGAGTATCGTTCTCCACTACTTCCCGTCCGGTTACGAGAAGCACCTTGGACTCTTTTGGGAGATGAACGAATATAAATGTAGCTTATTTTCTGCGCCTATCGAAAAAACACGGGCAAAATTTACTATTGTGTCCTCATTAGCATTTAAAATCATCCGACGGGCAGGTGTATTCGTTTCTGATGAGGTCTTCGTCCACCACCTCCAAGCCGAGTTCGTCGAGTTCGCGTCCAATACGACTCAAATCGTCGCTGTCGTTCCCGACGACGCTGACGTGGACGTTGTTTTCCCCGGTCATCACTTCCGTCACGCGGACGACGCCGGGAACGTTGAGTGCGGCTTCGGCGAGTTCTTCTCGATTACGGACGGACGCGCTACAGATGATGAGCGTATACAGTTGGTAGCCCGCCTGTTCGTAGTTCACATCAGCATCGTACCCCTGAAGAATCCCGTTTTCTTCCAATCGCTCGATGCGGTTCCGAACCGTGCTTGCAGAAACGCCTGCGGCTTCGGCAATGTCGTTAGAGGTCGTTTTCCGCGCGTCGCGCTGGAGCATATAGAGAATCGTTTGGTCTAACTCGTCAATTCCTTCGAGTGTCATGTACCTGTTCTCGAATCCGTGGAATATATGCCTGTTGAATACGAGAGTCGGTATAAACCGAACTGCACTGGCCGTCGATTGGATGTCGAAGTGTTGACTTCTACTATCGCGTCTGCAGGAATATACCGTCCGCCTCGCACACGTTACGTCGAATAATGGGGTGTTTTTTTGACTAGAGCGCAGATTATCAGATGAGAATTGGCGAAACTAACTCGATAAAGAAACCCTTTAAACTGTGTGGTCAAAACGTTACGCGAAGCATCGATGTCACCTACTCTCGTTCGAACAGCAACCCCGCCTCTAGCGAGGTGGTCACGCTGACCAGTTCACGGCTACTGGTTCCGGTTTCAGAGTCGAGAACCCTCCGGAACACGGTCGCGTATGTCGTTCAGGAAGCTCTCGAACGTGCCACCGAAACCGGTTCGTCGGCAACAATCCACTTCGTCTACCCGCTCTCGGAGCGACTCACGTACAATGCCGAGACGAAAGAAACGGAGACGGCTCACACCCTCCTCGACCGAGTGGCCGTTTGGGCCGAAGAAGACCTCGGCGACAACGCCGACGACGTGACCCTCGAAACCACGATGGTCGGCACCCGCGAATACCTCTTCAGCCCTGCGGATTACGCCGACGTTTTCGCCCGGTACGCTCGTGACCACGACCTGGACTGTGCGGTGTTCGACCCGGGATTCAACCCGATTGGAACCACTCCGCTCCTGCCGACGTTGGAGGCTGAAGTCCGCAGGACTGGCCTCGCCGTCGAGGAGGCGCCAGTCCAGCGAGAACGACGGAGTCCACTGCTGGTAAAACGCGGGACGCTCGCACAGTTCTTTTCGCTGTTCAGCGTCTCGTATTTCTTTTACTTACTGCTCGCAGGCTCCCTTGGGCCGTTCGAACTCGCAACGGGCGCAATCACCGCCAGTATCGTTGCGGTGTCACTTTGGGGCGTCTCGCTTACGACGCCGGTACACCCCGTCCGGACAATTAAACGGCTTGGACGGTTCGCACTCTACATCCCGTATCTGCTGTGGGAAATCGTAAAAGCGAACGTCGAAATCGCTCGCGTGGTTCTTCATCCCGACCTTCCAATCGACCCGAAAATGGTGGAGTTCGACGCCGCCGTGTGGTCTGAACTACCAGTGACGACGCTCGCAAACAGCATTACCCTCACTCCGGGAACTCTCACCGTGGACGTTTCCCGCCGACATTTCACCGTGCACACGCTCACCGGTAGCTCACGCGAGGATTTGTTCGACGGTTCCCTCGAACGAGCGGTTCGGTTCGTTTTCTACGGACTCTCGGCCGCACGCATTCCTAGTCCCGTAGAGCGAATGGACAGGGACGAGGAGGATACCCAATGACGCTCATCAACGATATTCTGTTGACGGCCGCCGCGGGATTCGTCCTCACCTCTTTAGTCGGCGTCTACCGCATCATCAGCGGCCCGACGATGCCCGACCGCGTCATCGCCATCAACGTCATCGGTTCGAACGTCGTCATCGTCATCGCGCTGCTGGCGGCGGCTATCGGCGAACCCGGTGCGCTCGACATCGCGCTCGTGTACGCACTGCTTAACTTCCTGTTGAGCATCGCCATCTCGAAGTTCACCGTCGAACGCGGAGGTGTCCTGTGATGACGCCACGGGAAATCGCGGTGCTCGTGCTGGCCGCTGGCGGCGTCTTCTTCGCCGTCGTCGCCGTCATCGGACTGGTTCGACTTCCAGACCTCTACACGCGTGCACACAGCACGTCGAAGAGCGAGACGCTCGGTGCTATGCTGACGCTCACTGCGGTCGCAATTTCGTTCGGCATCGACCTCTCGACGGTGAAGGTCGTCTTGCTCCTGTTGTTCATGTTTATCACGAATCCAACCGCCGCACACGCCATCACTCGTGCCGCAACCGAACAGGGTATCGAACCGTGGACCGTAGATGAGGACGAATCATGAGCGCGATAGAAATCACACTGTTGGTGTTCGTCCTCTCCTGTGCGCTTGCGACGGCGCTCCTCCGGGACGTTCTCGGTTCGATTATCGCGTTCAGCGCGTACAGCCTCGGCATCGCAATCGTCTGGGTGTTCCTCAGAGCGCCCGACGTGGGCCTCACGGAGGCCGCAGTCGGTGCCGGTGTGATGACCGTGTTGTTCCTGTTGACCATCGCAAAGACGGTTCGGCCGACGGACAATCAGACCCTCGAAAATATCGATTTCCGCGCATTAGGGGTCGCGGTCGCGCTCGTTGCAGTGCTTTCGACGACGCTGTTCGCGCTCCCGCCGGTCGGCGCGCACGACTCGGCGGTCGCCACCGACAACGTGACCGACTACTATCTCGAAGAATCATACAAAGAAACCGAAGTGAAAAACGCAGTGACTGCCGTCCTCGCGGCCTACCGTGGGTTCGATACGCTCGGTGAGGCCGTCGTCGTCTATTCGGCAGGCGTCGGGCTGTTGCTGGTTCTCCACAAGGAGGCGTTCGAATGAACGAAGACACAAACGAGGCTAATGAGGCCGCGGTGAACGACTCACGGATACCCTACGTCGAGAGTCCCATCATCATGGCGACGGTTCGCGTCATCACGCCGTTCGTATTCACGTTCGGACTGTTCATCATGTTCCACGGTGCGGACTCGTCGGGTGGGGGATTCCAAGGCGGCGTCATCGTCGGCACCGTCGTCCTCATGCTTGGCATCGCGTTCGGCATCGAAACCACGCGCGACTGGGTCGGCCCGAAGCTTCCGGTCGTATTTATCAGCATCGGCGTCCTCGCGTTCTTGCTGACCGGCGTCGGTTCGGTGATACTCGGGGGCGGATTCTTGGAGTACTCCGTCTACGGCATCCACCACGCGTCTAAATACGGAATCGAGTTCGTGGAGTTAGCCATCGGACTCGTCGTTTCAAGCATCGTCACCGGCCTCTTTTTCGCCATCGCGGCCGGAATGCGGAACAGCGGAGGTGAGACTGTATGATAGACATACTCGCGTCCCGACTCTACTACCTCGTTGCGTTCTCTCTGCTAGGTGTTGGCACGTACATGATGATAGGAAATCAGAATCTCGTGAAGAAAGTCATCGGTATGAATATCTTCCAGACGGGGATTTTCCTCTTCTTCATCGTCACCGCGTTCGTCGAGGGAGGAAGCCCCCCACTGCTGACGGCCGCGGAACCATACGTCAGCCCGCTTCCACATGTGCTGATACTCACCGCTATCGTCGTCGGCGTGAGTCTCACCGCGGTCGCACTCGGACTCATCGTTCGCATCTACAGCGAGTATGGAACGCTAAACGAGGAGGCTATCCAGAAGGTGACCGCCGATGAGTGACCTCGCTCCCTTGCTGGTTGCGCTTCCCATCTTCGGGTCGATCATGGTGTTCTTCGCCGGACTCGTCCGGTCGGAATCCGGGTGGCCGATTGCGGTGCTCACGTCGCTGGTCCAACTTGGTGGGGCGGGACTGATTGCGGTTCGAGCGTTCGACGAACAGCCAGTCGAGTACGTCGTCGGTGGATTCACCGCGCCCTACGGCATCGAACTCGTCATCGACGGCCTTTCCGCGACGATGGTCGTCCTCATCGCGGTGGTCGCACTCGGCGTCCTCGGCTACGCACGCGTCGCAGGCCCGCGTTCGAACTCGTTTTACGCGACGTACCTGCTCCTCGTCGCCGGACTGACCGGCATGAGCATCACCGGCGACATCTTCAACATGTACGTCTTCCTCGAAATCACGGGGCTGGCGACATACGCGCTGGTTGCAAGCGGCAAGGGTGGACGCTCCGCGCTCGCGGCGCTGAAGTACCTGCTCGTCGGAACGGTCGGCGCGTCGCTGTTCCTGCTTGGAATCGGCTACGCCTACGTCGCCACGGGGACGCTCAACATGGCCGACCTCTCGCAACAACTCCCGGCGGTGGGCTCGATGGGCTACACAGACCCGCTCGTGCAGGCGTCCTTCGGCCTTCTCGTCGCTGGCCTCTTCGTCAAAGTGGCCGTCTTCCCGGTTCACACGTGGCAACCGGAGGCATACGCCGGGGCACCGGATTCGGTGAGCGCGTACATCTCCGCGCTCGTCTCCACCGTCGCGGCCTATGCGTTGATGCGCATCATCCTCTCGGTTTTCACCGTGGACTTCTTGGTCGCCAATTCGTTCGCTCGCACCGTCCTCGTGGCGGGTGCCGTGGTGAGTATCATCTTCGGAAGCGTTCTAGCAGTCACGCAGACCGAAATCAAACGGATGCTCGCGTACTCGTCGGTTTCGCAGTTCGGCCTCGTCGTCGGCGCTATCGCAGTCGCCAACGTCAGTGCGCTGACGGGTGCGATGATTCACCTCGTCGGCCACGCCATCATGAAAGGCGGTTTGTTCCTGACGACCGGACTGGTCGCAAACTCGACCGGTGACCGCACCATCGACGGTTACGAAGGACTCGCCGAGCGTTCGTCAATCGGCGCGGCGGTGTTTGGCGTCCTCGCGCTTGCGATGGTGGGCGTTCCTCCGGCGGTCGGATTCGTCGGGAAGTGGTACATCGCGGTGGGTGCGGTCGAAGCGGAAGCGTGGCCGCTCGCGGTCGTTATCCTCGCCAGTACGCTCCTGACGCTGGCCTACTTCGTCCGGATTATCGAGCGGATGTACTTCCGTGAACCCGCAAAACCGTCCGAAGCGGTCGAAACGGCGGAAACAGAGACGGCCGCCAGCGTCGTTGCGGATGGACACGGAACCGATGCCGAACTAGCACCTGTCTCGACGGGGATGCGAGCGACGGTTCTGGCGGCGGCAGTGCTGGCCATCGTTCTCGGCCTCGGCGCTTTCGAGTACGGACAGCTCCTCGAACCAACGATTGAACGCCTTCTCGCATGACAGAAATAACATCCCTCAGACCGTTTGCGGCAGTGTTGGTATCGGCTATCGCTATCGTCCCGATTCTCGCCTCGCGAGGACGACCGAACGTCCGAGAATTTTGGACCATCCTCGCGGCCGTCGCAAACCTCGGTATTGTGGCGAGCATGGTTCCGGGTGTCCTCGACGGAAACGTTTACGTCACCGACCTCGGACGGTTCGTTCCGGGCGTGGAGTTTTCACTGCAGGCCGACGCCCTCGGCATTCTGTTCGGTCTGCTGGCAAGTCTGCTGTGGCTGGTAACGAGTTTCTACAGCATCGGCTACATGCGCGGATTGGACGAACACAACCAGACGCGATATTTTGCGGCATTCGCCGCCAGCGTTTCGTCGGCGGTGGGTGTCGCGTTCGCCTCCAACCTGCTCGTCCTGTTCGTCTTCTACGAACTGCTCACGGTGGCGACCTATCCCCTCGTCGCGCACGACGAAACCGACGAGGCGCGCGCCGCCGGGAGAAAGTACCTCGCGTACACCTTCGGCGGCGGCGTTGCGGTGCTCGCTGGTGCAGTTCTCGTGTTCTGGATGACCGGAACGACGACGTTCACGCCCGGCGGAATTGCCGCATTGGCAGACGCCGACCCGATGTTCGCCCGCGCGGCCTTCGCGCTGTTGGTGACCGGATTCGGCGTCAAGGCGGCGCTCATGCCGCTTCACTCGTGGCTTCCCGATGCGATGGTTGCTCCAACGCCTGTTTCTGGACTCCTGCACGCCGTGGCAGTCGTCAAATCCGGCGTCTTCGGAATCGCGCGCGTCATCCTCGACGTGTACGGACCTGCTGTGGTCGCCGACCTCGGCCTCGGTCTGTTGTTGGCGAGCGTCGCGGCGTTCACCCTCGTCACCGCGAGCATTATCGCACTCCGACAGGACAACTTAAAACGCCGACTCGCCTTTTCGACGGTGAGTCAGCTTTCGTACATCGTTCTCGGACTGGCAGTACTCAATCCGATGTCGCTCGTCGGCGGTCTGCTCCACATCCCCGCACACGCGTTCATGAAACTCACGCTGTTCTTCTGTGCTGGAGCCATCCACGTCGAGACGCACACCGACGATATCAGCAACATGGCGGGCATCGGCAAGCGAATGCCGTTGACGATGACCGCCTTCGGCATCGCGGCGTTGGGGATGGCCGGAATTCCGCTGGTGGCTGGATTCGTGAGCAAATACTACCTGCTCATCGGAACCGTTACGGCCGGTGACGTGGTGTTTACCGGCGCATTGCTCGTTTCGGGCGTGCTCAACATCGCGTACTTCTGGCCGGTCATCTACACGGCCTTCTTCGAGTCGCCCGGGAAGGCTGACCCGAAACCGGTCGTTGAGAACGTGCTGGGTGGTCGGTACGGTGAAGCAGACGCGACTGCCGGAACGGACACCACGGACACCACAACCGGAACGGCCACCGACGGCGGCCGTTCCCCCGACGACGACCCTATCGAGCGAGACGACCACGGATATGCACCCGACCACGAAGGTCAGGGAGCCATCGACCGAAGCGAAGCCGAGGCGCACATTCGACCGGAACACGGCCACGACGACAGCCTCGCGTGGGAACACCGCAGGTGGAACGGCGACGAATCGACGTGGTTCATGCTCGGGCCGATTCTCTTCGCGGCGACGGGGTCGATTGTGCTCGGCATCGTGCCCGGTAGCGCCGTCTTCCTTCGAATCGTCAGGCTCATCGTCTCCGGCGTCACGGGGGTGACCGTCTAATGGTAGACCCACTCGTTCCGCCGTTCGTGCCGGTTCTGCTCGCCGCCATCCTCCTGCCGTTCGTCGGTCGGAAAGTCGGCCACGCGCTCGGCATTCTGGCCACGGCCGTCGTCGTTCCATACGTTTGGCTGTCGCCGGAGGGCCAACACCTTCCCGTGTCGCTGTTCGGCTTCGACGCGGTTCTGTACAACGTGGACGGCTTCTCTACGCTGATGGGACTCATCTTCGGATTCATCGGCGCAGTCGCCGTTCTCTACTCGTTCTACTCGAAGGCGGACTCGGTGCAGACCGCGTTCGCGCTCTCCTACGTCGGGACGAGTCTCGGCGCGGTGTTCGGCGGCGACTGGCTCACGCTCATCCTATTCTGGGAGCTGATGGCGATTACCAGCACCCTGCTCGTCTGGTACTACGGCGGTCGGGCGGTGCGCGCCGGATTCCGGTATGCACTCCTACACGGCATCGGCGGAACGCTCCTGCTCGGAGCAGTCGTGTGGCACTACACCGAAGTCGGGTCGTTCCTGTTCACGGCGACCAGCGCCGATGTCGGTATGGCGGGCGACGTTGCACCCATCCTCGCCGCAATCGGTATCGGCGTCAACGTCGGGTTCGTCGGCCTCCACGCGTGGCTTCCGGACACGTATCCGCGACCGCACATCGCCGCGAGCGTCTTCCTCTGTGTCTACACGACCAAAACCGGCGTGTACGGAATGTACCGTGTGTTCCCCGACGGCCACCTCACCATCGCGTACATGGGTGCGTTCATGGCCGTCTTCGGCGCGAGCATGGCGCTCTTGCAGAGCGACATGCGCCGACTGCTCTCCTATCACATTCAGTCACAGGTCGGCTACATGGTCGCTGGCGTTGGTATCGGCGGCGCGCTCGCAACCGGCGGCGCGTTCGGCCACGTCTTCAATCACATCCTTTATAAGAGCCTGCTGTTCATGACCGTCGGAGTGGTTATTTTCAGAACGGGCGAAGAGAACCTGAAGAAGGTCGGCGGCCTCGCGCGCGAGATGCCGATTACCGCCATTACATTCACCATCGCGGCGCTTTCCATTGCTGGATTTCCGGGCTTCAACGGCTTCGTCTCGAAGGGGATGGTTCTCGCGGCGGCGCACAAGAAACATTACGATATTCTCTGGTATCTCCTCCTGGCAGGTGGCGTCGGAACCTTCCTCTCGTTCATCAAACTGGGCTACAGCGCCTTCGTCGAAGGTGAGTACGATAGCTCGGTGCGAGACGCCAACTGGGGACAGTCAGTCGGAATGATTCTCGTCGCCGGACTGTGCGTGCTGTACGGACTGTTCCCTTCGGCGCTGTTCGCCATCCTCCCCACCGAAGGGTTCGACTACACGACCTACACCATCGGGCACATTGAAGAAGGGTTGATACTGGCAGCTATCGGTGCCGTCGGCTACGTGTTCCTGAAGAAACCGCTCAAGAAAGTCGGTCGCGTCCCCGACATCGACAATCTCTACAACCCACTTGCGTTGTACGGAACCCGCGCAGTGGTCGTCGGGACGACGAATCTGTACGCTGGTGTTGACCGTGCGGTGGTGAAACTGTCACGCGTTTCGACCGATGCCATCAAACACCCCAACTCTACCCTCGGTCGGCTTACCGGTCACGGCCGCGTTCGGTTGAGCGCGGGCATCGGGATGAGCGTCGTCCTCGTGGTGCTCGTTCTGGTTAGCATCCTCTCGCTGATGCTGATATAATCTCTATCTTACGTTTCGAACAGCAATTTTCAACACCTATTCGCAGGTCAGTTCTCAAGCAGTTTCCCAATCTGTCCGACGTTGTCGAGAATATACTCCGGTTGCACAGCGGTTTCGTCGAGACTGTCCGGCGTTGTTACTCCCGACTGGACGAGCACCGTCGTCGCGCCGATACGCTCCCCGAGCGCGATGTCGGTGTCCAACCGGTCGCCGACGACGAGGCAGTCTTCCGCTCGAACGCCGAGGCGTTCGAGCGCCGCCGCTCCTGCTTCCGGTGCTGGCTTACCGAGTATGTGCTCTGGTTCCCTCCCGGCAACGCCCGCTATGGCGTTGATGATAGCACCCGACCCGGGGACGAGACGTTCCGCGGCTGGAATCGTCACGTCCGGGTCGGTACCGACGAAGGGGGCACCGTCTTCGAGCGCCCAGAATGCGCGCGTGAGTTCGTCGTAATCGAACTCGCGGTCGATAGAGCCAACGACCAGTTCCGCGGCGTCTGGGTCTTCCAGCACCGTAAATCCCCGCTCGCGCAGGAGGTCGCGGAGATACGTCTCTCCAACGACGAACAGGTCGCGTTCGCCGTACTCGGCTTCCAGAAATTCGGCGGTGACGAGCGCCGACGTGAGCACCTGCTCTTCGTCGATGCTGATGCCGTGTGCGGCGAGTCGCTCGACGTACCGCTCGGGTGGTTGTGTCGGATTGTTCGAAAAGAGGAGGAGGTCTATCCCGTTCTCTCGGAGTGCTCGTATACCCTCGTTCGCACCGGGCAGGGGGTTGCCGCCCCGAACCAACGTTCCGTCCATATCTACGATTGCACCGCGATAGCTCGCCATTACGCTGGACAACGAACCGGATGGTGTTCAATCGCCCGAACGAGTTGTGATACGGGACGTGCGGAAGGAACGCGAACACGAACGACGATACGGGCATCCAGCGGTTTTGGCGTCGGTTTGTCGTATAAACCTATGCTCACTCACACAGAGATCTGTTGTAGTAAAGGCGGCAAGATAAAGGGGATAGGTGATAGACCGAACATGAGAATGAAACGACAATGGCGACGGGCGCTACTCTACATTGGCGCATTCTTCACTATTCTCGTCGTGTACACGTTTCTCTACTCGTGGGCGATGGGAACCTTTGAAAACGTTGACCGGAGCTTCATCGAAGCGTTCGCTATCGTCATCGAGACGTTCACGACGACCGGATACGGGATAGATTCCATCTATTGGAATTCCACAGAGATGAAAATTCTCATGAGTGTAATGCAGATGACGGGCGTCTTTCTCATTTTCATCGCCCTACCGCTGTTCGTCGCGCCGTGGATACAGGAGGTGATACGCACGAGGCCGCCGACTTCCGTGGACGAACTGGACGACCACGTCGTCATCTGTGGCTACTCACCACGCGCTGAGACACTTATCGACGAACTGCTGGCGTGGAACCACGACTACGTCATCGTGGTTAGCGACCGCGAGGCGGCCCTCGACTTGTACGAACAGAATATCAACGTCGTTCACGGTGACCCCGAATCCGCTGACGTACTCGAAAACGTTCACGTCCAGCAGGCGGATACGGCCATCGCGGATGCGACCGACGAACAAAACGCCAGTATCGCGCTGGCGGTTCGGGAAATTTCGTCTAACGTGCGGATTATCACCCTCGTGGAGGATGCCAGTCTAACCAACTATCTCGAATACGCCGGAGCGAACCAAGTGTTCTCGCCGCGCCACCTGCTCGGCCGCAGTCTCGCGGAAAAAGTAACCGCATCGGTGTCTACCGACCTCGGCGAGACTGTCACCATCGGCGAGGATTTCCAAATCGTCGAGTTGTCGATTCAAGACGGCAGCGAGGTTGCGAACACGAAACTCGCGGAAAGTGAAATCCGCGAACGAACCGGAGCGAGTATCATCGGCCTGTGGCGGCGCGGTGAATTTCAGAGTTCACCGTCCCCTGACATCCTGCTCGACGAAAATACGATTCTGCTCGTGGCGGGTCGAGAGACACAACTCGAACAGCTAAAAGAGATGACACTCTCTGGTGAACTCGATACGGCACGTCGGTCGGTCATCGTTGCGGGATACGGCGAAGTCGGCTCGACGGTCGAGAGCGAAATGCAATCGACGTCGATGCGACCCGTCGTGGTCGATATTGAAGACAAACCCGACGTCGATGTCGTCGGGGACGTGACCGAGGAAAACGTTCTGCGCGATGCCGGTGTCGAACACGCGAACGCGCTTATTTTAGCGCTCGGGGACGATACGACGACGATTTTCGCAACCCTCGTCGCGCGCGAACTCGCACCCGGCGTCGAAATCGTCGCTCGGGCCAACGAGACGGACAACATCGGCAAACTGTACAGTGCGGGTGCGGACTACGTTCTCGCACTCGAAACGGTCAGCGGTCGGATGCTCGCCTCGACAATTCTGGACGAGGAGGAAGTTATCTCGCCGGACAAACAGGTAGACATCGTCCGAACGACTGCACCGGGCCTCGTCGGGAAGAGTCTCGGAGATGCCGAAATCCGTTCTCGAACTGGGTGTACCGTCATCGCAGTCGAGCGAAACGGCGAAGTCATCACCGACCTCGGCCCGAGATTTACGATTCGGGCGGGCGACCAACTCATCATCGCCGGAACTGACGAAGATACGAATCAGTTTGCCGAACTCGCACAGTGACGATTGTCTGCTTCATCCGCTTTACGTGAGCGCGGCGGCGACCCACCACGTCACGAACGCTTCGATGAACGCTGCGACGATGAACACCGGAAGGAGTCCGAGCAGGATGTAGTACGCTCGGCTGAGTTCTCCCGCGAGGTCGGTTGCAGTCGCGGAACCGCGAACGTATGACCACACAGACCCACCGAGATGGAGGCCGAGTGCCCCTGCAATTGCCAGTGCGGGAATTTCGATGATGCCGTGCGGTGCGATGAGCGCGACGGCGAGCGACGTGTCGGGAAGCAGTCCGACGACGGCACCGACGATGAGTCCGTTGAAGACGAGTGCGACGACCGTCGGCGCGCCGAACGCGAGTCCGGAGAACGCTGCGGAGATGGAGACGAGCCAATTGTTGGCCGTCAGCATGACGAAGGTATCGACGGGAATGGCACCGAACACGTTCTGGGAGACGTCGGTCTGGAGGCTTTCGAGCGCGAACTGGCTGGTTGCGAGCCAGCCGCCAGCGGTTCCGGCGGCGAACAGCGCGGTCGAAAGGGCGACGAGTCCGAGACGGCCGAAGACGAACGATTTGAGTTCGCCGAGTCCGCGTCCGAACGCACCGCGAACCGACCCGCGCGCTCGGGGTTCGAGGGTCGCGTCATCGAGATAGAGCGCCGTCTTCAGCACGCCGAGTGTCGGCAACAGGAAGAAGGCGACGGCGATTCCGAGGAGGCGACCGACGCCGAGAAGTTGGAAGAAAAACGAAACGAAGCCGAATATTCCCACGAGGCCAATCACGACGACGAAGTAGGCCCCGACGCGGGCTTTATTGTTCCATACGAAACGTCCGTTCCGGCGGATTCCGGTTCGAACGCCGACGCCGTCGATGACGATGGCCTGCGGAACGAACATGAAAAGGAGGTAGATGAGGAATCCGCCGGGAATCAGCAGGAGGCCCCCGAGGAAGGCCAACAGGAGGAGTGCAGAGCTAACGGTGATGGAAAGGTACGTCAGCACCACAACCGGTGCCAGCAGGAAGAGGTACGCAAGCACGCGGACAATGGCGAGTTTGATAAACGTCCACCAGTCGTCGCTCGCACCGGCGACTCCCGACGGGAGTGCCGGTTCGTTTCGAAGCGCCGCCGTGGTCGTGTGAACTTGTGCCGCTTCCGCGACGGCGCGGCCGAGGATACCCACGACGATTGCGCCGATAACCGAGAGGACGAGGACGGCGATTACTTCCGGCGTGACCAACTCCATCATCGCTTCCCTGATTCGTTCACTTTCCGCCTCGCTCAGGGTCGATTGGTTGAAATCGATGCCCTGAATCGTCGTGAAAACCGATTCGATGCGACCCGACCCGAGGAGGAGCAGGTAGGCCAACACGACGCCGACGATTGGCACCGACTGTGCGACCATGCCGACGCTCGTCCCGGCGAGAAATACCGGGAGTATCGTCGCAGGTCGGGAGAGGAGGACTGCCCGAACCGAGGAACTTGCATCACTGAACTTCATACTATTTACATTTCACTCGGGTTAGATATGTGTGGTGGTGTTCGAATCAGCAAAATGGGTTATTCATTACATTCATCTACAAATATGTCCTTTCGGTTATAATAGCCGCCACCTATCCCATTTTGAACGACGAGCGATGGAATCTTTCCAGAGAGAGGGCATAGAAAGTATCGATTCAGAACGTTCATACTAATCTATTAGTCGAATCGGTGTCTCGATTCAGTTGTTCCCTGTCGGTGGGTTATTCGGTTCATAATAAAGGACGATGAGGTGTTTTATACACATGATGATTGACACAGAAACGAAATCGAAGAAGACGAAAACGACCGAGGTGACGCAGGAAGAAGCGGACGAAAAACCGCGTCGTCGCCGGTCGTTTTCGCTCCGCGCGCTGCTTCCCGGTCCTTACGTTCGGTATCCAAAATAACCGCCCGGAAACGCCGTCTTCCGTTATTTTTTATTTCATCCCGCGGAACCCCCGTCTATGAACGTCAGGCAGGTTATTCCACGCGACGCGATTCCGAGCGTGGACGACCCCAAATTCAGCTCCGTGTACGACGGCGAAGACGACGACTCGGTCGTCGTCTTCGTACCCGAAAAGGAACCAGCGAAAGCGTATCCGATTCGGTATCTCCACTATCACGAAATCGTCAACGACCGGGCCGGAGGAACGCCGATTGCGGTGACGTGGTGTCCCCTCTGTGGCAGTGCGGTCGTCTACTCCCGCGAGATTGACGGGAAGACGCTTCAGTTCGGCGTGTCGGGCAAACTCGCGGACGACGACCTCGTGATGTACGACCGCGAGACGGAAACCGAATGGAAACAGTCGAGCGGCGAGGCAATCGCGGGCGAACTCCGTGGCGAATCGCTCACCGTCCTCCCCGCCGGACTCCTTTCGAAGGAACGATACCGTGACCGGTATCCGAACGGTCTCGTCCTCCAGTCGCCGGGGGGCGAAAGCGAAGCGAGCGGCCCCGGCGACGACCCGGAGCCAATCGACTACGACGAGGAACCGTACCGGGCGTACTTCGAGCGCGACGGATTCGGACTGGATGCCCATCGCGGCGGCGACTCGCGCGACTGGAATCGTGACGACCTCGACCCGAAAGCGGTCGTTCTCGGCGTGGAATCCGGCGGCGAAGCGGTCGGATTTCCGCTTCCGCGCGTGGAGGACGCTGGCGGAATCATCACTGCGACAGTCGGCGAAACTGCTGTGGTCGTCGTTTCCAGCGAGGGGATTCACGCCTACGAGAATCCAGCACCCGGATACGAGTTCGAACACGACGAGGGGTCGTATTTTCTCGCCGATGGGGTGCGCTGGCACGCAGCGAGTGGCGAAAGCGAGGACGGGCGCGAACTGACGCGACTTCCGGCACGCAGGCTGTTCGCGTTCGCGTGGCAGGACGACCACGGCGCGGACAGTTTTTGGTCACCCGAGTAACGCCGACTTTCCGCCGCGAACCGCGCTGAACGCCCAAGGGTGCTTTTGGTCGTGCCGGTTGCAGAAACCTCGCATGACGACGACAGCAGAAATCGCAGAGTTCGTTACCGAAACGGAGTTCGACGACCTCTCGGGTGAGACCGTCGATGAACTGAAAAAGCGCGTTCTCGATTCGATTGGCATCGCGGTGGGGGCGATGGGGGCTGAACCGGTCGAAGCAGTCCGCGCGACTGTCGAGGAGATGAACGGCGAGGGATGTACGCTCTGGGGTGGCGACACGGCTTCTCCCCCGGATGCGACCATGCTGAACACTGCATACGTTCGGTATCTCGACTACATGGATTCGTTTCTCGCACCTGGCGAAACGCCGCATCCCAGCGACAACATCGCGGGGATACTCGCAGTCGGGGAGTACGAGGGCTGTTCGGGGAAAGACCTGCTCACCGCGATTGGAATCGCCTACGAGGTACAGGCCGAACTCGCGTGGAACGCGCCGGTTCGTGACCGGGGGTGGGACCACGTCACCCACACCGTCATTTCGGCGACTGCGGGCGCGGCGAAACTGTTCGGACTCGATTCCGAAGAAATTCGGTCGGCAATCGGTATCGCGGGAACCGCACACAACGCCCTCCGGGTGACGCGAACCGAAGGGATTTCGGAGTGGAAAGGAATCGCTTCGGCGAACGCCGCCAGAAACGGCGTCTACTCGGCCATGCTGGCAAAAAATGAAGTGGAGGGGCCGACGAATCTGTTCGAGGGTCAAAAGGGGTGGAAACAAATCGTCTCCGGCGATTTCGAGGTCGATTTCTCGCCGAGTGAGCGCGTCCACGACGTGATGACGAAAAAATACGTCGCCGAGACGTATGCCCAATCCGCCGTCGAGGGCATCATCGAACTGGCGCAGGGCGAGGACATCGACCCCGGGGACGTGGACTCGATTCACCTTGACACCTTCGCGGGTGCGAAACTCATCATCGGCGGCGGCGAGGGAAGCCGATACGAAGTGGAGACGAAGGCGCAGGCAGACCACTCTCTCCCCTACATGTTGGCCGCGGCGCTCATCGACCGGGAGATGACGAACGCGCAGTACGACCCCGAACGAATTCAGCGCGACGACGTGCAGGAACTGCTTCGAACCGTGGACGTGGCGGAGGACGACGAGTTGACCGACCGATTCGAGGCGGGCGAGATGCCAGCGATTATCGAGATAACGATGGCGGATGGAACGATACACCGCGTCGAAAAGGACGATTTCGAGGGGCATCCGAACAACTCGATGTCGTGGGAGCAGATAGAGACGAAGTTCGAACGGATGACCGAGGAGCGATACGACCACTCCCGGCGGGAACGAATCGTGGACACCGTACTGCAACTCGAAAATCACCAAACTGGCGACCTCGTGGCGCTCCTCGACTGATTTTCTCTCTCGCTAATCTCTCGCTAACTCGAATAGTCACTGTCGTCTGATATCATATACCATTGTAGATGGGTTGTCAATGTTGACATCCGGATGTCATTACATTGGAGAGTAGAGCGTCCATATTCGGTAAGCGCTTCGAAACTCGCTTTCTTCTATCTCCTAATATTGGCGGTTCTGAGCGTTTTAATTGCTTATACGTAGTTAGCCGTTCCCGTCATCGCTGACGGCTGAATTGAACGGTACTGTGGGTTGAAATACAGTCGCGGCAACACGAGTAACTGGCCGACACGGGGCACAACGGTGCTCCTGACGTTGGCCGAGGTTACAACCATGAAGAAAGCACTCAGGCTACTACTCGCACTCTCGCTCGTCGGCGCACTGTTCGCCGCCGGGTTCGCTGGAACCGCCGCCGCAACCGACAAGAAAGACGATAAAAAGGACAAATGGTGGCAAAAAGTAGAGCAGAAACAAGCGAGTTGGCAGTACGCTGACTCCGACGTTGACCAGAAGCAGTTCGTCTACCAGAGCAACGATAATAAGCAGGGCTACGCGGTCGCTAAGGCGTACTACGGTGAAGCCGAGGCCGAACAAGAAAACGAGCAGTATAACACGAACGTCCAGTACGCGGACTCCGAAGCTGAAAACGAAAACGAGCAGAAGCAGAAGGCATAAACGCGGAGCACACTCGGCGCAGAATCATCGGGGGATTCTCCCCACACAATCGCGTTTTCGATTTTTGTACGACACGACAGAGATGGCCGTGTTTTTCGTTTCGGTAATCCGGAGTACGGGGCTGGTGTCCGCCGAATAACAAAGGATGAGTGTCGCTTTCGGAGAAGTATGTCCAGACGGGGGAGTGGGAGTAATCAGATAGGTGAGTCAAACCACAAAACGGCGATAATCTGTGTCGTTTTGCTCTCCGTGCTGGCGGTCTGCGTCGTTTTCGGCATGACGGCTGGGATGGATGTCACGGAGTCGGCAGTTCAGAGTGGGCCGCCAGCAGGGGATTTCGCACCTGTCGAGGATACCGCGGATGCGTGTGTCCCTGCCAAAGGTGAAAGTGTTCTGTGGCATCTGGAGCGCTACGGTGCCGGGTGTCCGGAGCGAACTGGTGGGTCTCCTGTAGGGGAGCGAACTGGTGGGTCTCCTGTAGGGGAGCGAACTGGTGGAATCGACCCTTCGCCGTGAAAATCTCCCCTGCTCGGCGTTCGTCTCACTCCACACGTTCGTTCGAGAATGCTGCTTTAGGTGGTGTCGAACGATTTTATCCGCCCCATCTCTTTTGTAGGAGTTCGTCGTACCGGATTCGGGGGTTTCATGACCGACAGAGCATTCGACTTTCTGCACGTCAACGAGCGCGAATCGAAACCACGCGAGAAGGGAATTACCGAGATGCGCGGGCCGTACTACGACCCGATGGGACCGCGCGAGCTTCAGGACATCCTCGACACGATGGGTGAGTACGTGGACATCTACAAGTTCTCGGGCGGGTCATTCGCCCTGATGCCCGAGGACGTGGTGGAAGAACTCATTTCGGTGTGTCACGACTACGACGTCCAAGTTTCGACGGGTGGATTCATCGAGAACGTCCTCGTGCGCGACAACGACAAGGTAGACCAATACGTCGAAGAGGCCGGAAACCTCGGCTTCGACATCGTCGAAATTTCCTCGGGATTCATCGCCATCGACACCGATGATTTGGTGGCGCTGACCGAACTGGTACAAGACCACGGCCTCAAAGCGAAACCCGAAATCAACGTCCAGTTCGGCGCTGGCGGGGCCTCGGCGGTCGAAGAACTGGAGAGCGAGGAGGCCATCGACCCGGCGAGTGCGATTCGGGAGGCAAATCGCCATCTCGACGCCGGAGCGTACAAAATCATGGTCGAATCGGAAGGCATCACGGAACAGGTGCGCGAGTGGCGAACCGACGTGGCGTTCGCAATCGCCAACGAGGTCGGCATCGAAAACTGCGTGTTCGAGGCCGCAGACCCCGAGGTGTTCGAGTGGTACATCAAGAACTTCGGGCCGGAGGTGAACCTGTTCGTGGACAACTCCCAAATCGTTGAGTTGGAGTGCATGCGCTCCGGCCTCTGGGGGAAAAAGAGTTCGTGGGGTCGGGTGGTGTCGTACGACCATGGCGAACAGTGACTCATAACTGACACGAACCGGGAGCGAACAAGCCTCGGCTGTCAGCCACTCTCATTTCTAGAAAATAACATACTACTAATCATGGGAAAATTGTTTACGTGGTGAGTGAGAACCTTTCGCGCGACTGTGGTACAATAATGCAATTTAGCTTCCAACGCGCGAACCCATCGAAAGGAGGTGGATCTACGCTCCTTCGCTTCGACGACGACATCGACGACAGAACCGCTTGTATTCTCGTCGATTCGGGTGACGGCGTTGACCTCGATACACTTCTCTCCCCGGACGACTATCTCGCCGCAATCGTTCTCACGCACGCACATCTCGACCACTATCTGTCCATCGGCGACTCCCTCCGCGACGGTGCGCCGATATACACCTCATCGGCAACTGCATCGACGCTGGAAACCGTACTGGGAGAAGGTCAGAAAAACTACCGTTTGGGAGAGGTTGCGGACGTTCTCGACGCGGTTACTGCAATCAACGACTGGGTAACTGTCACGAGCGAACTCGAACTGCGTCCGATTTCGGCAGGCCACGTTCCGGGTGCTGCCTGCTTCGCGGTTCGGTTTTCCGATGGGACGGAAACGAACACGATTCTTCTGACCGGCGATTTTACCGCCCGAAACGCGGGTGGCTATTCGGGACTGCCGACGAATCTCCCGATGAAAGTAGACGCATTATTCGTCAACGCCTCGACGAACGAGAGGTTCGAGGCGACGCTTTCCGACTCGCTCGAAACCGTCCTCGAACGGGTTCGCGCGGGGTCGTCCGTCCTCGTCACGACGAGCGGCCTTACCGGCGTGCAGTATGCGTATGCGCTCGGCCACCTCTGTGACCGAATCGGCGAACCCGCCGGAATCACGCTCACCGGTCAGGTAGCTAAACTCTACGACGACTTGGACTACGACGTTCCGAACGTCGAATCCGTTCCCGTATTCGACCGACCCGAGACGCTTTTCGAATCGAGCGATATCGTCGTCGCAGGCCCGGAGGTTCCGGTCGAAGGGAGTTCGAAACGGTTGTTCGAGTGTATCGAAAACGACCCGACGGCGACGCTCGTTCAACTCACTGGCGGTGCGATTTCCCCGGTCGAAAGCGCGACTTGTACCGTCTACGACTACGAATTTCGCAACCATCCAACCGAAGAAACCATCGACACGGTGGTCGAGCGACTGAATCCGACGAACGTCGTTCCGGTACACGCCAGTCGCCGGAGACTCAAACGGTATCGAGGGAAGTACGACTCGGCGTTCGTCTGGGCAAACGACGACACCGAGGAGTACATCCTGTACGAGGACGGTCGTTGGTCGGCCCCGCCGTGGTTGAGCGACCGTGCAGTGCGGTCGATTCGAGCACAAGAGTGGCAGGCAAACGGAGGCAGTCTGTTCGAGGATTTCAACGGGGATGATTCCGACACCGCGACGCTCGGACGCGACCAGTCCGTTGACCTCGATGCCGAAGGTGTCGAGGTCGAACGATTCGACCGGCAGTTCGACTCACAGCCCGTGATTCAAGAACGTACTGATGCAAAACCAGAACGGGCCGAAGAAGGCGAGACGGAACCCGTCGAAACCGAATCAGCTTCCGAATCCGCCGATGCCGAGTTTCGGCGAAACGTTCTCGACCGATTGGACGACATCGAAGCGTCGGTTTCCAACTCGCTGGTTCGTGCCCGCGTCGTGGACGCTGGCGACGGCATGACGCTTCTCCGCCTTTTCGGAGATTCCGACCTCGAACACGGTGACGAAGTGGAACTGCGAGTGACCGACAGCGAGTGACCGACAAAAAGAGGCTCGTTCGTGACCTCTCGTTCGCTGTCGTCCGCCACTTCGTATTTACCTCCAGCTATCCACTAACTCGCATAGAATACGAGACGATACAGGACACCGACATTCCGAAAATCGGCCTCGGAACGTGGCGAATGGGGGGTTCGACCTGCCGAAATGCGGTCGAAACGGCGCTCGATTTGGGCTATCGACATATCGACACGGCACAAGCCTACGGAAACGAGCGGCAGGTCGGGCAGGCAATCGAGAACGCCGAGGTCGCTCGAGAAGATATTTTCCTGACGACGAAGGTGTGGCCGATACATCGAAAATACGACGCGATTCTCGATTCGGTTCACGAGAGTTTGGCGCAACTTGGGACGGAGTACGTCGATTTACTGCTTATTCACTGGCCGAATCCCGTGGCTTCCACTCGTGAAGTGATGCGTGGCCTCTCCGCCGCACAAAACGACGGATTGACCCGGCATATCGGCGTGAGCAACTTCGATGTGGAACAACTGGAATCTGCACGAAACGAGGCTACAGCACCGATTCTCACCGACCAAGTGCAGTTTCATCCCTACAATCCACAGCGCGAACTGCTCGACTACTGCCAAGAAAACGACGTGACGCTGACGGTTTACAGTCCGCTTGCCCACGGCGGAGCCATGCACGACCAACTTCTCACCAGGTGGCTTCCGCTCGTCCTGCGAGTGCTGATAGTCCTTCTCGTCGCGCTCCCCGCCGCTGGCAAGTTTCTGGATTACGCCGGACAAGTGGAGTTTTTTACTAGCCTCGGTATTCCAGCACCCCAATTGATGGTTCTCGTTGTTGGAACCATCGAGGCGACATCTGCCGTCATGCTTTTACTGGGAATTGCCGGGCGAGTCGCGGCGCTCGCACTGGTGAGCATCATGCTCGTCGCCATCGTCACCGCCGGGGCGAACCCGCTCAATCTCACGATACTGCTCGCGTCAATCGGAATTCTCTCTCGGAACCGGCCCGTACTCGCTCTGGGAACCGGAAAACCGACTTCGGAAACCCGCCGCATAGGATGTCCGACTGACCTGCCGCTCATCATTTCATCCGTTTCGCAACCCCTCCACAATCCGCGACCCGACCCGGAAGGCGTTTTCCAGCCCAAGTCCCATCGTCTCCTGTCCGAGGTCCTCTTCTAAACTTTCTCGAACGGTTTGCCCCTCGTGCGGTCGGTCGAAATTCACGACACTGCGGACGCTTAGATAGCGATGCAAGAGGCCAAATCGGTCGAGTGCGGTCGCAGTTCCGTAATCTTCCATCTCGGTCGTTGCGTAGCTTCCGGCATCGTACTGCTTTACGAGCCACTGGGCATCCTCGGAGTACGATTCTCCGTGCCAGAACTCGTCGCCACAGAGTGTCGTGCCGATTTCGACCGTCGGCTTTCCGCGAGCTGATTTTTGTGGATATTCGTCCCGGAGCTCCTGTACGGCTTCGGAATCGCACAGTTCGACCTCTCGCGCCCGGTCGTATGCCGACGAAACGAGGGCTTCGTCCAGTCGGTACACGTAATCCCGAGGGCGATACGGAAGCAGTTGGAGATTGCGGGCCGAATCCGAATCGTCGCGCTCGGCCCACCGCTGTTTGCAGTCCCAATCGACGACGAAATCTGCGATGAAAACCGACCCGAGTGTTCCTACTTCCGGCGTCGTTCCTGCGATTCCGACCGACAAAAAGTACATGTCCGAACAGTCGATTTTCGGCGAGGCGAGTATCGAGGCGACAGTCGTTGCAGCTGCCGATTTTCCCATTCCAGTCGATGTAATGGCGACTCCGTCGTCGGTATACTGAATCGGCATATTCGCGCCGGGAACGTCGATTTTGTTCGCAAAATCGTAGGCGTCGAACCAGCGTTCGACCTCGTTCGGCAGGTCGTCGTCCGAGACGAAATCATCCGCTGCGAAGGCTGGCAGGAGGAGAATTTCGAGTTCGATTGGAGACGAGTGTCGTTGTTCGGTCGTTTTCGGCATTCGGTGCGTGACAGTGGCGGATGAACGGTGATAGTAATTCCGCCGATGGATTGGTAGCTACATCGGAATTTCGACCAGCGTCATTTCGTCGCTTTCGACCGCGGATTGCAGTGCATTCCCGATTTCGTCCCACGATTCCGCGCGCATCGCGTCGATACCGAAACTTTCGGCGAACGCCACGAAATCCGGATTCGTCAGTTCGGTGCCGTAGTGTTCCTCGCGGTCTTCTTCCTGTTCCTCGGTGATGAGTCGATACTCAGAATCGTTGAACACGACTATCGTGTAGCCACAACCGAGTCGCGTCGCCGTCTCGATTTCCGCCGCATTCATCAGAAATCCGCCGTCGCCAGTTGCGACCACGACGTTCGAATCGACGGCGAGGTCTGCCGCGATTCCGCCCGGCACCGCAATTCCCATGCTGGCCAGTCCGTTCGAGATGATAACGGAGTTCGGTTCGTAGGTCGGAAACGCCTGTGCGATGGCCATCTTGTGACTGCCGACGTCGGAGACGAGTACGTCTTCGTCGGCCATCACATCGCGGAGGATGGGAAGGACGTTTCGAACCGTCACGGGGTCGGATTCGCCCGGCGTGCTCGTCGTCTGCTCCACGAGTGCCTCACGCTGGTCGTGGTACCAATCTTCGGAACAGGCCACATCGACTTCCTCTCGCAGTGCATCCAGTCCCGCGGAAATGTCGCACACGATTTCCACGTCCGGATTGTAATGCTCGTACACTTCGGCTGGTTCGTGGTCGAGATGGACGATGTTCTTGTCGAGAGTCGGGTTCCACTTCTCGGGGTCGTGTTCTGCGATGTCGTAACCGACCGCGAAGACGCAGTCCGCCCGCGAGATGGCGTCCGAAGATTCGCCGTTTTCGCCCGAATCGAGCGTGAACAGCGAGTGGTCGTCCGCGTCCGAGAGCGCCCCTTTTCCCATGTAGGTTCCGACGACCGGAACAGCGGTTTCTGCGACGAACTCGCGGAGGCTGTTCGCGGAACGCGTCCGAACCGCACCATTTCCGGCAATGACGAGCGGATGGTTTGCGTTTTCGAGCAGTTCTGCGGCCTGTTCCACGGATTTCTGGTCAGGGTCGGGTCGTCTGACTCGTCCCCGGGGTTCGAGCGGTTCGGCGTCCGTTTCCTCGCCCGCCACGTCTTCCGGAAATTCGAGGTGGGTCGCCCCGGGTTTTTCGTACTCTGCGAGTTTGAACGCCTTCCGAACCGATTCGTTGACGATTTCCGGGTCGCTCAACTGCGCGTTCCACTTCGTCACCGACCGGTAGGTGTGAAGGATTTCGAGCGCCTGATGGCTCTCTTTGTGGAGTCGTTCGAGTCCAGCCTGCCCCGTGATTGCGACGAGCGGACTCTTATCGAGATGCGCGTCTGCAACCCCGGTGAGGAGATTCGTCGCGCCCGGCCCGAGCGTCGAGAGACAGACTCCCGCTTGCCCGGTCACGCGCCCGTGAACGTCGGCCATGAACGCCGCGCCCTGTTCGTGACGCACGGGAATGAACTCGATGTCCGAATCACGAATCGAAAACAGCACGTCTTCGAGTTCCTCGCCGGGGAGGCCGAACACGTATTCGACTCCTTCGGCTTCAAGACACTCCACGAGTAGGTCGGATGCTTTCATCGTCTAAGATACGGCGGAGGGTGATTAGTTTGTGTTGGCACCTCTGTGAAGCGGGCGTAGTCTGCGCCCAGCATCTGCACCTGTGCCAGTCCGTTTTCCCCCTCATTGGTGCCGCCATTACACTCCAAACAATTCACTGGGGAATCTACAGGACGGTGACGAGGTTTATTGCCGTCGAACCCGACGTACACTCCGGAAAGGGGTTTCCAGTGAGTCAACAGGAAACGGAGCAATCCGAGGGGGAGGGACAGATGCGGACAGACGAACCGATGGAGGATACGCAGGCCGAGGAGTTCCGGGCCAGCCAATCGCCGCAGGAACGCCGCATGGCCGAAAAACGGCAACGGCGGCGCGAACAACGCGAAGCCGAAATCCGGGCGGAAGAAGAAACCTCGGCCGACACGGTTCACCTCAAGGTGTTCCGGTACGACCCGGACGTGCCCGAAAAGCAAAAGCCGCGATTCGACCATTTTCACGTTCCCTATGAGCGCGGGCTAACCGTTCTCGACGCGCTTCTCTACGCCCGCGACGAGTTCGATTCGACGCTGACGGTGCGCCACTCCTGTCGGCAGGCCATCTGCGGGAGCGACGCCGTGTTCATCAACGGTCGCCAGCAACTCGCCTGCAAAACGCAGGTCACCGAATTGGACGAACCGATACAGGTCGAACCGCTTCCGCATCAGGAAGTCATCAAAGACCTCGTCGTGGATATGGAACATTTCTACGACCAGATGCACGCAATCGAGCCGTTTTTACAGACCGACTCGCTTCCGGACGACGAACTGGTTGAACAGCGCCAATCGCGCGAGAATCGGGAGGAAATCAAGATGGCCACGCGCTGTATCTGGTGCGGTGCCTGTATGTCCTCCTGCAACATCGCGGCGGGGGACAACCAGTATCTCGGCCCGGCGGCCATCAGCACGGCCTACCGGTTCGCCATGGACGAACGCGAAGATGAGGCGGCGACGGAACACAGAATCAACCTCATGGACCAAGAACACGGCGTCTGGCGCTGTCAGACGCAGTTTTCCTGTACCGAAGTGTGCCCGAAGGATATCCCGCTGACCCAACACATTCAGGAGCTCAAGCGCGAGGCGGTGAAACGAAATCTCAAATTCTGGTAATTTTTATCATCACTCGCGTTGTCGTTAGGCTACATGAACGTCGAACCGCAGGGACAGGGCGAGCATATCGCTCGAAAGCCCAAACTGCGGGCGGTGGTGTTCGTCGGCGGGGTGTAACTATCGGCCTCTTTCTCGTGGCCCTTCTGAACCGCGTGCTTTCTCGCGGTAACTGGATTTGGGTGTCTTGACTGCTCAGCCGGAAGGTTGCGCCAGCGCGTTTCGCACGAGCGACGAACGAAGTGAGGCGCGAATGCACTCCCGCGCTGGCGGGGAGGAGTGGGGAGACTGCGGTGTTGGGGCGATTTCATTGGAGTCGTGGTTTGCTCATCCCCATTTGATTATATCGTGTTTCAGCAAACCACGACTCCAATGAAAACCGCAAACCGCACCGCAACCGCAGGCCACACACCTCCCCAACCGATTCCCGTCATTCGCTTCACTCATTTCGGTCATCCCTCGCGCGGAAATCAGCAGGCTCTCGGCGGTGTCTCGCGGTTACACCGCTCGCTTTCGAGATTTCTCCGAAATCTCGCTCGCCTCAAGCCTGCCGACGCACGCGCCATCGTGGTTTGTCGGGATTCGGTAACTGGTCGCTCGTTCAGAATTTTCGACCTTCTACCGTCACATTTAGTTCAGGTAATTGATTGGACGCTATCCTCCCCGAAACAAATGACAATTTACCGAAAGGAATTACCCCGCTCCGCCCAACTACAGTACGATGGCAGCGCTACCAATGGACTTGGCGCTCACCGTCCTGATGGGTGGGTTCTTACTCGCCGTTCTGTTCTTCGTCCTCCGGGTCGAAGACTGGCGGTCGTACACACCCGCGGGAGGGGGGTTGGGGCAAGTCGAAGAGCGACGCGTCGAATACGCAGAGAAACCGAGCGGTATCCTTCGCTGGTTGACGACGGTTGACCACAAGGACATCGGCATGCTGTACGGCCTGTACGCGCTCATCGCGTTCATCTGGGCCGGACTGGGCGTCGTCCTGATGCGTGCCGAGTTGGTCGCGCCCGACCTCGACCTCATGCAGGCCGGGTTCTACAACGCCTTGCTCACCACGCACGGCCTCACGATGCTGTTCCTGTTCACGACGCCGATGATAGCGGCCTTTGCCAACTACTTCATCCCGCTCCTCATCGGCGCGGACGACATGGCGTTCCCTCGCATCAACGCCATCGCGTTCTGGCTCCTGCCACCCGCAGCGATTCTCATCTGGATCGGGTTCCCGCTCGCGTCGATAGCGGACATTCCGGCACCACAGACGAGTTGGACGATGTACACGCCGCTTTCGGCGGAGCAACCGAGTCCGGCGACCGACCTGATGCTCCTCGGATTGCATCTTTCGGGCATCAGCACGACGATGGGGGCAATCAACTTCACTGCCACCATCTTCACCGAACGCGACATCGAGTGGCCCGAACTCGACCTGTTCTCGTGGACGATTCTCACGCAGTCGGGACTCATCCTGTTCGCATTCCCGCTCCTCGGTAGTGCACTCATCATGCTCCTGCTCGACCGCAACTTCGGCACCACCTTCTTCGCGGTCGAAGGCGGTGGTGGCCCGATTCTGTGGCAACACCTGTTTTGGTTCTTCGGACACCCCGAGGTCTACATCATCGTGCTCCCACCGATGGGGTTGGTTAGCCTGATTTTGCCTCGGTTCGCGGGGCGAAAGCTGTTCGGCTACAAGTTCGTCGTCTATTCGACGCTCGCTATCGGCGTCCTCTCGTTCGGCGTCTGGGCACACCACATGTTCGCTACCGGCATCGACCCGCGACTTCGCGTCAGTTTCATGGCGGTGTCGATGGCAATCGCAATCCCGAGCGCGGTGAAGGTGTTCAACTGGATTACGACGATGTGGAACGGCAACCTCCGGATGACTGCGCCGATGCTGTTCTGTGTCGGATTTATCCAAAACTTCATCATCGGCGGCGTCACCGGGATCTTTCTGGCGGCGATTCCGGTTGACCTCGTTCTTCACGACACCTACTACGTCGTCGGTCATTTCCACTTCCTCGTCATGGGTGCTATCGCGGTCGCCTTGTTCGCCGGGTTTTACTACTGGTTCCCGATTTACACCGGAAAGATGTATCAGACGCGACTCGCCCACTGGCATTTTTGGCTGACGATGATAGGCTCGAACGTCACGTTCTTCGCCATGATATTCCTCGGCTACGGCGGCATGCCGCGCAGATACGTGACCTACCTTCCGCAGTTCACGACGTGGCATCAGGTCGCAACCTTGGGGGCGGTCATCCTCGCAATCGGCCAACTCATCTTCGTCTGGAACATCGTTCAGTCGTGGCTCGAAGGCCCAGTCGTCGAGGACGGCGACCCGTGGAATCTCAAAGCCGACGGAATGGAGTCGCCGGAATGGACGTGGTTCGAGAAGAAACGCGAGACGGCGCTGGCGGACGGTGGCGAAACGGATAGTAGTGAAAGAGAATTGGTGGAGGAAAACAAATCTGACGCTAGTGGGCGCGAGCGAAGCGAGCGCGAATCAACGGAGGGTGGTAACTGATGGCCGAGACGGACGCCAACCCCGAGGCGGAATCCGACGTCGTGTTCGACCGCGAAACCCTCCTCGACATCTCGGTGAACATCGTTCCGATGGTTATCCTCCTCTTTTTCATCGTCCTGTTCGCTCTCTGGACGCCGTGGTCGGGCGAACCGCTGATTTTTGTGATGTCCCACCTGCTGACTATCATCCCCTTCGTCTTGCTCGGCTTACTGACGTGGATTGCGGCCCACTACGTCAGATAGCCTTTCTGCTCTCAGTCCAAATTGATCGAGATTCGCTCGCCAGTTCGCGCTGATTCGTATGCTGCCTCGGTCAGTGCAGTCACGGCAAAGGCATCGCGGGCGGTCGCGGGCGGTTCCTTTCCGCTCTCGATGCAGTCGATGAATGCCCCGGCTTTGCTTTCGTGGCGTCGGTTGTCCATGTACGGAATGACGGTCGTGCTGTCTTCTTCGATTTCGGTCAACTGGCGTGGCTCCCACTGTCTTCCTTCGAGATAGAGCGCGCCCTCGTCATCCCAAACGTGGATGTGCTCGCGCACGCACGGCGCATCGCTGTACACCGAGATGCTGGCCGACGACTCGCCTTCGAACTCGACGATGAGCTGTGCGCGCTCGTCCACCCGATTTTCCTCGTCGGCGAATTTCATCTCCGCCTGTACCGAGGTCGGTTTCAACCCGGTCGTCCACAGAACCGCGTCGATGAGGTGACTTCCGGTGTCGTAGAGGTTGCCGCCGCCGGAGAGGTCGGGGTCGGTTCGCCACGTTTCTTCGAATCGGGAAATCCAGTTCTGCGTGATTTCGGCGCTGATGAACCGCGGCGTTAGATTCGTTTCGTCCCATCGCTCTCGCGCCCGGATGAACGCCTGATTCAGGTGTCGCTGATAGCCGACCATCAGCAGTTGGTCACTTTGCTCGCTTCGCTCGGCGAGTTCACGGGCCTTCCCGCGGTCGGTCGTAAGCGGTTTGTCACAAAGGACGTGAAGTCCCTCGTCCAGCGCGGCCATCGTCTGTTCGTAGTGGAAGACGTGCGGCGTTCCGATGAGAACTGCGTCCAACTCTTCGGCATCCAGCATTTGGGTGTACGCTTCGTACCGCGAGCCTTGACCGACGTAGAGGGTATCTCCGGCCTCGTCTCGCGCCGGTTCGCTCACGTCCGCAATTGCGACGACCGTCGAACGTGGGTCTTCTTCGAACTGTCTACCGACTGTCGTTCCGATGTAGCCGCCGCCGATGACACCGACGCGGAGCTTTTCGGGATTTGTGGTTGTTCCTGACATAATTTCACCGTGCGAGGACAAAAATCCGTACTGCCGTACAGTGCGGAGGGGCTTAATTCATGCCCTCGTGGCAAGTTCCAGTACCGCTTTCACGCGCGTCGCTTACGATTCGTACGAGAGCGAGACGACCCGTCCATCGCCGTAGATGACGTATATCTCCTCGGCACCGTCGCCGTCGAAGTTCGCCAGCGTCGGATGGGTGTAAATCGGTACCGACCGTTCGTAGGTTGCCAACACGTCGCCGGAATCCGGCGCGACGACGGTCACCTTCCCGTCGTTTGTGGCGGCCACGATTTCCGTCTCATTGTCGCCGTCCACGTCGCCGACGATTGGCGGTGGGGTCATCTGGGTTTCCGTCGTCAGCGAGGTTTCCCACTCGACGCTCCCGTCGGCCGCGTCGAGCGCGAACAGCGTCCCTTCGCGGGAGACGGCGTACACTTCCGGATTTCCGTCCCCGTCTCCGTCCGTAATGTCGTGCACCGCGGCGAGGTCGCCGACCGACCGTCGCCATTCGGCACTTCCGTCAGCGCCGTCGAGAACGACGATTTCGCCGTCCGATGTCGCAACCGAAATCTCGACCGCGGGGTCGTCGTCGGCCTGTCCCGACCCCATCCAGAGAACGGAACCGGTAATGTCGTCGTTTTGCCAGACGGTTTCGTTGTTGCCGTCCAGCAGACGGACGTGGCTACCGCCTCCGGGTGTGACACCGACGGCGAGTTCGTTGCTACCGTCCGCGTCGAAATCAGCTGCTATGGGGCGTGCCCACACCATGCCGCCCAAATCCCGCGACCAGAGTTCGGTTCCGTTCGTTCGGACGAGCGAGAGTCGCCCTTGTACGTCTACGACGGCGGTTTCCGACGCTGAATCCGCCGTAAGGTTCGCAACCACTGGTTTCGTGTAGCCGTACTCGTCGAGTTCGTGTCGCATCTCTTCGTCTCCCGAACGTGCGTCGTAGGCCGTCACTCGGTCTTCCGTGCTCGCGGCGAGGACTTCCCGCGTACCGTCGCCGTCGAAGTCGGCGACGGTCGGGTCGGCGACGGCGTGAATCGTGCAGTTTGCGGGCGGAACTTGGTGCCTCCAGACGGTGTCCCCAGTTTCGCCATCGAGTGCGAACAGGCCACATCCGGTTCCGTTTCCTCGGTCGCTAATCGGTGCGAAAACGAACGACTGGTTTCCAACCGTGGCTGCCACCGGAGCGTGATGATTTCCTTTCATGTCTCGGCCAGTGTCGCTCACCCAGCGTTCCGAGAGGGTTCCGCCGTCGTCTCCCACGAACGCGACGACCCCGACACCCGCGAGGACGGCGACGATGATGAGGAGGACTGCTCCGGTTGCGAAGCGCATCGGTTACAGTTGGCAGTCGTCGGGCAAAAGCCCTGTCCATCGGTGGCCCGATTCGAGCCGTGAACCACAGTCATCGGTCGATTTCTGTCGATGACTACATCGGAACCGGCCCCGTCGTTCCCGGCTTCGGTGGATGCCAGCCGTCGGATAGCCTGAAGATGGCAACATCCTCGTTTTCGAACGCGAGGCGATACTGTGGCGATGTCACCATTCTCGACACCATTTCGCTCGGTTGTTCTCGCTGCATTCCACGAACCGTATAGGTGCCCTTCGGGATGTAGACGTAATCCGGATGGACGTTCATCTGCATCAATCGCACGGTCAGACAGTTCGAACTGTGACACCGCGACAGCTGGCGGAACTGTCGTAATTGGTCGCGGTACTGATGTTGTCCTTTCCATTCGACACCCCACGGGGCCACCAACATCGTCCTGTCCGTCTGCTGTGGGAACCACTCCGCGGCATCGCCGAGGACGACGAACTCCGACGACGGTTCGGTGTTTTGTTTCGTCCATTCCATCGCTTCCACGTCTCCGTGGGTCACGAACTGTGGAAGCGACGGGCTTCCAGCGTGGGCATTCAGGCCGCCCGTCGCGTACAGCGCGCCGCCGCTGAGACTAATTGTGACAAGTAGCACGACGGAGAACGTCACGATCTCTTCCCGGCCGAGTATCCCCGACGATTCCCGTCGAAGCCACGGCACGAGTCCGGTGAAGACGAACCGTGAACTCACGAGCGCCGCGATGAGAAATATGAATCGAGCTTCCTCGATTGTTACGGCGATGAGCAACAGCCACACCGGGAGGAAATATTCGCGTTTCAACACCAACCAGAGACAGCCAACGATGGCGGTTAGATGCCACACCGACAACAGCGGCGATTCGTTGAACTGCTGTTCGACCAGCCGTTCCAGCGTCGGAATCGTGTTTCCGATTCCGCCGTGGGTTCCCGCGGCGGCGGTGAACACGGTCGAACCGTGTGCGACCAGTACCGAACTCCACCACGGCGTCGTCAGGAGAACGCCACCGACGCCGACGAACAGTCCTCGAAGCAGACCGTTGAACGACCGGTCAAACCGAACGTACAGCAGGAGATAGCTCATCACGAAGAAAATCGTGTACATCGGATGGGTGAGAATCGTCAGCGTGAATGCGACGAGTGCGGGAACGAGCCATCTCGTATTCTTCTCCCGAAAGAGATGCAATCCGGCGTAGAGTCCGACGAGCGAGAACAGCAAAGCAGGGGCGCGAACGATACCTCCGGCGGAGATGTGCCACTGCAAAACCGGCGGGCTGACGGCGACGATGAGCGTCGCCAGAGACGCTTGTGGGCGTGACCCCAGCAAATCGCGCGTGAAAAAGTACAGCGGAATCAGGTACGCGATGCTGACCAGTCCGGGGAGATACTGCGCGATGGTAAATGGGTCGAGTCCGGTCACGTCGAGTAGTACCGCAGAAACGTAAAACATGAGCGGCGGATACGCGAACGGCACTCCTTCGGCGGTGTAGCCCGGTATGGTTTCGGGGAGCGCGTATCCGTTTTCGATGATGTGTTCCGCGATGTGGATGTAGAGTCCCGCACCGAACGACGGATACGAGTGCGAACTCACGTAAAAATAAAAGATACAGATTCCGGCCAGCAGCGCCGGAACGAGCCATGGCAGTTCGTATCCAAGTCCGCGCGATTCCGGTGTCGTTTTCGAATCCGTCTGATGGCTGGCCATGGGTGGAATCTGAGCGGCCGCTCAAGAACGCGTGGCGGCGGTGTTCTCGTTCGAGAAAACTATCGCAGGATTCACTCTTTGTTATCCAGTGGCTATCGGGGGGATACCGTCGAATACTGCTTGCGAAGTGACGGTAAGCGTTCGTTCACGCCGCGGTAACGGTTGCTTGCGGTGGTCGTCGTGGCTCGAACACGCAAAAAAGCAAAATCATTCGTATCGCAGCGCGTCGATGGGGTCTGTCTGGGCGGCGTCCCATGCGGGATAGATTCCCGCGAGGACGCCGACTAACACGCCCACTGCGACCGCGATACCGAACCATTCGGGCCGGAACGCCAACGGCAGGCCGATAATCGAAGCAGCGACGTATCCGCCGCCCAGTCCGACGAGCGCGCCGACCGCCGACCCGAACAGGCCGAGCAGAACCGCTTCGAACAGGAACAATTGGAGCACGTCGTTGTTCCGCGCTCCGACGGCTTTCATGATGCCGATTTCGCGGGTTCGTTCCGTGACGCTGACGAGCATGATGTTCGCAATTCCGATGGCACCGACGACGAGCGAGATGAGCGCGATGCCGGTGATGTACGCCGTGAATGTGTTGCTTACCTGTCTGACCTGATTGACGAGTTCGTCCTGCGTCGTGACTTTGAACCGATAGCTATCGGATTTCAGTTCCCGTGCGTCGGACTGCTCGCCGAGGTAGGTGTACACCCGACCCTGTACCGAATCAACCTGAGAAGGGCTTTCGGCCAGCACCAGCGCACGTCCGTAGACGCGCTGGTTCTCGTTTGCGGAGGGGCTGTACACCGTTCGCTGGTAGAACGGGTCGGTCGGCGCGTAGATTTGCGGTGACGCGCCTTCGCTGATTCCGAGCGCCGACTGGTCAGTGGGTTCGACGATGCCGACCACCGTCGCGTTCACTCGCTCCCCGCCCGCGGCGCGCGTGACGGTGATGTTGTCGCCGACGGTGACGTTTTCCTCGCCGAACATGCTCACTGCCGGGCGATTCAAGACGACTTCCCGCTCGCCGCTTTGGAACGACCCGCCCGAAACGAAATCCTGATTTCTCACGTCGAAATACGGCGGCGTCGTCACTACGACCCACTGTCGCCCGACCGTCGAGTTGTTGAACTCGACGGTCGAAGCCGCGACGCCACTTTCGGGGACGGCGGCCTCGACGCCCTGTAACGACCGAATCCCATCCATATCGTGTTTCGTCAGAACGGTTTGGCCTCCGCCTCCGATGTCCGGAAGCCCGGTTTCACTCTGTGATTGCGCCGAAACGTACATCGTCGCCGCGTTTCCCCCCGCGACGGTGCTGATGATGTCCGCCTGCAAACTCGCGCCGAGCGTGACGAACGTGATGACTGCGGCCACGCCGATGATGACGCCGAGCGTCGTCAGCGTCGAGCGAAGTTTGTGTTCGCGGATGTTTCGCCAACTGATTCGAAGGCTTTCGAAAAGGTTCATCCGCCCCAATCGTTCATTGTGTCTTTCATTTTCCCGACTACCCGCTCCGCTCTACGGTAGCATCCATCAAAAGCTTGTGACCGGAAATGCGGGCTTAAACGCTTGAAACACGAGATTATCGGCTATTTGTCTCTACGACGGTTCGTCCATTCGAACCGTCAACACCGGTCGCTCGGAGAGGCGAACGACCTTCTCCGTCACGCTCCCGAGGAGATAGCGGTCGATGCCGCGTCTTCCGTGCGTCCCCATCACGATGAGGTCTACGTCGTGGTCGTCGGCGAAATCAAGAATGGTTCTGTACGGCGTTCCTTGGGGAATCGACGTTCGAACGTCGATTCCCGCGTCGCTCGCTTTTTGCTCGATGTCGTCCACCGCCTGCTCGCCGTCCTCCTGTAGCTCTTCATACAGTATGTCCGCGCGAACGTCCGGCGGAATCGCTGTTTGGTCAACTATCGAAATGACGTACAGCCGCGCGTCGTAGGTTTTCGCCAGATTGAGGGCCTGTTCGATTGCTCTGTCCGCGGCGTCGCTCCCGTCCGTGGGCAGGAGAATTCGCTCGTACATCCATCTCTTTCACGTTCCCTATCGGCAAATGGCTACTGGCGGTTCACATAGCTCGGAGTGGTTTCGTTTTCATATATAAAATTACACCTACCCGTGGTCGCAATTTCACTTTCTACGAAGACGATGTCGAACACCGTCGCCAGCGCCTGGTTCGAACCCATTCGTTCACCATTACAATCGCCCGGCGACGACGAGCAGGCCGATAGCCACGACGCCCCCGGCGTAATACCACGATGCGTATTTGGAGGCGGCGCGCATCGCACCGTCATCGAGGTTCTTCAGCAGACCGCTGCTCGCGCCGTGGCTGATACCGGTCAGGACGAACCAGAGCGCGACCATCGTGAGGACGAGGTGGCCGCGCGGACTTCCGCCGAGAAGTTCGACGGTGTACCGGGTTCCGGCGAGGTGACCGCCAGTGGCGAACAGAACGAAGGAAGCCAGCATGGAAAACCGCGAAAAACGTTTCGTGAGCCATCTGAGTCCCTCCGTTCCGAGATGGCCTTTCTGCGCCGCGGGAATCACGAGGAGCGCCATGAACAGCGCCCATCCTGCCCAGACGCCAGCGAAAACGGTATGTAAAACCTGCATCAGTACGTCGAGTAGTGCCATTTTCCGGAGGTTATCACAGACTCCTCAAATAGCTTCCCATGACTATCGGCATCGTAGAATCGATCACGGAATGCGAAACAAACAACAGACAGAAACGAACGAGTTTGGTTAGACCGGTTGGCCGGTTCGTTCGGTTTCGTTGTACTTGTCCTCGAACTCCTGAATCAGTTGGCCCATCTTCGCGTACCACTCGTTCAGCATTCGCTGCATTTCGTGGGACACCTCGCCGGGGTCGGTCGGCCGGTAGACGTGGTAGTAGCCACCTTGGTCGTAGTTTACCTGCTCTTTCTGGATGAAGCCAGCCTGAAGAAGTCGCTGGATGGAGCGGTAGGCGGTCGAACGCTCGCGCTCGATTCGGTCTGCGATGTCGTCGATGGTCAGCGATTCCTCGCTCTCGACGACGACCTGATAGCACTGTCTGTCGAGTTCTTTCAGCCCGTGAATACACTCCAGCAGGCCCTCACACTCCATATCCTGCTGAAGATACTCCGCCATCGAGTTTGCCATTGTCTACGCGAGAGTTGGTCGCTGAGACGTAAAAGGGTTTTGCAAGGTTTTCACAACACTCCACTCGGCAGAGGTCGATAGGCGATTTCAATAGTCCGGATCAGTCCGCACTCGTTGTGGGACTCGTGGCGTCTGTACGGTGTTTTCGCCACAACCCTTGGAGATACGCGCCGAGGAACATCCCGCCGATGCCGAACAGGATGAGGTAGTTCCCCAACCCGACGCTGGCGTAAGCGGCCCCCGGACAGATGCCGGAGATGCCCCATCCGATGCCGAAGATGCCACCGCCGACGAGGACGTTCTTGTCGAACGATTTCAGTCGCCGGGTGTACGCTTTTCCGGTCAGTGGTGCGTTTCCGGACAGTCTGGTTGCGACGGCGAACGTCGTTCCCGTGACGACCGCCGCACCGCCCATGACGAACAGCAGGCCGAAATCGTCGAACTGGAGGAACTGGAGTACGACTTCGGGTTTGGCCATCTGGCTGAATCCGAGTCCGAACCCGAAGATGAGGCCGCCGACCAGTATCAACGGCATGAATAGCGGCCCGCGTTCGTTCTGTTTTCCCGTCGTTTTCCCACTCGTTTTTTCGCTCATGGCGAAATCCCCATACCCATCGCTTGTATCAGTTGTGCGGTTCCGATTGCAACCGTCATGAACGTCGCCACGTTGACAATGGAGGTGAACGAGGCTGATCCGACGCCACAGACGCCGTGGCCGGACGTACAGCCCTTGCCGATTCGCGTTCCGATACCGACGAGGACGCCGCCGCTGAGGAGTCGCCACCACTCCACGTCTGTCGTCCAGATTTCGCCGTGGAAGATAACTTGGTAGATTGCCGCACCGCCGATGATTCCCAGCGTGAAGACGACGCGCCAATCGCGGGAGGCGACGTATTTCCCCTTCTGGAATCGCGGCACGCCGGAGACGTAGGACAGCGTCGTCTCCAAGAACGTACTCGCCCCGGCGATGATGCCGGTGCCGAGGTAGATGACGGCGACGCCGAGTCCGATGAACACGCCGCCGATGGCGTAGTGGGAAACGCCGTTCGGGAACAGTTCCGCGAACGTGAGTGCTGGCATGAGTGCCGATTGTAGTAACGAAAGTGCCATATTCTGTCTCCCGCCGCGTTAGTCGCTCGTGAGCGAGTCTCGACTCGCGGCGCAGTTGTTCGGTCCGAGTTCGAGTTCGAACGCTTCCTCGTCGTTTGTGTGCTGTTCGCCCAAGTTCGTTTCGATGATGTCCTCGTAGTTCGCAGGCCGTGGCGGCATATCCGACAGCACGAACTCCACGAACTCCTCGCGACTCATCGAGAGCGCGTCCATCGAGTCGGCCAAATCGCCGATAGTCGCCGTGTACGTGCCATCTTCGGCGGGAGTCGCCGAATCGCTGAAATGCGCCGGTGCGACCACGGTTTCGTCGGGAAGCGACAGAATCCGCTCTTGAAGCGTCTCGTGGAGGGTTCCTGCGGCCGCTGGTGCGCCCTCGTCGCCCTCTTCGAGGTCGGGGCGAGCCACGCTCTCGGTGAAGAGAGTATCTCCGGTGAACAGCACGCCGCTGACCCGGTAGGAGGTCATTCCAGTCGTGTGGCCGGGGGTGTGAACCACGTCGACTTCGGTATTCCCGAGCGGGAGTTTCTCGCCGTCTTCGACGGTTCGGTACGGCACGTCGTACTCGGTGCCGCGGGCGTCTGCGGGTGCGGGGACGACCGATTCAGCACTGCCTGATTGTGTCACGGTTCGAACGCCGCTGACGTGGTCTGCGTGGACGTGCGTGTCGATGGCATATTTCAGTTCGGCTCCGTGGTTTTTCGCGTCTTCTGCGTATTCCTCGGCGAACGCTCGAAGTGGGTCGATGACCGCCGCCTCGTCGTCCGAAACGACGAGGTAGGAGAGACATCCGCTGGAGGGTCGCTGATACTGGATAACCGTTGTGTCTGCGTTCTTATTCTCGTCCTCGATTTCGCGGCGTTCGAGAACGCGCGCCCAGCCTTTCATTCCGTCTTCGAGGTGGTTCACGTCGTAACCTCGCTCGGTGAACAGTCCGGCGATGTACTCGCTCGACCCGCCTTTTGCGCATAGAACGGTCACTTCCTCGTCCTTCGGAACCGGGTCGAACAGTTCGTCGTCCGGGTCGTCCGTGAGATATTCGAAATAGGGAATGTTGATGCTCTCGACGTTCTCGCCGTCGATTTTCCACTTCTCGTACTCGTCCGTCGCGCGAACGTCGAGTAGGGTCACGGATTCGTCCGCGTCGATTCGTTCGTACAGTTCGTTTGGGGTTACCGACGCGACTTCGGCAGTCGGTGACGGGAACGGTGATTCGCTCATGGACAGCTGTAGATACCGGGCACAGACACAAAAGAGTTCGCATAGTATTCCAAATTCTCTGCAATACCGATATGGGATGTATTCCTAACTGAATTATATGGGCCTTCAGACGGTGCATCTATGTTATTCTGTTGTGCGCATAAGGCACAATATCCAACACACTTTTAATGGTTCGAACGGTATTGTCCAGTACATCCAAGACAACACATTGGTGACTTCACAATGAGTACGAAATTCGACATCACGGAGACGCTGGACGTAAAAGGACTGAACTGCCCGATGCCGGTCGTCAAGACGAAACAGGCGACCGACGAACTGACCGAGGGTGATGTGCTGGAGGTCGTCGCAACCGACTCCGGGAGCATGAGCGACCTAAAGGGCTGGGCCAACACGACCGACGGCGTCGAACTGCTCGAACAGGAAGAAGACGAGGCGGGTGGCGAAGCGGTCTACCGCCACTTCGTCCGGAAAACGGAGTAAGCATGAGTACCGACACGCAACACTCCCAGCAGACCGGCAAAAACGATGATGGCGTCGGAACCGACGACGCACTCTACGAGCGAATTGAGCAGTTGGAAGGCGAACTCGCCGACCTGAAAGAGGAAGTCGGCGGCCAGAAGAAGATGACCATCATCGCCACGAAAGGCACGCTCGACATGGCGTACCCGCCGCTCATCCTCGCCAGCACCGCCGCCGCGTTCGGGTGGGACGTGGTCGTCTTCCACACGTTCTGGGGACTGGACATCCTGCACGAGAAAAAGTCCAAAAATCTCAAACTCAGTGCGGTCGGCAACCCGAGTATGCCCATGCCGAACGCGATGGCGGCGCTTCCCGGTATGGACTCCATGGCGACGAAGATGATGCAGAAGAAAATCGAGGAGAACGGCACCGCGACCATCGAGGAACTCATCGACGTGTCGATTGAAACCGGCGTGGAACTGCAAGCCTGCCAGATGACGATGGAGTTGATGGACTACGACGAAAATGAGTTTTACGACGGCGTCGTTTCGGGCGTCGGCGCGGCCACCGCCCTCGAACATATGGCCGAGGCCGACATTCAACTGCTCGTCTGAAGATTCGTTTTCGGCTTCCCAATTAGTTCCCATCGTTGACACCACCACAAAGCTTTTCATGGGTGTCGTCATATCGGGAACCAAGGTCGAATCATGACCACCTCTCTCCTTCACTGACCGGGTCGTCGCGGGGTAGTACACGGTCTATCTTCGGATAGCCACGGCTGTCTCCCCTGCTTCCCGGTTTTGTTCGTTACCGTCGAATAGCGCCGACTGTCGATGTTCGACAGTTGGTTTGTCAGAAATACTCCCAATAAGAGATCACTATGCAATCAGGTTCAGCAATTATCGCACAACGGACGGACAGCGGAACTTCGAACGACGGAACAACGGACGGCGGAGCGGCGGGCAACGAATCCACAGACGGCGGAACGACGAACCCGCGCGACATGGCAGAGATTCGCGCGCTCGCCGACGCGGCAGGCTACGACGTGGTCGGCGAAGTCACGCAAACACGGGTCGAGGATTTGAAGTACCAGTTCGGGCGCGGAAAGGCCGAAACGCTGGCGGAGCGAGTGAAAACAAGCGACGCCCGGAACGTCATCTTCGACAACCCGCTTTCGCCACAGCAGACCTACGAACTCGGGGAGTTGTGCCCCGACGGAACCCAAATCATCGACCGCTATCGACTCGTCCTCGAAATATTCAGCCAGCAGGCCGGAACCCGCCGGGCGAAGCTACAGGTCGAACTCGCGCAGTTACAGTACGAACTCCCGCGGGTGCAGGCCGAAATTCGATTGGAGAAGGAAGCCGCCAACGAACGCCGTTCTCGGAACGGACTCGGCGAGAAAGAAGACAGACAAGTTACGGACATCAAAGACCGAATCGACCGCATCAAATCGAAACTGGAGAGTCTCTCCGACGTGGGCGACCAGCGACGCGAGAAGCGCAGGGAACAGGGCTTCGACCTCGTTGCACTTGCAGGTTACACCAACGCCGGGAAATCGACGCTTCTGCGTCGATTGGCCGACGAAATGGCGTTCGACCCGGACACTCACGACGACCTCCACGAGAGCGCGGCGGCGGAGGACAGATTGTTCAAAACGCTCGAAACGACGACTCGCCGGGCCGAGATTCAGGGCCGGAGGACACTTATCACGGACACGGTCGGATTCATCAGCGACCTGCCCCATTGGCTGGTCGAATCGTTCGAGACGACGCTCACGGAGACGTATGAGGCCGATCTCGTGCTTCTCGTCGCAGACGTGAGCGACCCACTTCCCGAACTGCGCGAGAAGCTTCAGACGTCGCTCGATTTGCTCGACGGCGACGCGGAGCGAATCGGGACGGTACTGAACAAGGCGGACTGCGTTTCGGCTGTCGAATTGAACGAACGAGTTTCGGGCGTATCCGACCTCGTACCGAACCCCGTCGTCGTCAGCACGACCGAAAACGACGGTATCGACGCGCTTCGGGAGCGAATCGTGGACGAACTTCCGGCGTGGGAAACCGACCGGTTGACGCTTCCGAACACGAGCGAAACGATGTCGCTCCTCTCGTGGTTGTACGACCACGCCCGCGTGGAGGCGGTGTGGTATCCGAGCGAGAGCGAGGAAGTCGTGGTCGAGTTCGCCGCAGACCCCGCGATTGCCGAGCGTGCGACGGTTAAAG
The DNA here is from genome assembly GCF_000710615.1 of Haladaptatus cibarius D43. Lineage (NCBI taxonomy): Archaea > Methanobacteriati > Methanobacteriota > Halobacteria > Halobacteriales > Haladaptataceae > Haladaptatus > Haladaptatus cibarius. The sequence goes on along the minus strand of NZ_JDTH01000006.1, from coordinate 206,034 downwards.
CCGACACGATTTCGGCGTGAGTAGAACCAAAACGCCGTTTCGAAACCGACCCCTGAAATAGCCACCAAATATTCATCACTGTCCTTCCCTTACGCTCATTGATGCCCGGTAACACGGGTTTCGGGGGAGGGGGATATGAGCCACGATACACCGTCAGCAACAGGGACGGATAGTCCGCCAGACCAGCGACCGGTCGGCCAAGCCAGTCGTTCGGAGGCGAAAGACCAACTGCCGAGTCGGTTCGATTCGAAGTTGCGCGATGCGCTCGGAACGTCGCCGTTCATTCTGACGAAGTTCGACGCGTTCATGAACTGGGTTCGAGGGTCGTCGATGTTCATGCTCCAGTTCGGTATCGCCTGCTGTAGCATCGAGATGATGCACACCTACGCGGTCAAACACGATTTAGACCGCTTCGGCGCGGGGGTTCCGCGAGCATCGCCGCGACAGGCCGACGTTATCATCGTACCGGGAACCATCGTCTCGAAGTTCGCGCCGCGAATGAAACGGATTTACGACCAGATGCCGGAGCCGAAATTCGTCGTCAGCATGGGGTCGTGTACCTGCTCCGGTGGGCCGTTTCAGGAAGGCTACAACGTTATCAAGGGTGCAGAAGAGGTCATTCCGTGCGACATCCACGTTCCCGGTTGTCCGCCGCGTCCGGAGGCGCTCATCTACGGCGTCGCCAAGTTACAGGAACGAATCGCCCACGGGGAAGCCAGTCCGGTCGTCGTAAAACCCTACGAACTGGAGCAGTTCGGCGATTTAGAACGCGATGAACTGGTACAGTCGCTGGCCGACCAAATCGACGAGGACACGCTCGTCATGCGATACAACTGGGTGGATTCACCATGAGCGTGCAGGAACAACAGGTAGACGGCGACGAACTCGCCGACCTGCTCGGCGACTCCGTCATCGGACGCGAGGAACATTCGAACGCGCCCGCGTTCGTCATTCGCCCGGACGAAGTGCAGGACGTGCTGAGCGTCCTTCGCGACGAGGCCGGATTCGACCATCTCTCGTGTTTGACGGCTCAGCAGTACGAAGACCGATACGAGAGCATCTACCATTTGAAAAAGTACGACGACCCGCGACAGGAGGTGAGCGTCGTCGTCCCGACGGCCATAGACGACCCGAGAAGTCAGACGGCGGAACCCGTCTACACGACCGCGAACTGGCACGAACGCGAGGCCTACGACCTTGTCGGAATCGAGTACGACGGCCATCCGGATATGCGCCGGATTCTGTTGCCCGAGACATGGCAGGGCCACCCGCTTTCGCTCGACTACGACCAAGACCGACCGCAGGTCGTGGCGTTGGAGGAACATCAAAACCCACTGTTAGAAGACCACGTCGGCGGTGACTCCGACACCGTCTTCATCAACATCGGGCCGCATCATCCGGCTACGCACGGTGTTCTCCATCTGGAAACCGTCCTCGACGGCGAGCAGGTGCTCGACGTCGAACCCGACATCGGCTACCTCCATCGCTGTGAGGAACAGATGGCCCAGTCGGGCAACTACCGGCACGAAATCATGCCGTACCCCGACCGCTGGGATTACACCGCGAACATGACCAACGAGTGGGCCTATGCGCGGGCCATCGAAGACCTCGTGGACATCGACGTTCCCGAGTACGCGAAAGTGCTCCGAACGCTCGGCGTCGAACTCTCGCGGATGGCGGGTCACTTCCTCGCCCTCGGAACGTTCGCGCTGGACGTGTACGGCGACTTCACCGCCATCTTCCAGTACGCGTTCCGCGACCGGGAGAAGGCCCAGAACATCTTGGAGGATTTGACGGGTCAGCGCATGATGTTCAACTACTTCCGCATCGGCGGCGTCATCTGGGACATCCCGGAACCCCGCGAGGAGTTTTTCGACAAGACGATGGATTTCGTCGACGAACTGCCGCAGGCGCTCGAAGAGTACCACGACCTGCTCACGAACAACGAAATCTTCCAACTGCGGTGCGTCGGAACCGGCGTTCTCGAACCTGACGTTGCGAAGCAGTACGGCGTCACCGGCCCGGTTGCCCGCGGTTCGGGCGTCGATTACGACATTCGCCGCGACGACCCCTACGGCTACTACGACCGACTCGATTGGGACGTCGTTACGGAACCCGGTTGCGACAACTTCTCTCGGGTGCTGGTTCGTCTGCGAGAAATCGAACAGTCCGCGAGAATCGTAGAGCAGTGCGTCAACATACTCGACGACTGGCCGGAAGACGACCGGCAACTCCAGTCGAACGTGCCGCGAACGCTCAAACCGCCGATGGATGCAGAAACGTATCGCGCGGTCGAAGCCGCGAAGGGCGAACTCGGCGTCTACATTCGTTCGGACAACACGTCGAAGCCAGCGCGGTTCAAGATTCGAAGCCCGTGTTTCCACAACCTCTCTGCGCTTCCGGAGATGGCGAACGGAGAGTACGTGCCGGATTTGATCGCCTCGTTGGGAAGCCTCGACATCGTCCTCGGGAGTGTTGACCGATGATTGGCTTACTCAAAGGAATGGCGACGACGATGAAGCACGCGCTCGACGGCGAGACGTTCACGGTGGAGTATCCCGACGTGCCGCCGGAAGTCAGCCCGCGATTCCGCGGGATTCACAAGTTCAGTCAGGAGCGATGCATCTGGTGTCGCCAGTGCGAAAACGTCTGTCCGAACGACACCATCCAAATCGTGATGGACGACCAGCGCAACGGCGAACAGTACAACCTCCACGTCGGGCAGTGCATCTACTGCCGACTCTGTGAGGAGGTCTGTCCAGTGGATGCAATCTTGCTCACGCAGAACTTCGAATTTACGGGGGATACGAAAGACGACCTCGTCTACAACAAAGAGCAGTTGAAAAACGTGCCGTGGTACAAGGACATCGATCCGCTCGAATCCCGCGAACCGGATAGAGGTGCGTGGATAGGCGAAGGCGAGGGGTCGGTGGATTATCAGTAATCAGGCGAACCGGTGTTTCACGCCGTAGTAAATTCGGCGTCGCTGGTACACCAACTCACCGATGAGCCATCCTAGCACGAGTAGGATGGCAAAGATTGCGGCGATGAAGGCGTACTCGTTCATCCAGATGGGGCGGATGAACGGCGTGGCTTGGTCCCACACCTCGCCGTACTCTCGCATGTCTTCCTCGATGGCCGTTCCCGAGAACGTGTTGCCGAGGAGGACGGACATCTTCACGCGGTCACCGGTACCGGGGTCTACGTTCGCGCTTCCGGAGACTTGGTACTCGCCGGTGGTTCCGTGGTCTGCCATCGTCGGGCCGTTCGACCCGTCACCGTGGACGACGCGCTCCGAGTCGTACGGAAGCCACGGCGAGTAGAACTCCCAGACAATTTCGCCTTTCGGCGTCACTTCGATGACGCGGTGGTTCGAGGAGTCGGTGATGAGCGTATTGCCGTTCGGCAGGCGGTCTGCGTCACGGGGCCAGTTGAACTTCTCGGAGGTTCCCATCTGCCACGTCTGTTCCCACTCGCCGTTCTGTCGTTCGTACTCCACGATTCGGTGGTTTTCGGAGTCAGCGACGAGGATGGTCGGGTTGCCCGATTCGCTTTCGAGGTAGTCCGGGTTGTGCTGTTCTTTGAGAACGTCGTAGTTGCCGTCCTCCCCGAGTTTCATCGTGACTTCTTTCGACTCGCGGTCAACGACGATGACTTCGTCCATGTTTCGCGGGTCGGCCATGTACTTCCCGGGGCCGATTTTGTCAACGTCGTTGACGTGCGTCCAGTCGTTCGTGTAGTCGCCACCGTCTTGCTTCTCGTAATGACTGCGGAAGTACCACTCCCACGTAATTTTGTCTTCCTCCAAATCGTAGATGAACAGTCGGTCGTTGTTCTGGCCGGTGCTCTCGTTGTAGGCGCGCATGTTGGCGACAAGCAGTTGGTCACCGTTGATGAGATCAATGTCGTGTGTATCGTGGATGTCGAGGAACTGCTCCCACTCTTTTTCCTGCGTGTCGGGGTTGTATTCGTAGACGAGGGTGCCACCGCGCTGCGTCGAGGTGACGAGCAGGTTGCCGTTGTCCATCGGGTCAACGTCGTAAAACCACGATGCACCTTCTTTCGACCCGTTGTGAACCCATTCGACGTTCCCCTTCGGGCCGACGGAGACGAGGCGGGCGGGCTTTTTCTTGTTCCCTTGTCCTTGGAAGTGGTATCCCTGCACGCTGATAACTGTTGACCCGTTTGCAGGGCTTTCGATGGTTCCTTTGGTCAGATTCGATTCCTCCTGGTCGTAGGTAATCGCGGAGACGGCGGAGGGCGCGAGTAAGGAGACGACCAACAATAAGACGACTCCGCGCACGAACCACGGGCGTGGCGGGAGTCGTTCCGTCCAGTCCATAAGCTATACTGGGTAACCTTCACTTTGTATATTTTGTGTTTTCTCTACCATTTCTCGACTGCTGATTCCGGTGACACGACGCGGATACGAAATGGACAGTAAGGAAACAATTTCTCGAATTGGTTAGTAAATAGACTATCTCGCGGCGAAAACCGAGAAATCTTCTCCGAAGCACCTTTCTCACGCTCTCTCACCGCGGTCACACCGCCTTCGCCAGCACGTCGAACTGGTGTGCGATGTAGGTGAGTTCTCCTTCGCCGACCTGTCTGTGGCGAGTCGTCAACCAGTCAGAAAACGCCGCCGCGTCGATTTCCGAATGGCCGTCGAGAACACCTGCAATCGTTCCGAGGATGTGCCGGAGAAAAATCCCCTCGTCCGCGGGGTACGACCCGTTTTCGGGATACACCACCCAGTCGGAACTCCCGACGGCGAGCAGTTCCGTCCCCCGATTTCGACATTCGGTGAGCAGTCGCCGTCCTGCTCTGCTCGACCCATCGCCGTCGTCGATGTGCCGGTGGTACAGTTCTGCGACTTGCTCGTCCAGTTCGTGTGCCGGTTCGAACATCGTCTCCCCATCGAAGGTAATCGGGAAGTAACACAGACCGCCGGGTTCGAGTATCGAGCGGAACGCCGGAAATGCCGAATCCAAATCGAACAGGTCGGCGACTGCGTGTCCGACGAGAACGTCCCACTGTCTGTCGGTTTTCCGCGCAAATTCGACTGCCTCCGCGACTTCGAAACGAACCGTAAGGGACTGTCCGTTTCGCTTGCACCGGAGTTCGTCTTCGTCGCCGTCTCGCTCGAACCCACTCGATTGCAGTCGCTCGCGGGCCATCTCGATGTTTTCCGGATTCACATCCAGTGCCGTGTACTGCACTCGATTCGGCAGGCAGTTCCACGAGCGAAGTCGCTCTATCATCGTGCCGATTCCGGCCCCGATTTCGAGCACTCGCACGGGGTCGCCGGGCGTGGCTGATTCGGCGACGGCGCACAGTTCACGCTGAAATCGGCGGAGTACCCGCCGATTCAGCGCCCGGTCGTCCACGGTTCGTTTCGCGTCGAGATACTGTTGAAACGTCATTGCTCCGGTGGAACCCTTCTATTTCCGCGGATTTTCCTCAGCAGTCTTTCGGCCGATTCGGTCGCCTCATTCCATCCCGGTTGGCGTTCGTATCGCTCCCGAGCCGAGATGCTCATTCGCGCGAGTCGGCGTCTGTCGTCCCGAAGCGTGCGAACTGCGTCGGCAATCGCGTCGGGGTCGTCGGGCGGAAGCAGAAATCCGTCGTCGCCGTCCGAGACGATTTCTCCCGCGCCGCCCGCCGTCGTGGCAATCGCGGGCAGACCGAACGCCATCCCTTCGAGGTAGACGAGGCCGAAGCCTTCGTACAGCGACGGAACCGCGAGAACGTGGCTCCGAGTGAGTTGTCCGGTGACAGCCTCATCCGGCAGTCGGCCCGCAAACGAAACCTTCTCGCGCAGGCCGAGTTCGTCGCGGAGACGACGAACTCGGTTCGCATACTCCTCGTCCGTCTTCGCACCGATAACCGTGAGATGCCAGTTTCCGGAGACGGAAGCAAGACCATTCAGTAGGACGTGAAGCCCCTTTCTGGGAACGACGTTTCCGAGGAAGACGAGTCGAAGGGTTCCCTCGAACTCTCGGCCAATCGATAACACTGGAACGAATCGGTCGAATCGGTCGCCTGCGGGGTATGCCACTGCCGTCTTCAGGTCGTTTCCTTCCTGTGAATCGAGCAGGTCGAAAACCGACTGTCGCGTCGTCTCGCTGTTGCAAATCACGCCGTCGAGATGCTGGAAATAGTCTCGCTCAATCGCACGGTAGCCTCGGTTTTTCCACGCCGCTCGTAGCTCGTCCGACCGAAGATGGTGGACGATAGCAACGATTGGGGCGTCTATCCCGCGGTTTATCCGAACCAGCGATGGATGACAGAGGTGATCTTCGAGAAGCACGTCGAATCCCGAAAGTCGGGAGCAACGTCGGCGCGAAAAGTTGTGCAGGAGACAGCGCCAGTACGACTCCCACGGAAAGCCGATGATTTCTACGCTGTGACCTCGCCTGCGCAGTCCCTCGACCAGCTTTCTGTCGTACCGAAATCCACCGGAACGCTCGGAAAGCGAGCCGTAGACGACGAGTCCGAGGTTCATCACACCGACCGCTCGAAACTAGCCCACGCGTCGTCGTCTTCCCGCAGTGTCACCTCGATTTCGCTGACTTCCGGAGCGTCGATTCCGGCGAGAACGCGGTCACAGAACAGCCGTGCAAAATGCTCGACGCTGGGATTCAACCCCTCGAACTCCGGCAGGTCGTTCAGCGTCTCGTCTCGATAGTAGGCAATAGTGTCGTCCAGCGACTCGCGTAATCGGTCTAAGTCCACGAGATAGCCGAATTCGTTCAGCGATTCGCCTCGGAGACGAATCTCAGCCCCGTACCGGTGGGAATGCAGTTCCCCCTCCGGGCCAGGATTTGGAACTGTCAGGTAATGCTGTGCGACGAACGGTTTGGAAACGGTTACTTCGTACATGTTCGATAATCTGATGTCCTCCGCAGGTGTCAGTCGTATGTCAGAAGGACGCTCACTGCCTCGTTCGGGCGTTCGTCCAGCAGTCGATATGCGTCGTGGGCGTCCCCAATCGAAATCCGATGAGTGACGAGCGATGTCACATCGAGATTCGAGAGTCGCCGCCACGCCACCGCGAGTCTGCGGTCTGCATCCCATCGACCTCGAAGTTCCGGGGAAATCGTACTCACTTGCGTACTCTCGATGTCGATGCGACTCCGGTGAAACGCCCCGCCGAGATTTAGGTCGGCACGCTTTTCGCCGTACCACGACCCGACCAAGATCCGTCCGTCGTACCCCGTCACCGCGATTGCGTCGTCCAGTGCGGGTGGGTTGCCCGAGAGTTCGTAGGTCAAATCCGCTCCCGCGGGCGTTTCTGCACGGGAGAGTTCGGTGTCGATTTTTTCGCGCACAGAATCGGTCGCATCCAGACTGCAATCAGCACCCATTGCTTCCGCGAGTTCGCGCCGTTGGGGATAGCAATCAACCGTCACGAGGTCGGAAAGCGGACTGTCAGCGAGTACTCCCGTCGTCACTAACCCGACGAGTCCCTGCCCGAAAACGACGGCCTGTTCCCCGATTCGCGGTGTCCCATCGAGAACGAAGTTCACCGCCGTTTCGACGGTCGGCAGGAAGACGGCTTCCGCCGGAGTGACCTCGTCCGGAATCCGAACGAGGTCGGACGGTGACGCGAGAAAACGACTCGCGTGCGGATGGAACGCGAACACGGATTCATCCATCCAGTCGTCGGAAACGTTCCCGCCGGTCGAAACAACCCTTCCGGCGGTCGCGTAGCCGTATTTGAGCGGGAACGCAAGCGACCCGGGCAGTGCGTCGATGGTCGCGTCGGTCGCCAGTTCGGTCGGTGCGTCCCCTCGATAGACGAGGAGTTCGGTGCCCGGACTGACCGCCGACACCTCGGCGCGAACGAGCACCTCGTCCTGCCCCGGTTCGGAAACCCCTTCCACGCGAACGTCGAGTTCGCGCGGCCCCGTGAAGTAGACCGTCCGTGCGGATGGCACGTATGCCATGCGACGGATTTAAAGAAATTCCTTTCGGCTACCACGTTCGCCGACGCCGTCGGCGAACGAGTCCGTAGACGAACGTCCGAATCGGCTTCAGCACGAGCCGAGACGGAACGCCGATATACGCCGAGACTGGGTCGTAGGTGCCCATCTCGACGAGGTTCAGCGCCCGTGCAGTCGCCCGATAATTTCCATCCATGACGCGCGGAGGGTGGCAGTTTCGGCGGTCTAGCAACACCAACGGCTCGTTGAGCGGGTTTTCGGCAATCGAACGTACCCGACGAACATCGACTCCGGTTTTTGCGGTTAGGTAGTCCAAATTCGTCCCGCCAGCCGCGTTACAGCGGGCGATTCTCCGGGCCGCCCCGAGAACCGTTTCGTCCGGGGAGAGCGCCCGCCACGACAGCTTTTCCGGCCCGTCGATAAGCCGAAGTCGCTCGAATGCGTGTCGAGAAAGCGTCACCTCCCGCCATTCAATCGGCGTTTCTCGCCAGAGGAACGACGCGGCACCCGGTTTCGCGTTTAGCAGTTCGTCTAGCGCCTCGCGCTCCGTGAGCGACTCGACGTCAGCCGAGGGAACTTCGGGCTTTCGAACTTCGAGTTCGAGCCATCGTTTGATGACGTGTTCCTGTGAAACGCGCGTCATTCACTCTGCCAGTTCGACGCCGGTGAACTCGAATCGTGTGCCTCCGGTTTCGCCCTTCCGGAGCGACACGTCCCATCCATGCGCCTCGGCAATCTGTTTGACGATAGTTAGCCCGAATCCGGTGCCGGTTTCGGCGGTGGAGTAGCCCGTCTCGAACACTGACTCGCGCGACGATTCGGGAATCCCCGGCCCGTCGTCTTCGACGTAAAAGCCAGCGTCGGGTGCGACGGAGTGAGCACCGCTCGCAGTGCTCGTTTCGTTCCCGTTTCTCCCGATTTCCGCTTTGCCGACTGCATTCAGTTCGCCGACGGTAACCGCAACGTCCGACCCGGCGTGCTCGATGGCGTTTCGGAACAGGTTTTCGAGCACCTGTTGGAGGCGACTCGCGTCCGCGTCGATGGTGGTTTCCCACGAGACGTCGAGCGTGGCCGAACCCGTTTCGACGGACGCCCACGCGTTCGTCGTGATTTCCAACCCGTAAACCGCTTCCGTCTCGCTCACCGTCTGGCCCTGCCGTGCGAGCGTCAACACGTCCTTTACGATTCCCGCCATTCGCTCGTGGGCGTTGTCCACTCGCGTCAGATGCTCTGATTCGCCCGTTGCCCGGTACAGGTCGAGATAGCCCTGTGCGACGTTGAGCGGATTTCTCAGGTCGTGTGAAACGAGGTTGGCGAACTCCTCAAGTCGCTCGTTCTGGCGCTCCAGTTCGCGTTGGTTGGCCTTGCGCTCGTCCTCTCGCTCCGCTCGGTCGAGCGCGGCGGCGGTGTTCGCGGCGAGCAGTTGCGCGTAGTACACGTCGAAGTCGTCCAATTCGTCGCCGCCGAACGCCATCACGCCGCGACTGCCGAGCGGGACGAACGCCTCCGATTTCTTCGATTCCGTTTCGGTTTCCCACTCTTTTTTCCCGTCTTGTTCTTCTCCGTCTACCCGTTCTTCCTCGCTTTCCCGTTCTTTCCCGTCTTCCTGCTCGCGTCTGATGACCGTCTCGTCCGATTCGAACGCTTCCAACGTGGCACGCTGGTCGGAGACGGAAACCCCCGTTCCGTACTCGTCCCGATGCATTTCGGTTCTGGCGGCCAGTCGGAACTCGTCGTTTTCGTGCTGCCAGATGCCGGTGACCGGTAGTTCGAGAACGTCGGTTGCGATTGTGACCGCGTGTTCGCTCACGTCGGCGCTCGTCTCCGCCTGCATGAGTTTGCGGGTCGAATCGTGGAGCGATTCGAGCGTCTCCTCGCGGTTCTTGCGCTCGGTCACGTCCCGAAGGTAAATCGACACGCCGTTGTCGGACGGATAGACGTTCGCTTCGAACCACCCGTCGAAGGGTTCGTAATAGCCCTCAAACGTGGTCGGTTCCTGTGTTCGCATGGCCTCTCGACAGCCCTCGGAGAAGAACGAATTGGCGACTTCGGGGAACCGTTCCCAGATGTTCTCGCCGATTATTTCCGATGCGGTTCGGTGGAGAATCTGTTCTGCTCGGCGGTTCAGATATGTAAATCGCCATTCGTCGTCAAGCGCGAGGAAGGCGTCGGTCATCCGCGCGAGGATTTCGTTGCGCTCTTCCCTCATCTTTCGGAGTTCGGTAACATCCCGCGAATTGAGAACCAAGCCTTCCACTGCGGGGTCGGTGAGATGGTTTTCACCCGTCGTTTCGAGGTAGTTCCACGACCCATCTGCGTGTTGGAACCGATAGGTAATCGTCGGTGTGACGGTCGGGTCTTCTAGCGCCCGGTAGAACGTCTCCATCACGTGCTGGCGGTCGTCGGGATGAATGTAATCGAATGCAAGTTCACCTAACAGGTCGTCCATGTCGTAGCCGAGTCGGGAAACGGAGGGGCTTTCGTAGCGGATAATGCCCGTTTCGTCGATGAGCGTGACGATGTCCTGCGAATGTTCGATGAGGGCTTGCAGGCGTTGCTCGCTTCGTTTGCGGTCGGTCACGTCGCGAACGGTTCCGATTGTCGCAGGTTTGCCGTTGTAACTCGTTCTGCGCACGGAGAAGTCACCGTATCGGATGTCGTCGTCTTTCGTTCTGAACTTCGCTTCGTAGGTCGAAACGGAATGGTCGCCGCGCTTTCGACTCGCTGCGATGGATTGTATGCGTTCGTGATCGTCCGAGTGGAGAAGCGTCCAGACGTTCATCCCTCGCAGTTCCTCGGCGTCGTAGCCGGTAATCTCGCAGGCGCGTTCGTTGACGAAGGCGAAGCGGTCGTCCTGATAGATGTAAATCGCGTCGTGGCTTCCTTCCACGACGGTTCGATAGCGTTCCTCGCTCTCTCGAAGCGCGTTCTCGGTGCGATAGGTGTGGACGGCGTTCTCGATTCGGTTTGCTAATACCGCACAGTCGTCCGACGTGATTTCCTTTTCGATGTAGTCGGTGACGCCAGCGGAAATCGCACGGCTTGCGATTTCCTCGCTTCCGGCGCTGGTAAAGAGAACGAACGGAAGTTCGGGATACTCCTCTCTGACGACATCGAGGAGTTCGAGGCCGTCCATTTCGGGCATTTCGTAATCGCTGACGATGCAGTCGATGTCCGTCTCCCGAAGAACGGAAAGCGCCGCTTCGCTGGAGGTGGCGGTGTGAAGATGTAGCCGCTCCGACTCCGCTTCGAGAAACGTCTTCGTGAGGTCGAGCAAACTGTGGTCGTCGTCAACGTGGAGAACGACGATAGGAGACGTAGCACTCATTTTGCTCAGGGTACTCGATAGAGATGGTATACTACCATAATTGTTATGAATGGTACATTTGATTTATAAGTGACTGGTGCGGAGAAGCGTCCATCTTTATCCGGGCTTCGCTCTTCTCTAGAATGGGTGGGAGCCATGTTCGAGGACAGAACTGACGCAGGCGAGCAACTCGCGGAACGCGTCCGGGACGAAGGAATCACCGCCGACATCGTACTCGCAATTCCGCGCGGTGGATTACCGATTGGGCGACCGGTCGCTGACGCGCTACAAGCGCCGCTCGACGTCGTCGTTGCGAAGAAATTGGGAGCACCACAGAATCCAGAACTCGCAATCGGGGCCGTCGGTGCCGACGGAAGCGTGTGGTTGAACGACGCGCTCATCCAGCGAATCGGGGTAGACGACGTCTATGTCGAACGGGAGCGAGAGCGGAAAGCAGAACAGGCTATTGTGAAAGCCACACAATACCGTGGTAATGGGCCGATACCGAACATAGACGGCAAGCGAGTCGTAGTCGTGGACGACGGCGTTGCGACCGGTGCGACGACTATCGCGTGCCTTCGACAGGTGAGAAACGCGGGTGCAGACTACGTCGTTCTCGCAGTTCCGGTCGGCTCACCCCGTTCCATCGAACGCCTGTATGACGACGCAGACGACGTGATGTGTCTCGAAACGCCGCCGCATTTCAGTGCAGTCGGACAGTTCTACCGAGTGTTCGAGCAGGTTCCGGACGAAGTCGCACAGACGTATCTGCGCGCGGAGTGAAACAACAGACCGATGCCCACTTAAATCATGTGGTATGAGAACAATCATCGTATGCACCCATTTTCGACCCGATAGCGAGGACACAATTGACAGCAACTCAGCAGTCGAAACAACAACCGTCAGTCCGTGACCGATAGATTTTTGTCCGTTTCGATGCACGTTTCGTGGAATGTTAGGCGTTCAAACTGCGATTAACGCGAGGTACAGCCTTCATTAACTCGAAATACGGTACAGTGAATATCGCACCATACACCGAAACAGTTAAGTATGTTTCGTCCTAACCGATAGTTAGGAAGTAAGCTTCCGGGTTTTTTCAGGATTTACCCTGCCGGGAGCCTCCGCCAACGCACCAACCATGACTTCAACCAGAATCCAACGCTACGACGAGTCCGGCGTAGCGACCCACGACCAAGAGCGCGAGAGCGAGGACGAACAGGAGCAGGAAAACATCTGCCCCGAATGTGGTGGGAACCTCGTCAACGACGAGGGCCACGGCGAAACCGTCTGTGCCGAATGTGGCCTCGTTGTAGACGAGGACAACGTAGACCGCGGCCCGGAATGGCGCGCGTTCGACGCCACGGAGAAAGACGAAAAATCCCGTGTCGGTGCACCGACGACCAAAATGATGCACGACAAGGGGCTTTCGACCAACATCGGCTGGCAGGACAAAGACGCCTACGGCAACACCCTCGGCTCCCGCCAGCGCGAGAAGATGCAGCGACTGCGGACGTGGAACGAACGGTTCCGAACCCGCGACAGCAAGGAACGAAACCTCAAGCAAGCGCTCGGCGAAATCGACCGGATGGCGTCCGCGCTCGGACTGCCGAAGAACGTCCGGGAGACGGCAAGCGTCATCTACCGCCGTGCCCTTGACGAAGACCTCCTTCCGGGTCGTTCCATCGAAGGCGTGGCAACCGCCTCGCTGTACGCGGCGGCCCGCCAGTCCGGCGTCCCGCGCAGTCTCGACGAGGTGGCGAGCGTCAGTCGAATCGAGGCGATGGAGTTCAAACGCACCTACCGCTACATCGTGCGCGAACTCGGCCTCGAAATTCAGCCCGCAGACCCACAGAGCTACGTGACGCGGTTCGCCTCCGACCTCGACGTGAGCGACGAATCCGAGCGCCGAGCGCACGACCTGCTCGAAACCGCAAAGAAACAGGGCGTCCACAGCGGCAAATCGCCGGTCGGACTCGCCGCCGCGGCGGTGTACGCCGGTTCCCTGCTCACCAACGAGAAGGTCACCCAGTCCGAAGTGAGCGACGTGGCCAGCGTGAGCGAAGTCACGATTCGCAACCGCTATCAGGAACTGCTCGAATCCGAGGAAGACCGCCGTGCAGTCGCCTAAATCTCGTTTTTCGCGACTGTTTCTGTAACGCTGTTTTGTTCTAAAATAAATTTGACAACTAGTGGCGACACCGCGAACTGGCGCTGTGAAAGGAACTGTGTGGGGAGGGTCGAGAACGTCAGCAGGAAACGGACAGTCAATCAGACCGAGAACGTCATCTCCGGCATCTGCAGGAACGCGGTTTCATATCCCTCGTGCCGGGACACCTGTGGCACCGAATCGACGGACACGACCAGTTCGTCGCCCGATTCGATACCGGAAACGTTCGCGCCGTAGTGGTAGCCCATCTCGGGGTCGAGCGTCGGTTTCAGCGTGCCGTCGAAGACGGATTCACTGCCCCGGCTAACCGTCGCCGAGAGCGACATCATTGGAATCGGATAGCTCCGGTATGGTGTCCGCGGCGAGACAGCAAGGTAGGTGTCCTCGGTCATTTCGGTGTCGTCCACGGCGGTTGCGAGGAACTTCGCATCCCCGCTTCGCTGTTCTCCGATGAACTGCCCCGGCAGGTCGTTCTGTGACGGCACCGTACTCATCGGCATCATGTCCATTTCCATCATGGGCAACGCGCCCTGCGACCCTTTCTTCTGGTCGTACTCCTCGAACGATACGCCGTCTATTTTCTCCTGTGTTATCTCGAACTCCGTTGAGAGCGTCACCGCGGAACCGAACTGCCCCGCCAGCGTGCCGGTTCGACGGATGCCCAGTCCGCTCACCTGCACGTCGGCGGTGTAGGTGCCGTCACCGTCCAACCCCATGTTGTCGCCGAAGTGAAAGCCCATGTTCTGGGAGAGCATCGGCCACATCGTTCTGGTGTCGCTCCAATCGTCCTTCGACAGTTCGACGCGGACATCTCCGGCCGGAAGTACCGTCATCGTTTCCGCGTCCCAAACGGTCGCCATCAGATGCACGTCGTCGCCGTTCTCGATGGTTACTTTTTCCTGCTGTTGGGAGGTTCCGCCGCCCATCAGCCAGAAGCGGTGTGGGAACGAGTACATCAGTCCGAGTCGCCAGCGTCCCTGTTTTGCCATCCCGGCCATCTCCATCCCTTCGGAGTGGGTCGGATAGTACACCGCGTCCGGCCGGTCTTCGATCAACGGTGGTTCGGTCGGTGTCGTGTCCGTTTCAAACAGTCCGGAACATCCCGCGAGCGCAGTCGCGCTCGTGAGGCCCGCAGTCTGCAAAAACCTGCGACGATTCATTGGATGGGATTTGTCATCGACTCTGAAAAGGGGTTCTGGTACATCCCTCGAAAAGGCGTGTGTTCGTACATGATGGCTGTGTTGTATCCGCAGAACTTTGTCGGTGGTATCTTTTCAGTTTCATATGATTGTTTTCCGGTGTTCGTAGACTGTTGCCGACAACAAATGACCGCCACCGCACCGCAACCTCGGGCCACACCCTCCCCAACCGATTCGTTCCCTCGCTTACGCTCGCTCACTCATCCCTCGCGCGCTTCGTTGAGACGGTTCGGACGATGTGTCCTCACCGTCTCGCCAGCGCGCGCCACACGGCAAATTCGGAACTTTCGGATGGACGCAAACCCTATGGCGCGTGCGTTGGCAAGCCCGGGACTTGTCGTCTGAGGGCTTGCGCAGTATCCGCGCGCGGTCTTCGTGAGCGACGCAGGAGTTCTCGTGAGTGACAGCGGAGCGAACGAGAGCACGGAAGTGCTGTACTCTTCCGGAGCGAGCGAACGGCTCGTCGGAGACGAACTCCGACGGTGGATGACCAGAACGACTGAAAGGAGTGGCGGGAATCGGTCGGAGAGGCACGTGGGCAGTTGCGGTACGGTGGTGGTTTTCATTGGGGTCGGTAGTAGCTAGCTTCAAGAATTGCCAAGTTCCTCCTCGTCCAAAGACAGAACCACACGACAGCTAGAATCCAAACATCAGAACCGCAGAACTCGAAATACAAACGGAAGCGAACCCATCTCACTGGTTCGGATTCGGAAGCGACCGACGCGAGCGCGGTGGCACCAAAAAGTTCCCCCGGCGCTCCACGGTCATGTACTGCAAAATGCCGTTGTTGACGCGCTGGCCGACCGACGAATTCTCGGCGAGGTCGTCGCCGTTCATGGCTTCTCGCGTCTCCTCGAAATCCGAAATCGAACGCTGAACCGCGACGAAATGCAGGCCCGCCTTGCCGCCATCAGTCGAATCGAAATCCCGGCGGAGGATGAGCGGCGAGTCGTCTTTCCGGGCGGAAGCGGATTTCTGGGAGTGGCCGACCATCCCTCGCTTTCGGGCGTGTTCTTCGACCTGTCCGATGCAGTCGTCTCCCATCCCGCTGGAATCGCCGAGGTTGTCGCCCGCGCCCTCGACGCGGCCCTCTTCTGCGTGAACCGGACAAAACATTTTCGCAACGCGCTGGTCACGACTGTCCTGTTCGTACCACTGGTCGAGGTGGAGGCTGATGTTGGAGACGTGCTGTGTGGTACCACCGGCAAACGGGCCGTCCTGAATCGTCACGCTGTCCTCGTTGGCCTGATTCTTCCGGAAGCCGGATTTGAACCCCATGTAAAGCGGAGAGTCCTCCGGAACTGGCTCCGAATCGGGAATTCCGTTTACGTCCTGATGCTCGGCAGGGAGGCCGTCACCGACGAATCCGGTTCGGCGATTTGCTTTCTCGAACACGTCCGCGAGGCCCGTCACGGAAACGCCGTTCAACTCGTCCCGATTGCCGAGTAGGGCTTCTTCGACGGCCAGCACGAGTTCCGCGTGGTCGCTGGCGAGGTGGACGACGGCGTCCTGTTCGTCTAGCTTGGGGTCTTCGAAGGACGCGAGGGCTTTCGGTTTCGGCAGCACGTCCTCGGCACCGAACCGGGCGAAGTACGATGGGGAGTAGCCGACCGAAAATAGCAGTCCGTCGTGGCTTCGCTTGTAGGCGCGTTCGAGATTCTTGAACGCGGATTCGACGGTTTCGCGCTCGGATTGGCTTGGGGTTCCGTTGTCCCCTCCAGCGTAGTTCAGAAAGAGGAGCACTTGATGCCGAGGGGCAACATCGTTGTCGTGGTCGTCCGTCGCCAGAAACTGATTCCACGCGTGCTGGCGCTCCGGAAGGGAAGAGAGGTCGTCCGGCCCTTGCTCCACGTCGGGCATTCCACCGCCCCGGTCGAGGCAGGCCGACAGCGCCGCCGACCCGCCGATGGCGACCGCGGCCTTCATGAACTCGCGTCGGGGGATTCCGCGCGTCGAGTCGCTCATTGGGTGACTCTAGCGACCACGCGAGAAAAGGAGTTCTGGTACGTCCGTCGAAATCACCACTGAATACAATCGACTAGACTCAGACCAGACTCAGGTCGCAACCGGACGCGAAATTATCCACAGCGAGAGGACGGTGTAACCGACCATCAACGCGGTCAGCGGAAGATGGGTTCGACCGACGCGAGCGGTGCGGTTCGTGCGCTCCAGCGCGACGTAGTGCGCCGCGACGACCGCGACGAGATGTCCCAAAACGATGAGTAGCACCTGCGAGGCCCAGAACGCCGGAAGCGAGAGCCAACCCAGTAGTTCGATTTCCGTCCCCCCGAGAACCGTCAACAGACGCGACAACTGCTGGAGGACGAAGGGGTAGTTGTGCGCCACTTCGTAGGCCACCGCGATGGGGACGACGGTCGGCGCAAGCGCGAGGGCCATTTCGCGCCACGATTCGTGGGTTTGCCCGCGTTTTGCATCTCCCGAAATTCGCTGAGTCAATATCGCCACGAACGCGAAGACGGCGAGAAACGCCAGAAACCCGCCGAGATACAGCGGCACCGAGACGACAGAGCCGAGTCCAGTGGCGTCTCGCGCCGAGAAGAGAATCGTCTGATATTCGGGTGTCTCCGTAAAGCCGTCGAAGCTGACGGTGTAGACGCTCGCCACGACGAATGCCGAAACCGAGAGCGACTGAACGGGAGGGAGACAGCCACGCCACGGCGGGCGAAGGTCGATTCCGTTTCCGCCGACTTTGAGGGGCGCAACTCGTCCGAACAGTCGGTAGAGAACCGCTAATGAGTCGGCGCGCTCGAACCACGTCGTTCCGAACAGCACGCCGCCGAACAGCATGATGAGTGCGTAGGCCGCCAGAAGCACGGCGGTCAGTCGCGGTGAATCCGGAATCCGAGTCACGTTCTCCGCGACACCGACGAGGGCGAGAAAGCCGACGAGAGCGGGCCAATCGCCGAGCCAGTCGGGATAGTCGAACAGCGCCAACTCCTTCCCCTCGACCGTGGACAGACCGTCGTAAATCGTCCGCCACGGTGCGAGCGTCCGCCACGGACTGCCGAACAGCACCGCGAGCAGGCCGACGCCTTTCAGCCAAATCGACCACGTAAACAGGGTCGCAGGATTGTCTCGCGCGTTCGCCGGGCCGACCGAACCGACGGCGAGAACGAACAGAAAAACCGCGAGAAACAGTACTCGGGCCACGAGTCGAAGGGCGGCAACCGTGTCGGGGGAGAACACGGAAACCCGGTGCATTCCGGTTGGCGTGCGCTCGACCGTAGCGGAGAGAAAGAGCGCCGTGAGCGCGACGGTGGCCCCCGCTCCGCCGAACAGCAAGGTGAGCGGAATCGGCGCGTCGAACCGCGTGGTGACGCCGTGGGCGGTTGCAACGCCCGCGAAGAGGACTACAGAAACGAGGGAGGCGAAGACGAGGAGGGGCGTCCGGCGAAGTCGCATGAGTCGAAATCGGTGGTGCGGGAAAAAGGGGTTGTTGGTATGCGATTCGAATCTTCGATTTCGAATCGCATTCTCACCACCACGTCGCGTCAGTCGAGTCCGTCGAGAACCGGACGGACTTCCTCGAATCGCGCTCCCCGTCGAATTTCGTCGGAATCGCTGTGCCACTCGATAAACTCGAAATCGGCGAGTTTCGGCAGGTGGATAGTGCGCACTGCCAGTTCGATTCGGTCACGGTCATCGCCGTACTCCGCCTCTAATCGGCGGGACACCTCCGAAACGCGGAGGCGTCCCGCGTCCAGTTCGAACAGGATTCGTCGCCGATAGGCGCTCGAAAGCACGTGGAATACCGCGTCGAGTTGCGCCGGTTTGTCGTGCCATTCACAGTGACTCATACCCCTCGCTAGCGGTGGACGTCATAAACAAATATACCCTGCACTGTTAGGGACGAAGATGTGGATGTCGGTGGAGAAGGTTGGAGTCTACAGAACGTCACGAATCGTCCAGTACGTCGTCCACGCGCTCCGCCGTCTCGCTCGCACGAATGTTCGAATAGCTTTCGTGTGTCGTCGCAATCGAGGCGTGGCGGAGCGCGGATTGGGCCAGTTCCGCGTGGCCTTCGCTGTACAACTGATGGCCGAGTCCGCGGCGCGCTCCGTGGGGTTTCAGATATTCGCCGTCGATATCCAGTCCGGCCGCCTCGCAGAGGCGTTTCATCAGGTTGCGCGCGCCGCGGGTCGAAATCGCGGGAATGGCGATTTCGTACTCGCGCACCACGTCGTCGATGTCGTTTTCGTCGAGGATGGTTTCGATTTGGCTCTCGGTGTAGTCGCCCGCTAACTGCTCGCGGACGGCGCGATATTTCGACGGCGCGTGGTCGGTCGGAAACACCGGAAACCGTGGTGTCGGTGGGTCGAAAACCCGGTGATAGCGCTCCAACGCCTCTCCGGCTTTTTTCGGCAGTTGTGCGTATTCGTACTCTCGGGATTTGCCGAACACGCGAAGCGACCCACCTTCGATGTCCACGTCTCGCCACGTGATTCCGGGTCGCTTGTCGTCCGCCGGGGCGCGGAACACTTCCGCGCCCCGGACGCCTGACAGTGCAAGTAACCGAACGAGTGCCCGGTCGCGGTAGGCGCGTTCGCGCGAAATTCCATTACCATCGCCCTCGCCATCCGCCTCCAACGCCTGCTCTACTCGTTTGTCCATGAACGCGAGGATGGCTTTTCTGTCGCGTTCCGACCAGAACTGGCGGTTCGCGTCGGCGGTGTTCTCCGGCAGTTCGGCCTGCGCCCGCGAGACGGCGGCGGGATTCCGAGAGAGGAGTTCGTCGGCCTCGCAGAACCCGAGAAACGCCCGAACGTAGGCGTAGTAGGTGTGGGCAGTCGAGGATTTCAGTTCGTCCTCGCGCACCTGTCGTTTGAGGTGGCGGGCGTACCGACGGCAGTCGATGACTTCCACGCCGTCCAGTTGGGTTACGGCTCGTTCCTGTGCGAGCCACTCAGACCACTGCGTGAGCGCGGAACCGGCGTTGGTGCGGTAGTTTCCGGCCTCGATGCTGGAGAGGTATTCTTCGATTGCGGCGGTGAGCGTCGTCCCTGTCATGCTAGTCGCGGGTCGAACGTCCCACTCAGTTCGGTGCCGCATCGGGGACACGTCAGTTTCCGTTCCTCGTCCACGAACCGTCCGACTGGGCCGAGATAGCCGCAGGCGGAACATCGCCGTATCGGTAGCTGAATCATCGCATCTGTCGTTTCGTGGGGCCGGGAGGGATAAAAATCTACGTTCCTTCTTCGGGTGGATGAACCGCGATGAGGCCGTCGCTTTGGATGAAGATGTAGTACTCCTCGAACGTGAATCCGACGTGACTGTCCGTCCGGATTTTTCCCCCCCGTCGCGGGGCAAACAGTCCGTCCAAGGCGTCCGGATCGAACTGGTCGTAGAGCGGGCCGATTTCCGTCGGATCTTCGTCCATCGCTTCCGCAATCGCCGTCATGACTGTCGTACTGAGTGATTCCGCGTCTGTCCAGTCGTGAGTCGTGTGGTACGTCGCCGGGGGTGCTCCCGGTTGGGATGTGTTCGATTTACTCATTGGGGACACCTTCGAAACACGTGATTCGTGTTCGTCACACATACACCCTGAAAAATCATAAAGCCCTGTCAGACGAAAAACCGGTTGTAGTCATACGCACGAGGTGAAAAGGCAAGCGGGGAACAATCTCATCGCCTTTTTTGTTCGTCTTACACGCCGCAGTCATGCGATTCTACGATTCGAAGGTCGAAAACAGGGGACGAAGTACAGATGAGCATTCGTCGTATTTACCATCGAACACCGTGGCTCCGCGCCCACTTAACAACGAACTTAACAGCTAGTTAGAACCGTTTAACCGGTCAATAGTATTCATACCGAATATCGTAGAATTTTTTATGTCGTTGGTCGAAATCGCTACCGCAGTCAGCCACCAGTTCGTTGCCGCTCCCGTCCAAATCGCAAGCTTTTGGCTTTCAGTTATCCTTCCGCTGTTCTACATCCCATTGATTTTCGATGGACTCGGTGCGAAGGTTCTTCCGTTATTTGTCGGACTACTATCCTTTCACCTCATAACGCTCTTTCTGGGGCGGAACTACCGACAGGAAAACGCATAGCGACGACCCGGAGTGCGATAGCGACCCGAAAACGAACGTCTCGCGTCGAGGGCCTACTATTATTTTCGCCGATTTTCACGACGGCGGCGAAACGTTCGAGGGGTAACGAACCGATAGCCGCCCTATGCACGTCATTCGGCGACGAGACGGAGTCGAGCGGACGCTTTCCTCGCGGACAGACCGAATGGATTCGCTCGGTTCGCGGATGAGAGGACTGTTTCGTCTCTTTCGGCGCGAGGACTGTGCGCTCGTATTCGAGTTCGATTCGGTCGCGGAACGCCGTGCTTCGACGCTATTCACGCCGCTGGCGCTTGACGTGGTATGGACCGAAAACGGACAGGTAACGCGAGTTGCCCGTTTGAATCCGTGGACGGGGTTCGCGCGTGGGAGGGGGGACAGCGTGGTGGAGTTTCCAGCAGGTGTTGCAGACGTCGTTCGACCGGACGACGAACTGGTCGTTCGTTAGTCCCAGTCGTCCCGTTCGATGGTATAGCCACCGCATTCGGGGCAGACTTGATACCGAACCGTGAACGAGGTTTCACACCCTCGACATTCGTATGGGTCGTTCGAATCCGATTCCGACTCCGAACCTACTCCGAGTCGTCGCATCAGTCCCATGTCCGCCGGTTCGAAGGTGACAACTAAATAGTTCACCAGAGCGGAGTGAAAGTGAAACTGTTAGTTCGCTTCGTACTCCACGAGTTTCACTTCCAACACCGCTTTTCCGCTCTCGTCGTAGTACGCGGAGTACGGCGCGACGCCGTGGTCGGGTGAGTAGCATCCGTCTCTGACAACCGAACCGTCGATTCGGACTTCCGAGTAGTAACACTCGATTCCAGCGTAGGTTCGCTTTTCGGTCACTTCGTAAGTCATCGTTCCGTCCTGCGTCGTGAAACTCCACGATTGGCCGACCCGGAGGTCTTTGCCGTAGGCACTGCTCATCGCGCCCGCGTACATCGTCTGGACGGCATACTGCCCGCCGGGAACGAATGCGAGGTCGATGATTGCGTCGTCGCGGTTGACGGTCATGGACGATTCGTGTCTCTCTCCGCCAAATTCGAAGATGCTGTTCAAGGTGACGTTTTCGCCGTCGATGGCTTGTACGTCCCAGACGAGTTTCCCGGTTCCTTCGTTCGCGTCCATTACGTCGAAGGTGTACGTTCCGGGCCGGTCGAACCGGAACGGTTGAAAGCTGTTGTCAGTCGTTTCGTCGTCGTTCGCACCGTCTCCGTTGCCACTTCCTACTTCATCACCTGCACCGTCGCCTGCATTCATATCCTCGGCATTCGGGACACTGGGGCCGAATCCTGCGCACCCGGCAAAAACGACAGCGAGAACGATGGCGAAAATCGTTGCCGTTCGAGCCATTTTACGCGATTCTGTCCGCGACGTTCCCGAACACTGGCATGTGGTACGCGTCGCCCGAGTAGGCCTTGTACATCAGGAACAACCACCCGAGGAACGCGACGAACCCGACAACGAGGTAGGCGAACGAGAACATGAGCGAGAACAAACCACCCACTCTAGGAACGAAGATGAGTGCGAACTGCACGAACGTCATCGCCACGTAAACGAAGAACAGTCCAACTCCGAACGCGATACTCTGTGCCGAGTGGAATTTCACGAACTCGTTTTCGCTTTCGAGGACGAAAAAGAGGATGCCGGTAAGCGGACCCAAGAGATATGCGAGCGCCCCGGCGAGATTCTCGTCCAACCCGGTTCCGGTTTTCGAGCTAGTTGATTCCGGTACTTCGGTCGTCGTTTTTGGTTCGACAGCCATGGCATGAAATGGAACGAATATTGTATATAATTATCCAATGATATTTTCCCGAAACGCGGAACGATTTCGAAAAACGAACCGTTTCCACCCCGTGAAACAGTTTTCGGGGTGTGAAACACTATACCATAGGGATGAGTAATGAACGTAATGACCAGTAGTGATTCAGAGATCGTGGTCACTGCCGTCAAGCGAGCGAATACCCTGCGGGCGCTTAGCGAGCACCCACTGGCGCGGTCGGAACTGCAAGCGGACATCGGCGTGTCGCGGACGACGACGCACCGAATCGTACGCGACCTGACCGAGAAGTCGCTCGTTCGTCGCGTCGATGGAAACTACGAACTCACGCCGTTGGGTCGAATCGTTGCAACCGAAGTCGGTGAACTACAAGATACCGTCGAGTTGGCGACTCGATTGGAACCACTCTTGCCAGCGCTTGACGGAACCGGCATCAACGTCGAACTGTTCACCGACGCGACGATAACGGTGCAGGAACCGGGTGACCCGTACCGTCCAGTCCGTCGATTCGTCTCGCTTCTCCGCGATTCGGAAACTCTCCGCGGGTTCGACACCACGACAATCGCCCCGATGTACGTGGACGAAATCCGCGAAAACATCTTCGACGGCATGCAGACCGAAATCATCTATCTTCCGACCGTCATCGACCAACTGTTCACCGACCACCGCGAAGCAACGTCTCACGCCATCGAAATTGGAAACCTCGACTTGCTCGTTCACGAGCAACTGCCGTTTGGACTGGTGATGTTCGACGACAGAATCGGTATCGGTGGCTACGACGATACCGGTGTGCTCCGCATTTTTGCAGACACGACAAACCCCGACGTTCGAACGTGGGCCGAATCATTGTACGAGCAGTATTACGAGGAAGCGATGCCGCTCGAAGAGCCTTCGGACTCCGACGCGGCGGTGTAATTGCGACTATTCCTCGCGGATTCGTTCGCCAACGTCGAGTCCACTCCCCAGCGCGTGGTGCACTCGACCATCTCCTGCGACCCAGTCGCCAGCGAAATAGAGGTTCACTTCCGTTGCCCTCCGAAGAACGTCCGCATCGGCACCCGAATCCGGGAGCGCATCGCGCCAGCGAATCACGTCGAACCAGTCCGGAGCAGAAAGCGAGTGGTCGGAAAGCAAGTCCGCGACGTGGTCTGCCGCCGCCGCAACGATTTCCGAATTCTCGTGGTCGTACTGTTTTGCCGACCAGTCGGGAGCCATCTGGACGACCAGCAGGCTCTCGCCGTCCGGAACGTGACCCGATTTGCAGGACTCGCGCGCCAGCCAGCCGATTTCGTGTTCCTTGTCCGTGTTTACCAGCGCGTAGTAGGGCCGGTCGATTTCGAAGGGATAGTGAAGCACGACAGAGAGAATCGTTCGGTACGGAACGTGGCCGATATGTTCGCGGAGTTCCCGTCGGGTTTCGTCGTCGCCCCACTCCGCAAACTCTAGCAGAGATGCAGTAAGCGGCGCTGGCGGTGTCAACACGAGTTCGTCGTATGGCCCATGCTCGTTCCCGCCACCGTCTTCGACGTACCATCCGTCGTCTTCGTTCTTTTGAATCCCAACAATCCGCGTATTGGTTCGAACAGTTGCATCACTCACATTCAGTAGTCGCTGACCGAGCGTTCCGATTCCGTTTCGGTACGTCCATTTCTCCGTATCTTCGTCACGTCCCTCCGAAATCGTCTCGCCCGCGTCGAACGTCCAAACCGGTTCTTCGACATCGACCAATCCATCCGAGAGTTCTCGGATAACGCGAGAAACACGTTCCTCCTCGCTTTTCACGTAGTTCGCGCCCGTGTCGTAGACGCAGTCGGCTTGCTCGCGCGTGGCGGCGCGGCCGCCGACGCGCTCGCATCGCTCGAACAGGGTGACCGTTGCCGAATCTCGAAGCGCGTAGGCGACGCCGAGTCCTGCGACACCTGCCCCGACGACGGCGACACGGGTCACGTTGTGCTTCCCCCAGTTCGCTCTTGCCTCCGCTCAACAGTTTCGGCATCGACATGGAAATTCATTGTCCGGCGGTTCGAGGGCTGACAGCAAAGCGATTGTGGCGGTGTCGCGGATTGTAATGTCGGGATTTCGAGCACGTCTGGGAGAAACGAACGGTTATATTCGAAAGCGGAACCAGAGCAATTCGCCGATCACCCATCCAACCAGCCAACCAAGTCACCAATGGTCAGCAGTTCGAAGCGTGATGCAAAAATTCAAGGAATCTCTGTCGAATCCAGCACCAAGAAGATGGACAACGAACAACAACTGCCGGTGGGCAACCTCGTCGCCGACGACACCGAGGTTTCGATTCCCGTTGTCGAAATCCTGACGGGGCGCGGGTTCGTCACCGGAAAATCCGGGTCGGGGAAGTCGAACACCGCGTCGGTCATCGTTGAAAAACTGCTGGACGCAGGCTATCCGGTCGCCATCATCGACGCTGACGGGGAGTACTACGGCTTAAAAGAGGAGTACGAACTGCTCCACGCTGGCGCGGACGAGGAGTGTGACATCCAAGTCGGGGCCGAACACGCCGAGAAAATCGCCTCGCTTGCGCTCGAACAGAACGTCCCGGTCATCGTGGACGTGTCCGGCTATCTGGACGAGGACGAGGCCGACGAACTCATCCGTGAAACGGCGCGACATCTGTTCGCCAAGGAAAAGAAGCTGAAAAAGCCGTTCTTGCTGGTGGTCGAGGAGTGCCACGAATACATCCCGGAAGGCGGCGGCATGGGCGAAACCGGAAAGATGCTCATCAAGGTCGGCAAGCGCGGGCGAAAACACGGACTGGGCGTGATGGGCATCAGCCAGCGCCCCGCCGACGTGAAGAAGGACTTTATCACGCAGGCGAACTGGCTCGTCTGGCATCGGCTGACGTGGGAAAACGACACGAAAGTCGTCAGCCGAATCGTCGGCGACGAGTACGGTGACGCGGTTCCAGACCTCAACGCAGGGGAGGGATTCGTCCAGACGGACTGGACAGACGGCGGGATTCGTCGCGTACAGTTCAACCGAAAACAAACCTTCGACGCGGGGGCAACCCCCGGACTCGATGACTTCGAGCGCCCCGAACTGAAATCGGTCAGCGACGCACTGATGGGCGACTTGGAGGACATCACGGAACTTCAGGAGCAAGAACACAATCGGGTTGCGGAACTCGAAAGCCAACTGGAGCGCAAGCAAGAACGAATCGCGTCGCTGGAGGACGAGCTTCAAACCGCGCGCGACGTGTCCGCCGCCGCGCGGAAAATGGCCAACGCACTCGCCCACGGGGAGGTTGGCGGCCCGGAGGATTTCGGACAGCAACTCCGTGAGAAAGACGAGCGAATCCGCGAACTCGAAGCGCAGGTCGTCGAGTTGGAGAACGAGCAGACCGACCTGAACGCGTTCGAGGCGAGTGAGGAAACCGAAGGAATCGAGAAAACCAAAAAATCAGAAAGAATCGAACAACCAGGGAAACCTGAAGAAATCGAGCAATCCAAGCACCCCGAGAAAACCGCAACAGCGGACGAGGTCGGGGAATCGACCTCGTCCGCCGACACCGTCGAATCTCCCGGTGTTGAACCATCCGAGGGCGAAGATTCCGTCGAAGCGTACCGAAAACGACTTCGTCAGCGCGGCTACGAACTCGGCAAAGCCGTTTCACAGCAATCAGTGTCGGACACCGCATCGCTCGTGGAACTGGCGAACGCAGACCCCGTTGTGGTTCGCATCGACGCGGCGCGGCGGGAATCACTTTGTAACGACGACCATACGTGGGACGTTATCGCCACACTCGCGGCGGACGGCCCGATGACGGTTCACGAAATCGAAGCAAGTGTGACGGCGTCCGTCGAACAGATTCAGAGCCTCCTCGCCGAACTCAGAACTCGATCGCTCGCCACGCGAAACGATGCTCGACAGTACGCCCTCGACCGGGCGGGAATGGTTTCGATTATCAACGACCCGGACGAGCGAGCGCACAACACCGAGCTCCACGGGCAGTGGCGCGAATAATCGGCGCGATTAGCGCCACTCCTCGTCGATTCCGGCGTCACGTTCCGCGTCTTGTAATCCTCGCGGTTGCCACTCGCCGGACGCCCGACAGCGGTGGACGAGGACGCCACCGACTGAAAGGAGTACGACTGCGACGAGAAGTTCGATGAGGAGGAATACCCCGACGTTCATCGGGCGATGTACGTGCCCTATCTGCCTTGTTCTTCCGGTGTTCTCTCCACGGAATCGGTCGTGCGAAGGAACCGGATCGTGCCAGCAACCATCAATCCTGCACCGAGCGTCATGGCGACGAAATCTACGTTCGCCCCGCCGCCGTACAGCTCGGAGTAGCCGAGAAACGCCAGCCAGCAGGTGCCCAGTGCGGGAAGGATGAGTGTGTTCCGGCGGTTTTCGGATGTTTCGTTTGTCTGTTTGTCGTTTGTTCGTCGGTCCACTCGTGACCAGCCTGTCTCCCACTGTTGCCCCAAGGTTTATAAAATTTTGTCAGACGAACTGAAAAGTAGAGAAACGGCAACAAATAGTTCGAAACTCAATAAATATCAAAATTCAGTGAGTATCTACATCTATATATTTAATATCGTTTGTGACCATGCTTGAGGGAGTTGGCGTGCCGATATGCCGCCTGCCATGCAGTAGAATGGTCAAATCGGCTGTGATTGAAACTTCCTACTTTGATTCGATTTATAATAAATAGTTTAAATATATTCTCGCTATCGAACTGGAACGCGCTGGCCCGCGGACGGACGGAGTGCGTCGAGGTGCTTCTGTAACCAGAGTTCGACAGTCGTCAGCGCCGAAATCGGTTTGATATAGTCACCGCGCTCGTCGAGATGCTCGCGTTGGAGGTCACGCACCCCGTCCGAATCGAAGATGTCACGGGCACACGCATCGTCGAGGAGGTCGTCGATGAAGGCTCGCATGTCGTTGTTCGTTCGGTACCACGTTCCCATCTGCGACGTGGTTTGACCGAGCACTCGCTTTTTCACGTTGTCCGCGACGAATCCCGCGGCGTGAAGTGTGAGAGGCGAGGTGGGCGGGCGCTTCGTCCGATTGTACGGGACTTTTGCGGCAGGGCCAGCGACTCGACGGGCAACTTCGAGTTTGAGCGGCGCGACGGCGGACGGAACCGTGCCGCGAGTGCCGGGAATCGACCCGATTCGGTACCGATTGTATGGCATTCGCGCGACGTGGTTCATGAACTCGCCGTCTGCGAACGGGACGCGAGTTCCGGCCTGACTTCGATAGAGGCGATTCGAGCGGAAATGCGAGTCCGCGAAGATTTCCCAGAGTGCGTCGAGGGTTCTGTGTTCTCGCCGGGGTTGCGTGCTTCGTTCGACCACACGGCCCAACGATTGTTTCGGGGAAATTTCCGCGGAGAGGAGGGTTTGAACGTCAGCGGGGGGCAGCTGACTCTTCAGGGCAGAGAGGGCATCAACAGGTTGTTTTCCGGTCAAATACGACCGATACATCACGTCGCCGAAAAATTCGCCTTGACTGCTTCCTTCGAACAGCACGTCAACCTGCCCGGAAACGCTGTTCAGCGAGGGTGCGAGGTTGACGAAAAACGACCACTGCAACATCCCGTCCATGATGTCCACGCCGCGTTCGATGGCGTTCACGAACTCCCCGGCGGAGTAGTCGTGGAACTGGTTGGGTAGTTCGAGCGAGTCGGCGACGCGCTCCGCACCGATTCGGTCTTCCTGCGTCGCGGAGTTGTCGTAAGTGAACGTCTGAACGGAGCCAATTTCATCTTTCAGCGCGGCGGCGAGCGTTCTACTGTCGAGTCCGCCCGAAAGCCAGACACCGGCTCGTCCGTCGATGGTGTCTGCAACGTTGCCGACAACCCGGCGGTAGCGCCGAACCGCCTCATCGACGTAGCCCTCCTGTGGCGCGATGCCGAAGTCGGGTTCCCAGTATCGCTTCGTCCGGAGATTGCCGCCCTCGTAGTGGATGTACGAGGCGGGACGCAGAGAGTGAATGTCCGAGACGAGGGTTTTCTTTCCGAACACGTAGCCCATATGGAGCATGTCGCTCACCGCTCGCTCGTCCACTCGCGGTTCGCGGAGTTGCGTGACCAGCGATTTCAGTTCGCTTCCGAACAGGAAGCCGTGAACCGTCGAATAGTAACACGGTCGCGTGCCAATTTTGTCGGTTGCGACGATGGTAGAACTTCCATCTGCCACCGCGAGCAAAAACGGGCCGCTGAGTTTCGGAAGGGTGCGGTCTGGGTCGGCGAGCACTCGCTCGAAGATTTCGTCGGCCGTCAACCCCAGTTCTTCGCGATTCGAAATCACGCCGTGAAGAACGCCGATTCGGTCGCCGTCTCGCCACGTTGTCCATCCGCGTGCGTCTCGCTCGCCGTGATGGACGAGTCCGATTCGCCAGTCGCCAGTCGAGCGTTCGGCAGTGCCATACCACGATTCGTCGTCCATCGTGTCTATCATCTCGTCGAGAGCACGACTGCTGACAGTACCACCAGTTACGCCGGGCATAGCAGAACCGTTCACGACTGCCTATATTGTTATGAGACGCCTTCGGCGGAATTAGGCCTCACTTGGGTCGAATCGTAGGGCGAGAAAAATCAGTTTGGAACTACCTACTGGACGTGGCAGTTGTCGTGTGCAAATGAAAGAATGGTTTGAACCGACGACGACAGTCGGTCAGGCCGATTCGTTGGCTGGTTCAGTCGGTTGTGGTTCTGGTTCGGTCGGCTCCGGTTCGGGTTCGGTTGGCTCAGGCTCCGGTTCGGTCGGCTGTGGCTCGGTCGGTTCGGGTTCGGTTGGCTCAGGCTCCGGTTCGGTCGGCTGTGGCTCTTCTGCCGTTCCATCAGCACCATCGACCTCTGCGGCTTGTTCCGCGGCGTTCTGAATCGCTTGGATGCTTGCGCCAGTCGCTGCGGCGTTGACTCCCTGCTGTGCACCGTTCGCCGCGATGTTCTGAATAACGTTGATGTTGACGTTCTGATTGACCGACGCCGTCTCTATCGCACCGGTCGCCCCGCCATCCGCGGCGGCTCGGACTTCGCGCGGTGACACGTTCGGGTTGTCCGCGGCCGCACCGACAGCACCCTCGGCACTGCCCAGCACCGCATTGAGGATGACGTTGATGTTGACGTTCTGGTTGACTGCGGCCGAGCCGACGCCACCCTGCGCGGCTCCGAGCGCCGCATTGAGAATGACGTTGATGTTGACGTTCTGATTCACCGCACCGGCCTGTCCAGCGCCCAACGCCGCGCCCTGTGCGGCGTTGAGGATGACGTTGATGTTGACGTTCTGGTTTACGGCACCCTGAACAGCACCCTGTGCTCCGCCGAGTGCGGCGTTGAGGATGACGTTGATATTGACGTTCTGATTCGTCGCCCCGACGCCCACACCACCCTGCGCCGCACCGGCGGCGGCGTTGAGAATGACGTTGATGTTGACGTTCTGGTTCACCGCACCTTCCACAGCGCCCTGTGCTCCACCGAGCGCCGCATTGAGGATGACGTTGATATTGACGTTCTGGTTGACTGCACCTTGTATGGCTCCGCCAGCGGCCCCGAGTGCGGCATTTTGGATGACGTTAACGTTCACGTTCTGGTTCGCAGTGCCAGCTTCGACGCCACCCTGTGCCGCACCCTGCGCGGCGTTCTGGACGACGTTGACGTTCGCGTTCTGGTTGACCGCCGCGGCCTGTACCGCACCACTCGCCGCGCCGAGGGCGGCGTTCTGAATCACGTTGACGTTGGCGTTCTGATTAATCGCCCCAGCGGCCGCACCCTGTGCGGCGTTCTGCACGACGTTTGCGTTGACGTTCTGATTGACGGCGCTCTGAACTGCTCCTGCGGCCGCACCGAGCGCGGCATTCTGAACGACGTTCACGTTGGCGTTCTGGTTGATTGCCTCCTGAAGTGCGCCCTGTGCCGCACCCTGCGCGGCGTTCTGGATGACGTTCACGTTGGCGTTCTGGTTTGCGGCTGAGACCGCGCCACCACTCGCGCCGAACGCGGCGTTCTGGACGACGTTGACGTTCGCGTTCTGATTGATCGCTCCGGAAGCCGCTCCAAGCGCGGCATTCTGGACGACGTTCACGTTGGTATTCTGATTTGCGATGCTCCCTTGAACACCACCGTCAGCCGCACCGAGTGCGGCATTCTGAACGATGTTTACGTTCGCGTTCTGGTTGATTCCTTCCTGCGCCGCACCTTGTGCCGCCCCCTGTGCGGCGTTTTGAACGACATTGACGTTTGCGTTCTGGTTGATCGCTCCGGCGGCCGCACCGAACGCGGCATTCTGGATGACGTTGATGTTGACGTTCTGGTTTATTTGATTCTGCTTCAGCGCCACGCGCGAGGCCGAACTCGCGTTGTCGGAGGTGGTCGTCGTTCCGATAGCTCCGTCGGTGAAGTTTCCGCTAGTCGCGTTTTCACTCGCATTTGACGCGCCGGTGAGGGCACCGAAGGCGGCCCCCTGTGCGGACGCTTCGAGTTGTTCGGTGCTCGCATCCGGGCTTTGGAGCGCACCACCAACTGCTCCGGTAACTGCGGCCTCTCGCTCCGCGGAACTCACGTCAACTCCGGCGTCCATGGCGTCTTCGACGCCTTGGAGCGCACCTCGAACCGCGGCTTGTCGGCTTTCGTTGCCCTGTGTCGCGTTCCCGACTGTGGTCTCGTTACCTGCTTGCGTCGTCTGATTGCCGAGTTGTTGACTGCTAATGCTCATTCTCGGCGGCCCGTCGAACGAGCGTAATCCGTCTACCGGCGCGGTCTGCGAGAGATACTCCGGCTTCGGTGCGTCCTGCAGTTGAGAGAGGTCGGTTGCCGTTGATGCGCTCTCTGCGCTGTCGGCGTTCCCGACTGCGACGAACGGACTGCTCGTTCCGACGATCAGTAGGACGGCGACGACAGCGACGAGGAACCGTTTTGCCGTCGCGGTCATCGTGCCACCTGCTGGTCTACTCGTTGTGG
The DNA here is from genome assembly GCF_000710615.1 of Haladaptatus cibarius D43. Classification (NCBI taxonomy): domain Archaea; kingdom Methanobacteriati; phylum Methanobacteriota; class Halobacteria; order Halobacteriales; family Haladaptataceae; genus Haladaptatus; species Haladaptatus cibarius. The sequence continues at coordinate 174,622 of NZ_JDTH01000006.1, read as the reverse complement.
TTGACGCGCGATACGAACGGTGTTCGATGTCGGATTCATGATTTCACGTAGCGGCGACGCCGCTCGAAACCTGTATCGTGGTGAATCGTTTTTAACCCAGCTTAGCGTTAATTACGTTTAATGAGAGTAATGGAAATATCTCGCTCGTGACCGACAGGTACTCTTCAAAACCGAAAATAGATCCCCAAACTGAAACAGTAATCACAGTTTTCCGAGACCGAATCCGGCATACCCGAACGAACACAACATCACTTCGAACGTCTTACTCGGGTAACGTGCTCGTTCCCGCATTTTCGCCACGGCAATCCCCCGTGACGTTCAGAAAGCAGAACTTTCGGAACGGGACGTGCTTCGGTAACGACGATTCACGCTCCGTTTTCGACCTCGCCGCCTTCTGCGGGGCGAGGTCGGAGAGTTTCAATCCCCTCGCTCGAAAACGACGGTCAAGCGACTTCGTCGCCGAAGAACTCGCCACAGAGTTTTCGCTCCGCGGCCCGCAGGTGCTCGTGGAATGTCGAACGCGAGATTTGCATCGACTCGGCGAGTTCCTCGCCGGTGACGGGCCGCGGCCAGTCGAAGAAACCGCTGACGTAGGCGGTTTGGAGCGCGGTCAACTGTCGTTCGGTGAGCTTTTCGGTGAGATTTTCGATGAAGTCCTGTCTCGTCTTCGCAGGTCGCTCGCGGTGGCGGTACGCCAGCAGTTCGGTTCCGGGATACGATTTTTTCAGGCGCTCGACGAGGCCGCGAACGTCCGCCTCTTGCGGGAACTCGACGACGACGCGGGAATCGTCTGGCGTCGCCGAAATCGCTTGCGTCTTGCCGCCGTACTCCGACATGGTGGAGACGAGCGTTCCCGCCGGGAGGACGAACTCGAAGAGGGCTTCTCCATCGCGCTCGGCGACCAACCGGGCCTCGGTGACGCTTTCTCTGTCCTCGACGGCGGCAATCACGTCATCGGGGGACGCACCGCGAATCGAGAAGAAAGAAACGACGGAGCCGTCGTCCCGGTTGGTCGATTGCAGATACTCGATGTCCGCATTCGTCTGTTTTGCGATGTCAACGAAAAAGAGGTCGGCGCTCCGGAAGGCAAATTCGGCCTCGACCACGCTGTCGGCGATGAGGATTCTGCGCGTCTCCCGGGCGTTGATGGCGCTGGCGATTGCTCGGCCCAGTGACCGAAGGACGACCTGTTCCCGTTCGTCGAAGGCATCCTGTTCCGTCGCGCAGATAACGAGAACGCCGTACTCCGTATCGTCGTAGGCGATGGGGAGCGCGGCGACTGCCTCACAGCCTTCGACGTCGAGTTCGTCTACCTGCAGTTTGCCGGTTTCGAGCGCGTCGATGACGAGCGGATGTTCGGGTTTCGGGTCGCAGTCGCCTGCGACGGCCCGTACTTCGACGCTGTCGGTTCTAATATCTCGCTCGCCAACCCACGCGAAGTTGTACGGTTCGACGCTCGACACGCGCTCGCAGACGGCCGTTTCGATTGCCGTTCTGGTCGGTGCTTCGACCACCGCGCTGGTCACGTCGCCAAGCAGTCCCTCGATTCGTTCGAGCAAGTGTTCGCGCTCTTTTGCCCGTCTGCGGGCCGCGAACTCGGCGTTCTTCCGCTCTGTGATGTCCGTTTGGAACCCGCAGTAGTGGGTGACCTCGCCCGCGTCGTCCCGAATCGGCGCAATATCGACCCGGTTCCAGAACTTCTCGCCGTCCTTTCGGTAGTTGCATAGTTCGACCGAAACGGGTTCCTCGTTGTCGATTGCGGTTCGCATTTCCGCAACCGCGTCGGGGTCGGAATCCACTCCCTGCAGGAATCGGCAGTTCTGCCCGAGAATGTCTTCGGAATCGTAGCCCGTCAACTCCTCGAACGCCTCGTTGATGTAGATGAGCGGTTCGTCGTCCAGTTGCGCGTCGGCGATGGTGATGCCGACCGGTGCCTCGTTGATGGCGCGCTCTTTCAGTTGGAGTTCCGCGGCCACATCCTCCAACACGTCGCATTCCCGGAACACGAGGGTTACCCCGTCTTCGTCGGGATGCGTCGTCGCTTCGTACTGTGCGTCGCCGAGCGACAGCCAGAAAGAGCGGGAGTCGCCATCCGCAACCGACGCCTGACAGCGTTCGCGCATCGTCTCGACTGCCGTCGTCGGCAGTGCTTCGGGCAGTTGCTCGCCGATACCGAATCCGAAGATGTCGCGGGCCGGGTCGTTCAGATAGGTGACTTGCCAGTCGGTGTCGAACGCGACGACCGGGTCGGCAAGACGCTCGACGGCCTGCCGGGCCGTGCGAGTCTGGTCTGTGGTATCCATGCGGGTTTGTACGTCCTGCCGGAAGATAGTAGTTCAGTTATCGACTGCAGGTCTGGCCGCCGTCGCAGGCCGCCGATTGGCCGTCCCACCGTGGGCGAAACAGGAAGATTGCTGTAAGGCGTGCCGGGTTCCGGGGGTTCTTGGTTGCCGCGCTGGACGGGAAACCATGTCACGGATACCCAACTCGGTCGTCGGCGACGCCGTTACGAGCACGGAATCGTGGGACACCCTCGAAGCGCTCGTCTCGGTTGGCAATCGAATGGCCGGGCAGACGGGCGAGGCGGAGGGTGCGGAAATCATCGCCGACGCCTTCGAGCGCGGTGGTGCGCGAGACGTTGAAATAAACGAGTTCGAAATTCCCGGCTGGTGGCGCGGGTCGTCCTCGCTTTCGGTCGGCGAGGAGACGCTCGTCGCCGACCACGAAGTCATCGCGCTCCCCGGAACACCCGGCGGCGACGCGACGGGCGAACTCGTGGACGTGGGCTATGGACTCGCAGAGGATTTCGAGGAACGCGATTTGGACGGCAAAATCGTGATGGCGTCCAGCGAGACGCCGGACGACCACGGTCGATGGATTCACCGAATGGAGAAGTACGTCTGCGCCGCGAACGCCGGAGCGGCCGGATTCGTCTTCCGAAACCACGTCGAAGGCTGTCTTCCCCCGACGGGGGAAATCGGCTACCACAACCGCCCCGGGCCGATTCCGGCGGTCGGCGTCTCGAAAGAGGTCGGAACGCGACTCCTCCGCGAACACGCAGTGGAAGGCAATGAAGGCGAGGAAGGAAGTGGAAGCGAGACGACAATTTCCGTCGAATGTCGAAACGAACCGACGAACTCCCGAAACGTGGAGGCGGTCGTCGGCCCGGACACGGAAAAAGAAGTGCTGGTCACCGCGCACGTCGATGCCCACGACGTCAGCGAGGGCGCGAACGACAACGGCGCAGGGAGTGCGCTCGTCGCCGAAATCGGCCGATTGCTGGGGAAGGTCGAACTCGACACGCGAGTTCGACTCGTCACCTTCGGGTCGGAGGAAATCGGACTGTACGGGGCGTACCACGCCGCCGAAACGCACGGTTTGGAGTCGATAAAGTGCGTCATCAACATCGACGGCGCGGGGAACTCCCGAAATCTCGGCGTCGGAACGAACGGCTTCGACGAACTCGGTGACGCCTTCGAGGAAGTAACAGACGAGATGCGTCTCCCGCTCTCGACGCACGAACGAATCAGTCCCCACGGCGACCAGTGGGCGTTCGTGCAGGAAGGCGTTCCGTCCGTGATGACCTACTCGCGGTCGGGCGGAAGCGGTCGCGGGTGGGGCCACACCCACGCCGACACGCTGGACAAACTCGACATCCGGGACCTGCGGGCGATGGCGCTCGCACTCTCGAACGTAGTCGTCGCGGTTGCCGAAGAAGACCGCGAAATTCCGCACAAATCGCGCGAGCAAATCCGAGACGAAATCGACGAGGGCTACGTCGAGGAGTTGAAACTCGGTGGCAGATGGCCATACGACGAGTAGCGCAAATCGGTTGAAATAACCGACGGCACGCAACCGTGAAATGGTGTACCCTGCTCATTCAGGCATGGGGCCTTTCACTCGCAAGCTCTGTTTTGAGAGTATGATGAACACAATCGAACTCAGCAACAGCGACATCAACCGTCTCGTTTCGATACTGTCGGAGTACCAGATGCGGACGGGGAACGACGTCGAAGACTTGCTCGAAACGTTCCAAGAGGAAAAACAGGAACCGCAGGAAGTGTACTCGACGTCGATGCAACCACCCGACGAGAGCGGTGAAACGGACGACGAATCGTCGTGGGAGTAGCCACAAAGGAAACGGACGACAGTGGACAGCAGTAGGCGGTTGTAGACGGCAGTGAGGGATTGTAGGCGGCAGTAAGGGGTAGTGGGCGACTGTAAACGGCTGACGACGCTACAGAAGTGGCGTCGTCAGACCAGCGTCGTCGGGCGCTTCGAGAGATAATCGAACACGGCCCCGAGTGCGAACCCGTAGGCGAAGTGCGAAAGCAGGGTCAACACGAGATACAGCACGAGCAGGAGGCCGGTGTAGCCGTCGTAGAACGCGAGGGCGAACCCGGTCCAGAGGACGAATCCGTAGGGAATCCCTTTCGTCGCGTACTTCTCACCCGGCAGGTACGAACCGATGGAGGCGAACAGGAGCGGCCACGTTATCATACCGCCGCCGAGGAAAACCAAATACCCAATCGCTGCCGGATTTGCCGGGAACAGCGCTGTCGTTCCGGTGAGTTCGGCGAGAACGGTGAACGAGTTCAAATCGAACGCGTTCAGCGTTGCCGCGACCATGAGAACTGCGGTCATGACCGCAGTGCCGACCAAACCGCCGACAGCGCCGATGAAGCCGTCCACGACGATTCCGGTGAGACTGTCGAAATCCGGTTCGGTGGTGCTCTCGCTCACATCCACGACGGGTTGTGTGTCATTATCTGCCATGCTGTACGTTACCATTTCGAACAGCAAAAACCTTCCCAGCACCCTCCCCGAAACCACTAAGGTAATGGAAAATCATTAATAATAGCGGGATGCTGGAGCATATCCGCCTTTTCCCACTTCACGACGGTGCGAGCGGTCTGATTCCACGCGGAACGCGTGCGGAGGTGTTCCAGCAAATTTTCGGCGTGTTTCTCCTCCTCGGTATTCTCGTAAGCGTCGTCGTCGTCGGCTACATGCTGTACACAGCGTACAGATACCGGGACGGCAACGGAACGCACGAACTCGACCCACCCAAACTCGGCGAACTGCCGACCGGAAGCGACGGTGGACGAAAGCTGCTCTTTTCGTTCTCCCTGAGCGCCATCATCGTCGTTTCGCTCGTGCTCTGGACGTACGGGACGCTCCTCTACGTCGAGGACGACACGTCGGTCGAAAACCAAGATTCGATGCACGTCGAAGTCGTCGGCTCGCAGTTCAACTGGGAGTTCGTCTATCCGAACGGCCACGAAAGTAGTACACTGCGAGTTCCAGAGGGGAAGACGGTTCGACTCACCGTCACGTCCACCGACGTGTTCCACACGTTCGGCGTCCCCGAGCTACGCGTAAAAACGGACGCGATACCGGGACAGCAGACCAATACGTGGTTCGTCGCGGACGAGACGGGAACCTACGAAGTGCGGTGTTTCGAACTCTGCGGTGCGGGCCACTCTTACATGACTGCGGATGTCGTGGTGATGGAGCGAAGCGAATACGAGTCGTGGTACGAGGGGACGAACAGTTCGGCGACTAGTTCGACAGCCAACTCTGCGAACGACTCAGTGAACAACTCCGCGAACAGTTCCGACAACCTGACGACGACGAGGGCAGCATGACCGACGACACCCACGCCCACGGCGACTTTCCTCCGACGAGTTCCGTCCGGCGATGGCTCGTCACGACGAACCACAAGGACGTGGGTATCCTCTACACGATTACCGCACTCTTTTTCCTCGTCTTCGGCGGCGTGCTCGCGCTGTTGATGCGACTCCAGTTGTGGACGCCGGGAATCGGGATTCTCTCGTCCATGTCGTACAATCAGGCCGTTTCCACGCATGGACTCATCATGATTTTCTGGTTCCTCTCGCCCTTCGCCTTCGGCTTTGCGAACTACGTCGTTCCGCTCCAAATCGGTGCAAAAGACCTCGCATTTCCCCGACTCAACGCGCTTTCGTACTGGCTGTATCTCTTCTCCGGCATCCTGCTCGGCGTCTCCTTCTTTCAGGGTGGGAGTTTGGCCGGCGGATGGACGATGTACGCACCGCTGAATCTGCCCGTCTACACGCCGAACATCGGCGCTTCGACGGCGGTGCTGGCGCTGATACTGTTCGTCGCGTCGGTGACGGTTTCCTCCGTGAACTTCCTCACGACGATGCACCGAATGCGCGCGGAGGGGATGACGCTCTGGCGAATGCCGCTGTTTTCGTGGACGATTCTACTCACGGTGTGGATGATGCTGTTCGCGTTCGCGGCACTGCTCGCAGCCTTGCTCATCCTCGCCTCCGACCGACTGCTCGGAACGACCTACTTCACCGCGCAGGCTGGCGGATCGATTCTCTGGGCGCATCTGTTTTGGTTTTTCGGCCACCCTGAGGTGTACATCGTCTTCTTCCCGGCGGTCGGCGTGATGGCAGAAACGTTCCAGACGTTCACCGGCAGGCGACTCGTCGGACGAAAGTGGTTCATTCTGGCGATGATTCTCGTGGCGATTCAGAGCTTCATGGTTTGGATGCACCACATGTTCCTGACGAGCATCAACCTGCAAATCAAGACGCTGTTCATGGCGACGACAATCGGCATCTCGCTCCCCTTCGACCTGATGGTGTTCGCGCTCATCTACACCATGATTAAGGGTCGCGTTCGGTTCGCCACGCCGTTTCTCTTCTCGTTCGGTGCGCTCCTCCTGTTCATCCTCGGCGGCGTTACGGGCGTCTTTCTCGGGGCCGTCGTCCTCGATTACGAGTTCCGGGGCACCTACTGGGTGGTCGCGCATTTCCATTACGTGATGGTCGGCGGCGTGACGGCGCTCATCGGCGGACTCTACTACTGGTTCCCGAAGATGTCTGGGAAGATGTACGACGAGTTCCTCGGGAAGGTTCACTTTGCGATGTACTTCGTCGGCTTCAACCTCCTCTACTTCCCGATGTTCATCGCGTGGGAGACGCCGCGGCGGGATTTCGTCTACGACCCGGCGTTCATCCCGTGGCACCAACTGTCCACTGTCGGCGCGTTCATCCTCGGAACCTCGTTCCTCGTGATGTTTTACAACCTCTCGAAGAGTCTCGTCGTGGGTACCCCCGCGGACGACAACCCGTGGTCGTATTCGACGACGACGGAATGGGCGATTCCCTCGCCGCCGCCGCTCGGAAATTTCCCCGGAATCCCGAGTTTCGCGGACGGGACGCTCCGGTTCGAACGCGACGAGCGCAGCGAGCGAACTCCGTTGGACAGTGCAGTCGCGGACGGTGCGACCGACGGGGGAATGGTTGCATACGGAACTGAATCAGAACAGGCGACTCACGGCGCACACGACGAAGACCACGCGAGCATCTGGCCCTTCGTCGTCAGCGTCGGCGCGTTTTTCACCTTTCTCGGTATGTCGGGCTTCGAGCAGGGCGAACTCACCGGCGGGATGGCGTATCTCGTCGTTCTCGGCGGCGGACTCGCGCTCGGTGGCTTTTCCCTCGTTTCGATGGCGAGGGAGCGATTCCACGGTCCAGAAGGCCCGTTCGGCGAGAGTTGGCCCTTTACGGGCGTGGAAAACACGAAACTCGGGATGTGGATTTTCCTCGCTTCCGATGTGGTGCTGTTCGGGGCCTTCATCGGGTCGTATGCGTTCATCCGGGTCGCGAGTGGCTGGGTGCAGTGGGAACCGGTTCCCCACGACCCACTGCCGGGACTGGTGAACACCTACCTCCTGTTGACGAGCAGTTTCAGCGTCGTGCTGGCGCTCGTCGCGGCGGAGCGAAACAGCAAGCGTGGACTCATCGCCAGTCTCGTCGTCACGTTCGCACTCGGAGTCGCCTTCCTCGTGAACAAGGCACTCGAATGGCAGGAGTTGTTCCACGAGGGACTGACGATTTCCAGTAGCGTCCGAACCTCGACGTTCTACTTGACGACGGGACTGCACGCCGCACACGTCATCGTCGGCCTGTTCATCGTGTTGTATCTCGTCGCCAGAGCGTGGAACGGGGCGTATTTGGACGACGAACGGCCGGTGGAGTATTTCGGCCTCTACTGGCACTTCGTGGACATCGTCTGGCTGTTCCTCTTCCCGCTGTTCTACATTTTGTGACCACGACCAACGGGATCTACAATCAACTGAAACCCATGACCAACGCAAAACTGTACACCGTGATTTACATCGTGCTGTTCGTGATGGCGACCGTACAGGTTCTCGTGGAGTTCGCAGGATTGGCCTACTGGACTGCCTTCGGGGCAATCATCGCGCTGTCGTTCGTAAAAGCCCTGCTCATCGCGGGCTACTACCAGCATCTTCGCTCCGAACCGCGGTCGATTTTGCTCGTCGTGCTGGTCGGTCTGCTCGCGGCGCTGGCGCTGACGCTCGCGGCCTCGTATTCGATTCTGTGAAATCCTAACTATGCAGCCACGAACTCACGCCATCACGAGTTGCAAAATTACGATCACGATGAATAGCATTCCCCAGACCCACAACGCCGTAAGCGTCGCCTTCGCGCTGTCCAATCCTCGATAGCGGATGGATTGGTAGGTTCCCCAGAAAATGTATCCGGCGACCAGTGCAATCGACAGCGAAACGAGCGCTAGCCACGCGGTTTGCCGTATGGACGACGGAACTGCGGTGCCGCTGACGAACAGGACGGCCCCCGCACCGATTCCGAGGGTGAGAAACAGAAAGCATACCACCCAAACTGTCGGGTTCGTGGCAATCCTTTGGAGCAGTTGGAACTCGGCCTCGCCGTCGTTCCAATTCGACTCGGACTGATTCGGCATGGCGTACTGTTGCCAATCTCTCCCACGTATCAGTCCAACTCCGAGCAGGACGAGCAGAAATCCCATCACGAAGGCGCTGACGACGTAGCCGATTGGTGCCATACGCTATCAATTAGCAATGTACTTCCAACCGCATAACTGTTCGCCCGCCGAGGGGACGAATCGACCTCAGTCTGCGATTTCTTCACACAACGCCGGAAGTACGTCCGTTACGTCGCCGCGAATATCGTATTCGGCGAGCGCGCTGAACGGCGTTTTGTCGAGGTTCACGACGGCGGTCGTCGCGTTATTTCGCTCGGCGATTCGCGGCAGTGAGGCCGCCGGTTCGACGGACAGCGACGACCCAATTGCGAGAAATACGTCCGCGTTCCGCGACCGTTCGCGGGCACACTGCAGGTCGCTTTTTCCCAACTGCTCGCCGAACAGCACCACGTCGGGCTTGAATATTCCGTCGCAATCTCCACAGCGCGGCGGTCGCTCGCCCGATTCGACGCGCTCTCGAACCGGGCCAGCCTCGGTTTTCCGACCACAGGAATCACAGACGACGCGGTGGGCGTTGCCGTGGAGTTCGATGAGTTTGGCGGCTGTTTCGGCCGTGCTGTCGTGCAGACCGTCGGTGTTCTGCGTGACGAGCGTGTGAAGATAGCCCTCTTCGGCGAGTTCGTGGAGTGCGTCGTGGGCTGGGTTCGGTTCGACTTTTTCGCCGAACATCGTCTCGTGAAGTTCGACGCGGTCTTCCCAGAAGTCCTTGGGGTCGTTGCAAAATCGACGGTAGTGGAAATCCTCGGGTTCGAATCGGTTCCAGATGCCCGAATCGCTCCGAAAATCCGGTATTCCTGACGCGGTACTGATGCCCGCACCGGTGAGTGCAACCACGGAGTCAGCATCACGGATTGCCGCCGCGAGGGGTGCGACCTGTTCCATACGACTGCGTCAGGAGCGGCGGGGTTGAATAGTTGTGGAAGTTTCGGCGGGTCGTTCGACCAGAGATACGCCATTATTTTTCCCTGCCATCTGCTTTATATCGTCCCCGGTTCTCTTTCCGCGCATGATCCACATCGTCGTCGGAACCGACAGCGCCGAGACGAGCGAGAAAATTTGTGACTACCTCCAGTCGCGACTCGACGGGAACGAATCCATTTCGGTTCTCAACTCGCTCCACGGTGGAAACGACGAGGAGAAGGTGAGAGACGGACAGGAAGCCCTCTCGGTGTTCGAAGAACAACTGGGCGAACTCGCGGCCGTCGAGACGGAACAGAACACGGGGGCCAGCGACCCGGCCCACGACATTCTCACGCTGGCGGACGAAGAAGACGCCGACGAAATTGTCATCGGACTGAGTCAAAAGCGGAGCCCTGCACAGAAAGTGTTGTTCGGTAGCATCACACAATCAGTGCTTACGCAGACAGGACATCCAGTCGTCGGCGTTCCGCTGACATCCGACTGAGAATGGACTCTTCGGGCTCGGTTCGGATTTCCAACCCGATTCCGTTTTCACTCGGTGAGAATGGCCCGGAGGGTTAAGAGATATGCGTCCTAACCACCGGCTAAGACACCCGTATCGCGCGGTAACCATCGCCAGCATTCGACGACATCGCGTACCCGACCACAATGAATCTCTTCGGTGAAGCCGCCGCTGGTGCAGGACTCGGTATCGCACTGGTAGCGGTCGCACTCTGGCTGTCCCGTTCGATAGACGAACAAACACGAACCCCGACCCCCAAACCCGACGGGGGATACGCCACCGGCTTCGAATCCGGCTACGGCAAACCGTCCGGCCTCGTCAGATGGATAACGACGGTTGACCACAAAGACATCGGCGCGCTCTACCTGTTACTGGGCGCGGTGGCGTTCCTCTGGGGCGGCACGGACGCCATGATGATTCGGACTGAGTTGTTCACCTCGCAGGTGGACGTGTGGAACGCCGAAACGTACAACGGGTTGTTCACGATGCACGGCATCACAATGCTGTTCTTTTTCGCCACGCCCGTCCTGTTCGGGTTTGCGAACTACTTCCTCCCCCTCCTCCTCGGAGCCGACGACATGGCGTTTCCCCGCCTGAACGCCATCGGCTTTTGGCTCCTGCCGCCCGCCCTGCTGTTGGTTCGGTTCGGCCTCATCTCCGACGTCGGCGGTCACATCATCCAACCGATTCTGGGCCAAGCCGCCGCACAGCCGTTTTTCGAACTCAAGCCGCCCGAAACGGGGTGGACGATTTACACCCCGCTATCGGCGGAACAGCCGAATCCGACGATTAATTTGATGCTCCTCGGTCTGCACCTGTCCGGGGTCAGCACCACGATTGGCGCGATTAACATCATCGCCACGACGTTCACACTGCGGGAAGTCGAGTGGGCCGAGATGGACATTCTCTCGTGGACGTTCCTCACGCAGGCCGGACTCATCCTGTTCGCGTTCCCGCTGCTCGGCAGTGCCCTCATCATGCTCCTGCTCGACCGAAACTTCGGCACCACCTTTTTCGCGGCCGAAGGTGGCGGGGCGATTCTGTGGCAACACCTGTTCTGGTTCTTCGGGCACCCCGAGGTGTATATTCTCGTTCTGCCGCCGATGGGCCTCGTCAGCCTCATTATTCCACGATTCGCCGGACGGCGACTGTTCGGCTTCAAGTTCGTCGTCTATTCGACGCTCGCCATCGGCGTTCTCTCGTTCGGCGTCTGGGCACACCACATGTTCACCACCGGCATCGACCCGCGAATCCGCGCGAGTTTCATGGCCGTCTCGCTCGCTATCGCCGTCCCGAGCGCGGTGAAGGTGTTCAACTGGATCTCCACGATGTGGAACGGCAACGTCAGGCTAGAGGCCCCCATGCTGTTCTGCGTGGGGTCGATTGCGACGTTCATCATCGGCGGCGTGACGGGCATCTTCCTCGCGTCGATTCCCGTCGATTTGGTGCTCCACGACACCTACTACGTCGTCGGCCACTTCCATCTCATCATCATGGGGCTGATTCCGTTCGCCATGTTCGCCGCCGTCTACTACTGGTTCCCGCTGTTTACGGGCCGGATGTTCAACAAGACGCTGGCGCGAGTCCACTTCTGGCTCACCTTCATCGGCGTGACGATTACGTTCAATGCGCTCATCGTCCTCGGGATGCTCGGCCTGCCGCGCCGATACGCAGAGTATTCGCCGCAGTTCGAACCGCTGCAGCAGGTCGCTACGGTCGGCGCGGTCATCATCACGCTCGGAACTCTCGTCTGGATGTGGAACATGCTTCAGTCGGTTCGGAAAGGGCCAATCGTCACTGATGCCGACGTGTGGAATCTCAAAGAGTACGGCTTCTTTACGGGCGAATGGCAGTGGTTCGAGAAACGACTGAAGTAGTGTTTGCTGACCAGCTAATTGATACTGGATTAGTGTTATTGCTGACCAGCAACTACTTGTTGGTGTAAAATTATATATAATATGAAGTCGATCGGAACGATTCTGGGCTACTTCGTCCTGTTCGGTATCGGATACACCTACCTTCGCTCGTACTGGTGCGCCAACGAAGGACTCAACGGCGAACTGTTTGATTGATAGTATCGCACAAATAAGACGTGCTGTACTGACAATCAATTTTCTGCCTATCGACAATCACGGCTCAATCGACTGCGAAGAGTTTGTCCGAGACACCAGTTCAGGTGTACTGTCTACACACCCGTTCCAGACCCTCCTCGAACGAAACCTCCGGTTCCCACCCAGTTGCCTCGTACATCGCCGTCGTGTCAGCCATCGTGTCGTGGACGTACACGTCGTCCGGAATCGGATTCTCGATGTACTCCGGTTCGATATCCGTCCCCAGTTCTTCGTTCAGCATCTCGACGACCGTGTTGAAGTCGTAGCTCTCGCCAGTCCCGAGATTGTAGATTCCCGTCAGTTGGTGTTCTGCGGCGAGTTTCAATCCACGAACGATGTCGGAAACGTGCGTGAAGTCACGGGTTTGGGTGCCATCACCGTAGAGCACGGGAGTTTCCCCGTTGTCTATGTCGTCGGCGAACTGCGCGATGACGTTCGCGTACTCTTTTTTGTGTTCTTCAGCCCCGCCATAGCCCTGATACACCGAGAAAAAGCGCATTCCGGCCATGTTCATGTCGTAGTGATTGGCGAAGTATTCGGCGTAGCGTTCACGCGCCAGTTTCGATGCTTCGTATCCGGTGTTGACCGTCACGTCCATGGTGACCGGCGACGGTTCCGTCCGATTCCCGTAGATGGACGAGGTAGAGGCGTAGACGACGGTGTCACAGCCGTCGTCTCGTGCCTGCTCGACCGTGTTGACGAAGCCTTCGACGTTCACACGAGCACCCTTCGTCGGGTTCTCCTCGTGCATTTTGTAGGATGAGAGGGCGGCAAGATGGAACACGGCGTCAACGTCGGTCGGTAAATCGTCGTCGAGCACGCTCTTTTCGTGAAACTTTACCGCATCGTCGAGGTTCTCGGCGGTTCCGAGGTAGCCATCGTCTACGACGATGACGTCATTTTCTTCGGCGAGGTGGTTTGCGAGGTTCGAACCGATGAAACCCGCACCGCCGGTAACGAGGACTCGTTTTTCAGTTAGTTGCATTTGGGCCACGCTATTTTCATCTACCTCACAGTGCAGACTTATTTCGTTCGGTCGGAGCGGTGTTTGGGTAACGATGGCGATAGAGGAATCTGTAGTTAACGGAAAGGTTCAACAGCACCGAATATTCCAACACTCATTCGCAATCATTGCGAAAAGAAAACTGCGAAGGGAGCGACGTTCCGGTGAGGCGTCTCTGCTTCGAGCGTAGTTATGTGGTCGCATCCACCACTTCTTGCTCGTCTTTGAGTCGCCGTTCGGCCTCGTCGCGGTCTTCTGGATAGCCGACGTCGACGCGCCATCCGTCCATGCGGATTGCGTCGATAGTGCGACCACTTTGAATGAGCAGGTCGATTGCTTCGCTGATTTCGTACTCACCTCGGTTCGACGGTTGGACGAGGTGACAAGCGTGGAAAATTGCGGGTGTGAACGTGTAAAATCCGGTCATGACGAGGTTCGATGGCGGATCTTCGGGTTTCTCGACGACATCAGTAATCTCACCGTAGCTGTTGGTATCACAGACTCCGAACCGACTCGCATCCTCGTACGACACCTCTTCGGTGAGGAAGGCGGCATCTGCGCGGTCTTCTCGCTGGCGACGAACGACGTCTTCCAGATTGTTCCTCAGGGGCTACCGTGGACATAGTACCGTAGTATAAAAAGAGTAAGTCATCGAACCAGCATGACTTTTCGTGTAGATACCATCGGAAAACGAATTTCGACAACTGAAACGTGCTGGTCAGTGCGTCGTCGGCTGATGCGTAAATCGCGCGTACAAAATTCCAAGAGAGTAGCCATACGCGAGATGGGCGAGCAGAGTAAAAACCAGATAGAGGACGAAAAACGGCCCTGCGAGTTGCAAGCCTGCCGAACCCAACAGGAGGAACGCACCCCAGAGAACCAGCGCGAAGACGATACCGCGGATTCCGGCATCCTCTCCGGCGGGAATCATCCGAAGATTATCGTCTATCGCTGCGAACAGCAGGGGCCATACGACGACGCCCGCGAAAACGAACACCGCGAATCCGAGAAGCAGTTGACCAGGCATGCCGACAAACTCCGTAACAGCAGCGGGAACGCCAAGTTTGAATCCGGTTTCCGCTTCGGCAATGGCGAAGATAAACAACATCAGGCCGGTGCTTACGATACCCGCCTTGACGGTCTGAAGCGCCTCCCAAACGGCAGGTGGGAGGCCGGATTCGTCGTCGAATCCCGCAACTTCTTGTGACATACTAACAGGCAGGAGCGGAAGCGATTTATAAGTACTGCCCTCTCGGCGAGAAATCAATCCTGTCCAACCCAGTTTGCCAAAAGAGGTTACCCGCTGTCTCACAACGTCTCTGCATGGTACTCGAAAACGAAAGCGACACGTTCGACATCGGTGGCGAGCTGACCGTCCACCGACTGGGCTACGGCGCGATGCGACTCACTGGCGAGAACATCATCGGTAGGCCCGACAACGAAGAGGAAGCACGTCGCGTCCTCCACGAGGCGATTTCCCTCGGCGTGAATTTCATCGACACGGCGGACTCCTACGGCCCGTGTGTCAGCGAGCGACTCATCGGGGACGCTCTCCATCCGTACCCCGATACTCTGGTCGTTGCGACGAAAGGCGGCCTCCTGCGGAACGACGAAGGAGATTGGCTTCCGAACGGCGACCCGGACTACCTCAGAAACGCGATTTTGGGAAGTCTCGACCGTCTCGGAACCGACAGCATCGACCTGTATCAACTCCACCGCCCTGACCCGGACGTGGAGTTTTCGGATTCGGTACACGCCCTCGCGGAACTCAAAGACGAGGGGAAAATCGACCACGTCGGGCTAAGCAACGTGGACGTAGACCAACTCGAAACGGCTCGCGACATCGTCGAGGTTGCGACGGTGCAGAACCAGTACAACGTGGCCAACCGGGAACACGAGGAAGTCCTCTCGACCTGCGAGGACGCCGGAATCGGGTTCATCCCGTGGTACCCGCTCGGTGCTGGTGACTTGGGCGACGAAGCCGACGCGCTGCGCGAGATTGCGAACGACCACGACGCCTCACAGCGGCAAATCGCGCTCGCGTGGTTGCTTCACCATTCGCCCGTCACGCTCCCGATTCCCGGCACGTCGAGCGTTGACCACCTTCACTCGAACGTCAAATCTGCTTCCATCGACCTCTCGTCTGACGAGATGGAGCGACTGGATTGAGTGATAAAAGCGAATCAATCGTAATAAGTGCGAATCAGGCGGCTTCTGCCGCCTGATTTGCCTCGTAGTATCGCACCATCTCGCTGACGAACCAGAATTTGAGTCCAGCGGAGAGGGCGGTACAAATCGCCGTTCTTCGTGGGTTTTGCCGATACGCAGAATACAACCCATACAGGAAAATCGGAACGTTGAGCCTGTTCAGCACGTCCGGATAGCCCGATTTATCCCCGTGGACGAGCCAAAACTGTTCGCCGAGAACACCCTTGTACATCCAGCTATCTCCGACTTCCTCGGGATCGGGTTTCGGAAACAGAACAGGGTTGACGACGACGAACAGCACCGTTAGACCCAGTAGTTTCCAGTCGTGGCGATACAGCGAAATCAGCAAGACAGGAAAGGACAGCACCCGCGTCCAGTCGCTTTTCGGGTTGGAGCGGCGTCCCCAGAACGATTGCGTCGGTTGCTCCCCTATGTCTGTCATACGGGGAGTTCGCTGGCAGGGGAGAAAAACGCGAGTCGAATCGGAGCGTGACGGTGGGGAGTTCAAGAGAGACAGTTATATTCCACAGGTGAGAACGCCATGACGAATGGAACCGACGACGCGCGACGAACTGCTCTCGGGCGCAGAGAGCTACGCGGAGACGGTTCCAATCGAGGTCGAACTGTCAAACATCGACTGGGAGTGTTCGGAGCGCGCGGTGCGTCGTGCAGGCGTCTGCATCTACGACCGCCAAACCGAAGCCATCACGATTCGACTGACATGGAGCGCCTACCGCGCCTTCGGGTGGGAGGAGTTCACCGGGACGATTCGGCACGAACTGGTACATGCGTGGGAGTTCCAGCAGTTCGGCGAATCGGGGCATGGAACGCGATTTGCAGAAAAAGCGAAAGAGTTGGACGCACCGCGACACTGCCGGACGTTTTCGGAGGCTCGACTCCGATTGCGGTGTTCGTCCTGTGACTGGGATGCACGCCGGTATCGCGCATCGAAGGCGGTGAAAAACCCGGCAAAGCGACGGTGCGGAGACTGTGGTTCTCGCTATCGAGTCGAACACTCAGAAAGCGGGCGATGCTGGCGAACCCACGCGGGGTATCTGGTCGCGCGCAGGAAACTCGGCGACGAGTGGTGAGTCGAGAGGAGCTAGAAGACTGTCGAAATCTCACTCGGAAACGTCCTCGACGAACGAGAGGAGTTCGGCGAGGGGTTCTGCGTTCTCCTCGGGATGGAGCATCCGACTCGGCCCGTCGGGCGCGGAGAGAACGTTTGCATCCTCCAGCACGGAAACGTGTTGTTGATAGAACGTCGTGTAGACGGTGGTTCGCTGGTTGCTCGTGGCATTGGGGCCGAACTCCCGCGCCGTCACCTCATCGACCAGCGTCCGCATCTGTATCGGAGTCTCCATTTCAGACATGATAAAAATCGCGTGTCTCCGACGTTCTACACGGCAGAGATTGAATAGCTCGTCCGCTGACAGAGCTATCGGCTTCGAAACCGGACTACTGCCGAGTAATCGACTCAACATTCGGTTGGATTGTCATCGAAGCGTCACCTTACCAGTTCCGATTCGATGTTTGTTGATGTATCGAAGCCTATTCGATGCACTATTCGGTAACGACGGTAACCGCGCCGTCGAAGTCGAGGATGACCGACTGCGTTCGGTCGCCGAAAATTGCTTTCCCGGTTGGTGACCGTTTGCGCCCCGCGAGGAAAACGTGGTCGCAGCCGAACTCCTCTGCGGCGGACAGAATTTCGTCGCGTTCGTCACCGACGCGACCTGTGGATTCGTACTCGACTTCGATGCCTTCGAGAACTTCTCGACCGATGTCCTCCGCGAACTGACGCGCACCTTCGAGCGCCTGACCGGCGGTGTACGACGTTTCGAGTTTCGGGATGCTTTCGAGCGACTTCCGTGTCTTTTCGTACTCTTCGTCGCTCGTGACGTGGAGCAAAACGAGATTCGCCCCGACGCCCTCCGCGAGTTCCCCTGCTTCCGTGACCAGTTCCTTTGCGGATTCTGACGCTTCGACGACGGCGAGTGCTTTATTCATACCAGGTATTGCCACAGACGAAAGCTAAATAAATTGTCCTTCGTCGGAGCCGACTTTTTCGTGTTCGCCGACCTATCCGAGATAGCCAGAGACGAGTTTTGCTTCGATTCGCTGGAGATGTTCGCTTACTGTTCCGGTGGCAATGCCGAGTGCGCCAGCAAGTTCTCGGTGGGTCGTCTCCCGTGGGACTTCGTAGTACCCCTCCTGAACAGCGAGTTCGAACAGTTCTAGCTGACGGTCGGTTAGCATCGAGGAGAGTCGTCCCGCACTCGGTCGGTACTCCCCCAGTCGTTCGAGTCGGAGGTGAATCCCGTCTGGAAGTTCGCTCGCCGCGGTTCGAATCGCTCCGTCCGTACCGAGAACGGTGAGTTGAAGTCCCCGCGAGTCTCCGATGTCGATGTACTGCATCGGCCAGTCGAGAACGAGTTCGTGTTCGTGCAGGAGGGAGAGCAGTTCGTCTACGAGTCCGGCAGTTCGGCACTGAAGGTAGACGACGCCGCGCCCGTCGCTACCGACCACATCGAACTCGACTGCGTCCGGAGACGCTTCGAGTAGTGTTCTGGCACGCTCCAGGTTACCCCGCAGTTCGAGCAGTTCGACGTACATCCCCTCGTGAACGGGACTCACGTACCGAATCGCCTCGACGGTCAGGTCGTCGTCTCGCGCGAACAGGTCGTCGATGGGGTGAACCTGCACGTCGTCCCACGTCAGTACGACAGTGGCAGACCGCATGGCTAAAGTTCGATTCGACGATATTTAAATCCACCTAGGATGCTCGGCTACAGAGATAGAGGGAGCGGGAGACATTAGTCGAGTAAGAATGAGTAGCGACACACCTCCGGTCACGAAAGAAACGCCGCCCGGTCCCGACGGACTACCGATAGTCGGAACTCGGCTAGCCTTCCTCCGCGACCCGTTCGGGTTCATGACGCGAACCGCGCGCGAGTACGGCGACATCGCGTATATGGAGGAACCACACGGAAATCTCTACCAACTCAACCATCCGGAGTACATCGAACAGGTGCTCGTGCAGAACAATCAGAACTACGTCAAAGGGGACATCTTTCAAGGCACCCTCGGCCCGATGACGGGAAACGGCATTTTGAACAGCGAAGGTGCCGTTTGGCGTCGAAACCGCCATCTCATCCAACCCGCGTTCCATCCCGGTCGAATCGAAGCCTACGCCGAGATGATGACGAACCTGACCGAGGAGATGCTCGAAACGTGGGCGGACGGCGAGACGCGATTGGTTCACGAGGACATGATGACGTTGACGCTGAAAATCGTCGCACAAGCGCTGTTCGGCGTCGATATAGACGACTACGTGGAACCTATCGCCGAATCGTTGGAGGAGTTCATGCAGGCCACGGAGAGCCTCGCAAACATGGTGCTTCCGCCGGGGATTCCGACGCCAGCGCGGCTACAAATTCGAGATGCCCGAAAGAAACTCGACGAGGTGGTGTACCACCTCATCGAGCAACGACGCGAAAATCCGGGGGAGAACGACGTTCTCTCGACGCTTCTCGACGTAACCGACGACGACGGGCATCGGATGACCGACGAACAGATTCGGGACGAAGTGGTGACCCTCCTGCTCGCGGGACACGAAACGACTGCGCTCTCGCTAACCCTGACGATGTACGTTCTCGGCGAACATCCGAAAGTCGAGGAGAAGTTGGTGGCGGAGTTGGACGACGCCCTTGACGGACGTCCACCGACGATGACAGACCTGCCGAACCTGACATACACCGAGAAAGTGGTCAAAGAGTCCATGCGACTCTATCCGCCGGTGCCGGGAATCATCCGCCAACCGGTCAAACCAGACATCATCGGCGGCTACGAGATTCCCGCCGGTTCGACCGTACAGATGAACCAGTGGGTCGTCCACCGCGACCCGCGATGGTACGACGACCCGCTCGCGTTCCAACCGGAACGCTGGACGGAGGAGTTCGAAGGATCGCTACCGAAACTGGCGTACTTCCCGTTCGCGGCGGGGCCGCGGCGCTGTATCGGCGACCGATTCGCCATGTTGGAAGCCCGACTGCTGCTTGCAACCATCTACCAGCAGTTCCATCTCGAACTGACGCCGGAGACGGAACTCGACCTGATGGCGACGGTTACCGCGCGCCCGAAAAAAGCAATTCCGATGACTGTGCGTCGCCGAACGAACTAATAGCACGATTTGTCGTCGGAGTTGGGAAAAATCGTCCGCCGTCTCACCGCCTCATCTCGTCACGGTTCGGTTGTGTGAACTCCGGGTCGTGGGCGAACTCGTCCCCGATGAGCGCCTTTACCGCTTCCAACATTTCCAATCGTTCGCCGATTTCGGCGAGGAGTTCCATCCGTCGTTTCTCGTACTGAACGGCGTTGTATCCTTTGAAGGTTCGTGAAGAATCATCCATTAGTTCGACGTATTCGGCGAACAACTGTTGTTCTGTGAGCCGAGAGGGAGGGATATCTGTTATTTTCATCGACATATTTTTGTCGGTTGTGAGCTTGTATTTTTTTTTTTGATTGCATATGCAGGTTTTGGTCACCGATCTAACGAGTAAAAAAGCGGTTTTTCGTATGAACGTCCCTCACTCGTCGTTGTTTCCACACAATCAGCTTTATTTTCCATTATAATAACTTCTTCTGAATAGTTCCAAAACTCCACAAGTCTGTCTATTTCCGAAAGAAGCACAGTTATATTGTTTGAGTACCAATCACTTGTCCGAAATGCGCGGTGTTTGGCAGTTTCAACCGCAATTGTGTCTACTTCTTCGAGTTCAGTTTTTAGCTCACCATCCGACGAGTCGCTTATCTCGCCAAAGCCGACCGCTCGGACTACCACTCCGAAATTGAGCGAGCCAAACCGGTGTCTCCGCACCCTTCTCGACGCTTCGCGGCGCGCCGGAGCCACCCATTTCGGTGCGAACCCACCCCGGACAGACGGCGTTCACGAGCAACCCCGGATACTGGGATGCGAGGGAGTTGGTGAATGCGTTCAGGCCCGCCTTGGAAACACCGTAGGGAAGGTGTCCGACGTCGATTCCACCGCCGCTGAACTGTCCGGAACCGCTGGAAACGTTTACGATTCGGGCACCGCTCTGTTCGGAAAGCAGAGCAAGCGCGTGTCGCGTCAAAATCATCGGCCTGTGGAGGTTCGTCCGAAGCGTCGTGTCGATTTCGCCAGTCGGAAGCGTGCCGAGTTTTCCCGTTTCCCCGTAGACGCCAGCGTTGTTGATGAGGATGTCGAGTTTTCCCTGTTTCTCCGAAATCGTCCCGATGACGGTTCGAATCGTCGATTCGTCGGTAACGTCGAGTCGAACCGGAAACGTCCTCGAACGACTCGTTTCCACGTCCTCTGGAGTGCGCGCGGCGGCGTACACCGTCGCATCGAGTTCGGTCAGTTGTTTCGTGATTTCCGCGCCGATACCCCGGTTTGCCCCCGTAACGAGTGCAACCTGCCCGGAAAGCGATTCGTGGAGGTCTCCGTCCATAGCCGATTCACGAGGCCAATCGATATAGTCGAACCTCCTGTTTTCTGTTGGTGGTGTTACTCGCTCGTTTGTTCCAATCGAAACACGTCGATTTCGCCCCCCGTGTCAGTCGTTCGCTCTGCAACGGCACGGAGTGTATCCCGGACGAGCGTTTCCGCGGCGTCCAAATCGTCCGGCATGCTTCCATTTTCGAGTCGTCCGAACGCGACCGGGGAACCGCTCCCGAGCGCCGCAGTTTCGGTTTCGACGGTTCGTCCGTCGGTTCCGACTTCGTGGAGGACGACGGAACCCTCCTCGTCTCGTCCCGCGACGAGCGCATCGACACCCGCTTCCGTTGCGATTTCGCTCGCCGTTCGTGCGAGTCGGGTGGACGACATCGGTTCGTCGCGTTCGGTTCGGTACCTGCGAAGTTCGGCATCGAATCGGCGGTCGAACTCCTCGATTGAACCGGGATTACCCACGACTGCATAACCGGCGGAATCGTAGTCGAACACCCGCTGTACCGAGTCAGAGACGACGGTTCCGTCCTTCGTCTGTCGGCGGTCACCAGCGAGAACGACTCCGCCCTCCGCAGAACAGACGACTCCAACGACAGTTGCCATGGGTGACCAACGAGAGGTGACGAAAAGAACGTTGTTGCTATCGGAGTTCCGTGCCGATTCTCACGCCAGTTCTTCGGCGTGTGTAACTCGTCGCGCTCGAACGCGGCCACCTCAAACTTCGGACGCGGGAGGCACTCCCCTACGGACTCGCCATCTTCGACGACCGGGTCGGAATCGGAGGCTACGACGAGCGAACCGGAACGATGCAGGTGTTCGTTGACTCCGAGACGACAATCGCCCGAAAGTGGGCGAAGCGCGTCTACGACGTCTATCGAGAGCGGTCTGAACCGATCGGTGACGCGGAAATGCCGAAGTAAGGACGTGCGGAAGGAGGGAAGGCCGAAGAGTTGAAACGTGCCCGGAGAATTAGGAATCGCCGAGTATCAATATCGGAGGATGGCGCGGGTGCCACACGCGATTTCGTTCGATTTTCACGGACTATTTTTCGCGGAGTTGGACTGATCTGAGTTGGACTGAGCCGAGTTCGCACTGTCGCCGTCCTCGTCCCGTCTCCCTCTACGTTTCGAACACAGCAGTTCGGGAGTTCGCCGGTGTCGTGGCGTCTGTGCGAACTTCTGGATTTGTCGCAAATCGTCGTCGGTTAGTCCGGTTGCCATACCACCACCGCAACTTTGTTGCATATAAACGTATGTTTAGTAGTAATCTGGATGAGTTGTCAAAAATATTTAAATATCGGCGCGAAATGCGGATGCGTCTGACGGGGTTTTAAATATAACCTCGTTGCGCACAGTTTCAGACAGCGAGAGCGAATCATCATGCCACCACATCAACCGACAATATCGAAAAAGACGAGTTCCGATGCGATGAAATCGCCGCAGTGCTACGCGATTCGTCCGAACGAACGACCGAGCGAGGCGGTCGTCCGAGCGGTTTCGAGCGCGAACGCGACCGAGTTGCAGTGTGACGAACCGTTGTACAGTTACATCGACCCGGACGCGCTGGACGACCTCTTTCGTTCCCACCCGAGTCGGCACCACGACGAAACGGCGGTTCATTTCGACTACCACGGCCACACCGTCGTCGTCACCGCCGATGCTGTCGAACTGCACTGAGTAATAGCGTTTCACCTTCGCCGCACGGAATTATTATCCCGTGTCGGTTTGACATTGAAATATGGACGAATCGTTCGACTGGTTTTCGCCGGACGACGGCGAGGAAGTAATTTGGGCAGGCAAACAGCATCCGTACAGTCTCGTCCCGGCGTTCGTCGTCGGGATTCCGCTTACACTCGTCGTTTTCGGACTTCTCATCATCATCAGCGCGTATCTTTCACATCAGAACACGAACTATCTGGTGACGAACGAAGCACTCTACAAAAAGACGGGAATACTCTCGCGGAACGTCCAACGAATCGAGTTCGACAAGGTACAGGACACCTCCTACCGACAGAGTTTCTTCGGCGCGCAGTTCGGTTACGGAACCGTCGATATCAGCACCGCTGGAGGGAGCGGCGTCGAAATGAGCTTCGACAACGTCGATGCGCCGCGGGATTTGCAGTCGCTCATCAACGAGCGAAACAAAAAACGAGGAACGGGAAGCGGCTCCGAAGGAGACAAAAACGCCGTCTTGGACGAGATTTTGGTCGAACTGCGCGCCATTCGAGACGCCGTCGAGAACGGCGATGACCCTGCGAATACGAATACAAATCCGAATGCGGACGGAGACTGGGACTGGAACGGATCCGAAGACGACCGACCATGAACGAGGCTGACAACCGATGAATGGCGGTGACAACCGATGAACGGAGACGACAAAATGAGCAGAATCGACAACCCATGACCGGCACCGACTGGTTCGTGCTGGACGACAGCGAGGAAATCCAGTGGCAAGGCCACCCGCGACTGATGAGCGTGCTTCCCGCGTTCCTCGTCGGGCTGGTTCTCGTTGGCGGTTCGCTCGTCGTCGTGACGACGAGCGAACCGCTCGTGCTGTTGCTCGTTCCGCTCGGAATCGCGATTCCAGCCCTCTCCTATCTTTCCGTTTCCAACACGCGATTCGTCGTGACCGACCGCGCGCTCTACCGAAAAACCGGCGTTCTCTCTCGAAACGTTCGTCGGCTGTCGATAGACAGGGTACAGAACAGCAGTTTCCGGCAGGGAATCCGTGGGACGATGTTCGACTACGGAACTGTCTCCATCGAGGTGGCTGGCGGCGGTGGTGTTCAGTTTCAAAATATCGAAAATCCGCGGGACGTTCGCGCAACGATAGACCGCCAGACGACGACCGATTCGATTCCCGGAACGCTCGCGCAGTGGAACGACGTTCTCGAAGCAGTTCGGGCGCTTCGATTTGCAGTGGAAGACGGAACCGAACGAAACCACCGATAACGTGACCGTCGGCGAAAATAGATGCCAAAACGGATTCGCTGAGAATATTGTAGAAAACGAGCCGTATTTTATCGAGTTCTAACTATAAAATATTGTTTTCCTGAGTTACCAATATCTCGTTCACAAATTGTTGTATTACCGTTATCCAAAAATATATAGTTACAAACCACTGCTAGAATGATATGGGAAAACACAGCAGGCGATCTTTCCTTGCAGCAGGTGGGGCGGCATTGGCAAGCACGATAATCGGAACACGACGGGTTTCCGCAGTCGATTCGACCGAACGGTATATCGTTGACACGCGGGATGCATCCCCCGGTGCGCTTTCGGGCGTCGAAGTCGTTCACGAACTCGACCAAATCGACATCGCAGTCGTTCGCGGCTCGGAGAGCGATTTGGCTGGCGTCAGAGCCGAACCCGACTTAAAACTGGAACTAAGTTCGAAAGCTGGCGACAGCGGCCCGCCAGTCGAGCGCGACAGCAAGGCAGGTGGCCCGCCGGAAAACCTCGGGAAAGGTAAGAAGAAGACGAACGACCCGTTGTACGACCTCCAGTGGGACAAGCAGGTACAGGACGTTCCGGCGGTGCACGCGAAAACGCGCGGTGAGGGAACGAGCGTCGCAATCATCGACTCCGGTATCCTACCGGGACATCCCGACCTTCAGTCGCTCAACGAAGACCTCTCGCGGAACTTTACCTCGGACGGCGGCACCTTCGCACCGGTTGACAGCGACCACGGAACCCACTGTGCGGGCATCGTCGCCGCGACGGACGACAACGGACAAGGCGTCGTCGGTACCGCACCGGGCGCGGAACTGCTCGGTCTACGCGTCTTCTCCGGGCCGTACGCAAACCTCGGGGACATCCTCGCGGCCATCGTCTACGCGGGTGACGTTGAAGCGGACGTTGCGAACCTCAGCCTCGGCGCGTATCCCGTGCCGAAGGGAACCGAGGCCGCAGAGGTCAGAATCGAGGGCTACACCCGCGCCGCCAACTACGCAAACAGTCAGGGAACGCTCATGGTTGCCGCCGCAGGCAACGATAGTACGAACCTCGACACCGACGGCGACGTCATCAGCCTCCCGAACGAGGTCGATAACTACATGAGCATCAGCGCGACCGGTCCGATCGGCTACCGGTGGGGCGGCCCCGGCAACGGAAACGCGCAGAAAAAGCGCAACTATCACGCCGCACTGAACCACGTCCAAGACGAAACGTGGTCGCCAGCGTTCTACACGAACTACGGCGAGAGTGCGGTTGACATCAGCGCGCCCGGCGGAGACGCCGACCTCGAAGCACTCGACAAAATCGACGCGGCGAAGTACGACCTCGTGCTTAGCACGACGTTCGACGATTCGTTCTCCCCGACCTACTCGTGGAAAGCGGGAACCAGCATGGCGGCCCCGGCAGTGTCCGGCGTCGCGGCGCTGATCCGCAGTCTCAAACCCGACATGTCGCCGCGGGAAGTCCGCGAACACCTGATAGAAACGGCCACGCCCCGCGACCCGACCTACCACGGCGAGGGGCACCTCGACACGAAGGCCGCGCTGGACGCGCTGGAGTAATCGGTTCGCCACGAACTCCGTCGAGGTGTTCGTATTTTGCAGGTACAGTTTTCACAAATCCGAATCTATTTCGCCGTACTCTGTGCAGTATCCGCTAGATGATTCCAGCCGGATTTTTTACTCACGAACGAACTGTGACGTTTTGGGGTCAGTTTTCGGATAGTCACCAAACCGGCACGAAGATGCAAGACGGCACGAGGGAACGCTGACGAATGTCGAAGGGAATCGTGGAGCGATACGCGTCGTTCGTCGCGTCGAACAGTCGATTCGTCATTCTCGCATTTCTCGTGATCACGGCTCTCGTCGGAGCAGGAGCAATCGTCGGTGAGAGCGAAGACGGAGAAATCGGCCAGTTCGAAACCGATTCGCCGGAGCGTGACGCGCTTCAGGAAATCGAATCGACCTACGACACCGACGATGCAATCGTAACACAGATCGTCGTGCGAGAGGAAGACGGGGACGTTCTCACCCGCGAATCACTGCTGAACAGTTTACGTCTTCAGCAGGAAATCCGCGAAAACGAGTCCATAAACTCGACGCTTCAGGAAACGGGTGGAATGGTCGGCATCGAAAACGTGGTTGCGACCGCCGCATCCGTCGAGGATAGACGGAATCAGCGAGGGAACGGCAGTGCCGCCGAAGCGGGCGAAAGCGGTCAGTTCCCGCCAATCGACGTACAGATCGAGGCGCTCGAATCGCGGTCGGACGAAGAAGTAGAAAGCCTCCTCCAGCGTGTGCTCGACCCAGACGCGACCGTTCCGGGTGGCGACCCCTACGAGTTCCTTCCGTCGGATTACGAACCCGGTACGACCAGCGCGGACGCGCGAATCACTTTCGTCTTCCAAGCCGACGAAAGCGGTTCCGGCGAAGACCCGGCGGACGCGTACAACGCGCAGTTGGCAATCGAATCGCTGGTCGACCAGCGATTCGACGGCGCCTTCGTTTTCGGACAGGGAATCACCGACGACGCCTCCTCGCGGGCGGTCGGCGACAGTTTCACCATCATCACGCCCGTCGCGCTCATCCTCGTCCTCGGGGTTCTCGGAATCGCCTATCGAGACGTTGCGGACGTGCTGGTCAGCGTCGTCGGCATCGCCATCGTCATGGCGTGGCTCGCGGGCGTACAGGGCTGGCTCGAAGTTCCGTCGAGTCAACTGCTGATTGCGGTTCCATTCTTGCTCATCGGGCTGAGCATCGACTACTCGCTTCACGTCGTCATGCGCTATCGGGAGGCCCGCAACGGGTCACTCGACACGGACGGAAAATCTACCGGCGTCCGCGACCAGACAACCGCGATGCGCCTCGCCGTCGTCGGTGTCGCGCTCGCGCTTGCTGCGGCGACGTTTTCCACCGGTATCGGATTCCTCTCGAACTACGTGAGTCCGCTCCGCGCGATACGGGATTTCGCCGTCCTGAGCGCCGCCGGAATCGTGGCCACGTTCCTCGTTTTCATCGCGCTCGTTCCGGCGATGAAACTGGAAGTCGAACGACTGTTCCAGCGGTTCGGACGCGACCGGCGGAAACCGGCGGTCGGTGGCGGTTCGGGGCCGATAAACTACTTGCTTTCCGGAACCGTGACGCTCGCACAGCGCGCGCCGGTGGCGATTATCGCCGTCGCGCTCGTCGCCGCCGTGGCCGGAGGCTACGGCGCGACGACCATCGACACGGAGTTCAACCAAGCCGACTTCCTTCCCGAAGACGCGCCGGAGTGGGCGAAATCGCTGCCCGGCCCGTTTGCGCCGGACAGCTACGACGTTCGGAACAATCTCGCATATCTCAGCGACAACTTCCGGCAGCAGGGAGAAGGATCGGAAGCCCAAATCCTGTTACGTGAGAACGTGACTTCGCCAGCCACGCTCGACGCGATTGAGCAGACAACCAACAGTCCGGACGAAGAGAGCACTATCGTCCGCCGCTCAGACGGAACCGCGGCGGTCGAAAGTCCGGTTTCGCTCATTCGCACGGTAGCCAGACAGAACGAAACGGTTGCGAACGCGGTTGCGGAGCGGGATACCGACGATGACGGCCTGCCGGACAGGGACGTCGTTGCGGTGTACGACCTGCTGTTCGACGCGGATTCGGAACGTGCCTCGTCGGTGCTCGCACGCGGTGAAGACGAACAGTATCAGTCGGCACGGCTGCTCGTCGGCGTGCAGGCCGACGCGTCGTCGCAGTCGATAAACGAGGACGTGCAAGCGTTCGCTTCCACGATAGAGGGCAACGCGCCAGTTACGGCGATTGCAACGGGCGGCCCGGTAATCTCCGCCGGACTGCAAGACGCGCTGCTCGAAACGCTCATCCAAGGGTTCGCCGTCACGCTGGTCGTGATTCTCGTCTTCCTCGTCGCGCTGTACTGGTGGCGACATCGCGCACCCGGTCTGGGCGTCGTGACGCTCGCTCCAGTGGTGGTCGCCCTCGCGTGGTTGCTCGGCACGATGGCCGTATTCGATATCGCATTCAACAGCGAAACGGCGGTCATCACCAGCCTCGCTATTGGACTCGGGGTCGATTACAGCATCCACCTCAGCGAGCGATTCGTGGACGAACGCAGTCGCCGGGAGTCACTCGAAAGCGCGCTCTCCGCGGCGGTCACCGGAACCGGCGGGGCGCTGTTGGGAAGCGCCGCCACGACGGCCTGCGGTTTCGGCGTCCTCGCACTCGCGCTGTCGCCGCCGCTCCAGCGCTTTGGCATCGTGACCGGATTGAGTATCGTCTACGCTTTCGTCGCGTGCGTAATCCTCCTTCCGTGTCTGTTCGCGGTTCGGGAACGAGTTCTCGACTGGCGAACAACTGCGTAATCGACGGAAGAGGCCGGAACGATTTTAACTCGATTGGGAGGGGAAGGATGCTAGATTTCCCCCGGACTGGTGTCCTGCACTTCGACGATTTCTGCCTGTGGAATAAACGTCTCGTCGCCGCCTGTCCGAACTTGAATCGTCTGGCCGGGGAGGTCGGGGTCGTCATCGTCGGCCGGTTCCTCGGGAACGGAGATGGCGACGATTTCGTCGATAGTGATGGCTCGGCGCTGAATCGGGTCGCCTTCGTGTTCAACCGTTTCCCAGACGTTGGCGTCGAACTCGCTCATGCTCTTGCCGAAGTATTCCTCTGCATCTTTGTCACCGAATCTTCGGTCTGTGACTCCCCTGCCGTTCGATTTCCCTCTTCGACCTGTTCGTGTTGGTACTGGTAAATGTGTGCGAGCATCGTCACAGGTATGCTAGCCACTGACAAAAGAATTTGGCATTATTATATCCACATACAGTTTATCAGACTCCAGCAACGCTACGTCACGGCTGAAATTTCGGGCAGAATTTACAAGCGAGAAACTGCTGCTAGCCAAACCGTTATCCTTTGCAATCTCCGAAACCGGGTATGAATCTCTCCGTCGTTGACCTCTCGCCGGTTCCCGACGATGGCACTGCGACTGATGCCTATGGGAATACGGTTGCGACCGCACAACAAGCGGAACGACTCGGCTACTCCCGGTTCTGGGTTGCCGAACATCACGGGATGGCGAGCACCCTTGCGGGGACGACGCCCGAGGTGCTGCTCGGCCATCTCGCCGCCGAAACCGATTCCATTCGACTCGGGTCGGGGGCGGTGTTGCTCAACCATTACAGTCCGTTCAAAGTCGCGGAATCGTTCGGCGCGCTGGATGCGCTCGCACCCGGGCGTATCGACGCAGGCCTCGGTCGGGCGAACGGTTCTCCGGCCGCCGACCGTGCCCTCGGAACCGAGCGCCACGTCCAGAACCCGGACGAAGACCACGCCGAGAAAATCGAGGCCGTCGTCAATCACCTCTACGACGACTACCCCGACGAGCACGACTACAGCAATTTGGAAATTCCACGTTCGGGCGAAGATGCACCAGTTCCGTGGGTTCTCGGGTCGAGTCCGTCGAGCGCGGCTCTCGCGGGGAAACTCGGCCTGCGGTACTGCTTCGCGGCGTTCATTCGACCGCAGTTCGCCACCCGCGCATTCGAAGTGTATCGTGAGCAGTTCCAACCGTCTCGGCTGGCCGGAAGCATCGAGAACCCGAAAGGGATGATTGCGGTGAACGCGGTTTGTGCCGAAACCGACGAAAAAGCGGCGCGGCTTCGAGCGGTGGCTGAAGCGTCGTACAAGCAGATGCGACGTGGCGTCGTCGGAGCCACACCATCAATCGAGGAGTCTATCGACGAACTCGGTGGCGTCCCCGAGCGAACCCCTGCGACGCTCGATTCCGACGAATGGCCGCGAGCGATTTCCGGAAGTCCGGAGACGCTCGCCGGTCTGTTAGAGCAACTTTCCGACCGTGTCGGCGTTGACGAGGTAATGATTCAACACGTCGTCGCCGACCACGACGACGGACTTCAGTCTCACGAACTGTTGGCCGATGGCGTCGGACTCACGCCTCGCTAACTGGACAGTCGGTCAAGGAGGCGCAAAACGGACACAGAATCTGTATATATTTTCCATAAAATTCGTGGACAACCTATATATAATCGTTTCACATGGTATGGCATATGACGGCTGGTCCACCAATCGACCAACTACACTACGAGGATGCGCCGAGCGTCGATACCGTTCCCGGACCGAACACGCGGGAGTTGCTGGACAAGCAACGCGAAATCGATAGCAGCGCGGTTGCCTATCCCGAAGACATTCCAATCGCGTTCGAATCGGGGAACGGTGCGACGGTTCGTGACGCCGACGGAAACACGTACATCGACATGTTCGCTGGTATCGGTGTGTTGAACGTAGGGCACTCGAATCCCTACGTCCTCGACGCGGTACACGAACAGGCGGATAAGTTCGTTCACACCGTTGACTTTCCGACCGAAGCGCGTCTCGAACTGATCGAAAAACTCGACGAGATAGCTCCCGGCGAACTGCAAGGGAACAATCGGGTCGTCTTCGGCGGCCCGACCGGGAGCGACGCCATCGAGGCGGCGATAAAACTCGCCAAGTACAACACGGGCGGAGACGGGCTTATCGCCTTCCGCGGCGCGTACCACGGCGCGACCAGCGGCGCGATGAGTCTCACCGGAAACAAGGACTTCAAGGGTCACTACACGCCGCTTCTCTCGGACGTCGTCCACGCGCCGTATCCGCACCCGTTCGGGCAGGACAAAACGCCGGAAGAAGCGGTTGACCACGCGCTCGAAGAGGTGCGGGCGATTCTCGAAGACCCATACGGTGGGCTGGCGAACCCGGCGGGCATCTTCGTCGAACCGGTTCAGGGCGAGGGCGGCGTCATCGCGCCGCCCGAGGGCTTCCTCACAGGGTTGCGAGAAATCGCCGACGACAACGACGTGTTGCTCGTCTTCGACGAGATTCAGAGCGGCCTCGGTCGCTCCGGGCAGTGGTGGGCGAGCGAGTGGTACGACGTCACCCCGGATGCGATGACGACGGCCAAAGCGCTTGGTGGTATCGGCTTCCCGCTCTCTGCGACGATGTATCACGAGGACTTCGATACGTGGGGGTCGGGCGACCACGCCGGAACCTACCGCGGCCACGTCGTGGCGATGCGCGCCGGAACGCGGGCGATAGAGTACATTCAAGACCACGACCTGCTCGCCCACGCGCGGGAACTCGGAACGACCATTCGCGACCGTCTGCGCAACGTCGCGGCGGAAACGGATGGCATCGGCGAGGTTCGAGGAAAGGGACTGTTCGTCGGTGCCGAGTTCGTGGATGCGAACGGAAATCCGGACAAAGCGACCGTCAAAGCCGTCCAGCAGTACTGCTACGAACACGGCGTCCTCGTCTGGAAAGCCGGGCGACACGGTAACGTTCTCCGCCTCCTCCCGCCGTTGGTTATCACCGAAGAGTTGGCCGAGACGGCGATGGACATCATCGTCGAGGCCATTCGGCAGACGACCGCCGAACAGCAGACCGCTTGAATCGCGTTTTTACCATACAGAACAGAACCATGAACGACATCGACCCAATCGTAACGGACGACGCACCGCACAACGACAATCCGTACTCACAAGGCGTCCACGCTGGCGATACGGTGTACGTGTCCGGATACGGCCCAGTTGACCCCGAAACCGGCGACGACGTTGCGGGCGACATCCAAGCTCAGACCGACCAAGTGCTAGACAACGTCGCCGCCGTCGTCAGCGAGGCGGGCGGCGACGGACTTGCCGACGTGGTCAAAGCAACCGTTTATTTGACCGACTTAGACGACTACGACGAGGTCAACGAAGCCTACGGCGCACGATTTTCGGAGAATCCACCTGCGAGAGTCTGCGTCGAAGTCGCTCGCCTGCCGGGAGATGTTCGTATCGAGATGGACGCGATAGCGTACCTCGGTTGAGGGCGGAAAATCAGTCGTTTAACTCTTCTACGTGCTGGTCGCGTTGTGCCGCCGCGGCGTTGACTTTCTCGATGAACTCCGTCATCTGTTCTTTCATATCCGAGCGCATGGACGTCGCGGAGAAATCATCCGACTCGGCGAGCAGGCGGACGAACGCGCGAAGTTCCTCGTCGGTTATATCTTCGAAGTCGCCAAATTCGAGTTTGTCGATGACTTCGTCTACGTCGATTTGTCCGACCGGGTCGACGTTGAACTCCACGTTCACCATCCGGTAGTCCGACCCCGCCAACTCCTGTTCTGCTTTGTTAACGCCCTGACCGAGCATGTCCTTGAACGGCGTGTAGTAGCCCATCGTTCCGAGATGGAGAAACGCGAGCATGTCGGTGATTCCCTGCGTGTAGGCGTCTCTGTCGTCGTCGTCGGGATTGAAGACGGTTTCTCGGTCGCGGTCTTCGAGGTGTTCGAAGAGAATCGTACAGTCGAGAATGGCGTTGCGGAGGCGGCGGCGGATTCGGTTCCGTTTCTGCTTTTTCGAATGTTCGGTGTAATCCGATTTCCGTCCGATGAGGAACTCCCTATCGCTCGGCGTGAGAATACCTCTGTCCCTGTCGGCGGAATAAGCGAGTTCGTTCGGGAACTCGGTAGCATCGGAATGATTACTCATACACAAATTTTGTGTATAGTCGTGATTAAGGGTTGCGAAGTCCCGAAGTCGGCTTTTTCTCGGTCGAACTGCCACGCGGGTTCTGTTACTCCCTCCTCCCGTGACGAACTGATGTGAATCGGGGTCGGCGACCGTTTGCGGTCAATTGTAACACCACCATATCATATCAAAATCACGTTAGTTAATGACTTTCGTCAACGTGTTCTCACAGACAACAAGTGACACACAGATATACTGTTATCGGTATACACAGAAAGCGTTCCGAACCTGATTTTGTAAACGTATTCTGTATTCATAGGATTCAATAAGCGTAACTTTTATCACGATATTCCACGACTATCATGAGGAACGTCATCATACAACAATGGCGGATGGGGGTAATCCATGAACGATAGCATACACAGATGCGAACGGTTCGGACGGAAGGGAGTACCGCCGGAAGAACGCCTCGGGGTTCGGTTCAAATGCCACTCCGCCGCCGCGACGTATTCGGCGATGGACGATTCCGTGCGAAGTCACAGATTCGACGGAGGTGATTTCGCGTGAGCAACGCCGACGAACCGGGTGCAATCGGACGTTTCCGCGAGGAACTCGACCCGTTTGTTTTCCTCTTTGGTGCCGGTCTGACGGTCGGCATAATCGCTCTGTACTTCATCAGTCCGAGCACGGTTCAGAACGGCATCGACGCCGCCAACGGCGTGATGAACCAGTATCTCAACTGGGCGCTGTTGCTCATCGTCTTCCTCGTCGTTATCTTCCTCCTGTTCCTCATCGTCGGGCCGTGGGGGAACATCAAATTCGGCGACGACCCGCCGGAGTACAGTTTCTTATCGTTCTTTGCGATGCTATATTCGGCGGGGTTCGCCGCTGGCGTCGTCTTCTGGGGCCCAACTGAAGCGCTGTTCTACTACGATAATCCGTCGCCGCTGTTCGACGTCTCGAGTGGCTCCGCCGAGGCGATGACCATCGCGGTTCAACAGACGCTCTTCCACTGGGCGCTCCCACAATTGGCCGTCTTCACCATCATGGGAATCGCTATCGGCTACTTCGCCTACAACTACGACAACGTCCCGCTCCGGGTTTCGTCGGCGCTCACGCCGGTTCTCGGTAAGGACAATTTAGACGGCATCACCGCGAAGTTCATCGACGTCATCGCCGTCTTCGCAACCATCGGCGGCGTGGCGACGTCACTCGGCTTTATCGGCAGTCAGTTCATCACCGGATTGGACTATCAGTGGGGAATCGACTTGGGAACGACCGGCGTCATCCTCGTCGTGACGATGATGACGCTGCTGTTCACGCTGTCGATGGTGCTCGGAGTGAACCGAGGTATTCGTCGGCTTTCGAACTTCAACATGATTCTCTTCGTCGTCCTCATGCTGATGACGTTCATCGTCGGCCCGTCGGTTTTCCTCGTGTTGCTCGGAACGCAAGCCGTCGGCGGCATGATTACCGACTTCGTCTCGATGAGTCTGTTCACCGGGGCGGGCGTCGAAGGTGGAACAGAGTGGGCTAACACGTGGACGGTGTTCTACTGGGCGTGGGCGCTCTCGTGGTCGCCGTTCGCGGGACTGTTCATCGCGCGCATCTCGCGCGGGCGAACCGTCCGCGAGGTCGCCTTCACCGGCATCGTCGCAACGTCGGCGGCGACGATTCCGTGGTTCACCATCGTCGGTGGGTCGGCAGTCTGGGCACAGCACAACGGCATCGCAGAAATCCTCGGGCCAGTCAACGAAAACGGGGCCTCAGTCGCCGGATTCGCCCTGTTCGAGGCGTTCCCGATGGGGTCGATGTTCATGATTGCGTTCATGATTCTCGTAACCACCTTCTTCATCACGTCGGCCGACTCCTCTACCCTCGCGGTGTCGATGATGACCACCGGCGGCAAAGCGCACCCATCGAGCATCAATCGAATCTTCTGGGGGGTCGTTTTGGGAATGACCGCCGCGATTCTCATGACCCTCGGCGGCGTCAGCGCGCTTCAGTCGGCGGCCATCATCACGGGTGCGCCGTTCGCATTCGTCTGCTTTATCGCAATGCTCGGCCTCATCAGGGAGTTCAGTTCGGAGTACGGCCGCGTGTTGCTACAAGACCAGACGAGACTCATCGGTTCGTCCGAGGCGGAGCAACCGGGTAGTTCCCCCAAACAACCGCCGACTGCTGACGACGACTGAGAGACAACGACAGACAACAACCAACGAAGACAGACCGCCAACGAAAACCGACCGCCGGACAAACCGGCGGTCGGCTACTCTCACAGAACCGACAACAACTTTTAATAATGGGATATACGAACTTTGTGTATGGATAGGGATACGGAACAACCCGACGTTGGCGCGTTTCCGGGGAAGAACGCACAGCAGTGGATCGAGTTCCACCACGAACACGCGGCACCGAGCGAGTTTTCACACGAGTTCGTCTGGGACGTGACGGGCGAAGCGGACGGGCCGTTCGTCTCCGACGTGGACGGTAACGTCCTCCTCGATTTTACCTGTCATATCGGTGCGGCACCGCTCGGATACAACAACGAGAAAATTCTCGGAAAACTCCGCGAATTTTCGCTGGTCGAACCGATGAAAATCGCCGGACAGGACATGTATTTCGGTGCCGGAGAGAGTCCGGAAACCGCTGATTTTCCGGCGTCGAGCCATCTCGTCGAGAAGCTCGTTTCCGTCTCCAGCCAGTACGGGATGGACACCGTCTTTCTCTCGAACTCCGGCGCAGAGGCGATGGAAAACGCGATGAAGATAACCCACGACCGGAATCCCCCTGCCAAATACGCCTTCGCGTTCGATGGAAGCTTTCACGGCCGGACGCTCGGCACCCTCTCCCTCACTCGCTCGAACGAAGTCTACACGCGCCACTACCCCGAAATCGCCGGAGTTCGCACAGTTCCGTTCTGCGACGACCGCGACTGCACCGCCGAAACCTGCGATTGCGGATTCTTCGCGGGAGACGACTCACGGCTCCGGAACGTGCTCCAGCCCGAGGGTGGCCACGTCAACCCTGACGAGGTGGCGTTTGTGGTCATAGAGCCGATACAAGGTGTCGGCGGCTATCGGTTCCCGAGCACCGAGTTCATGGCGGAAGTAGGCGATGTCTGTGAGACGTACGACATTCCGCTGGTCGTGGACGAAATCCAGTCAGGCGTCGGTCGAACCGGGAAAATGTGGGCATCCGACCACTACCCAATCGAACCCGACGTTATCGCCAGCGCGAAAGCCCTCCGCGTCGGTGCGACCATTTCGCGCTCGGACGTCTTCCCCTCGGAGAAGAATCGGTTAGGCTCGACGTTCGGCGGCGGCGACCTCCTGTCGTCGATGCAGGGTGCGCTCACGCTGGAAGCCATCGAAGAGTACGACCTGCTCGAAAACGCGACCGAACGCGGTCGGCAGGCCAAAGAGTTGCTTCGCGACGGCGACTCCTCAAAAGTTGACGACGTGCGCGGAAAAGGGTTGATGCTCGCCGTTGAGTTTGACACGGCGGAGCGACGCGATTCGGTCGTCAAGGAAGCACTAAAACGCGGGATGCTCACCCTCGGATGTGGCGAGAAAACCATCCGCCTGCTCCCGCCGCTGGATTCGACCGAGCGCGAAATCGAACTCGGTATCAGCATTCTGAACGACGCCATCGAGGCGGCGTGAGCACTAAAGTGACCTCAGCTATCGAGCGTACTGTTTTCGACCGAAATTTCGCCCCGTTCGTTCAACGCATTCAGGATGTCCGAAAGATGGTCTGGCCCGTTTCCCTCCATACCGACAATCACGGGCGTTCGACTCGGGTCGTCCGCGGCGGTGCGGCGAGCGCGTTCCAAGACGTCGAGTTCTGCGCCGTGACGGTCGAATATCGCCCCGAGGGTGTCGAGAACCGTCGGCCAGTCGTCAACGCCGAGGCGCGCCTCGGCGTATCGTCCGAGTTCCATTCGTCCAGTGCGCGTCAGTTCGGCGTGCTCCGCGAGATTCACGTTTCCGCCCGAGACGACGACGGCGACGTTCTCATCCTCCACGTCCACTGCGCCGGAGAGGAGCGCCGCGAGCGGCGCTGCGCCAGCAGTCTCGGCGACGGTTTTGGCGCGTTCGGCGAGGAGCGTCACGGCGACGCTCATCTCACGGTCGCTGACGCTGACCACGTCGTCCACGCGCTCGCGGACGACGGCGAAGGTTTTCTCCAATAAGCGTGCGTCGGCGATGCCCTCCGCGACGGTGTTTACGTCGGAAAGTTCGTGGATTTCGCCGCGTTCGAGCGACGGTTTAGCGTGGAACGCTCCCTCGGGCTGGACGCCCACGACCCGGAAATCCGGGTCGTGGGCCTTGAGTACGGTTGCGATGCCGGAAATCAACCCGCCGCCGCCGATGGAGACGAGGACGGTGTCCAGTTCGGGGAACTGTTCGAGCAGTTCGAGGCCGACGGTTCCCTGTCCGGCAATTATTCTCTCGTCGTTGAACGGATGGACGAACGTCAGTCCGTCCTCGTCGGCGAGGTCGAGGGCGTGCTCGTAGGAGCGTTCGTAGATGTCGCCGGAGACGACGATCTCGGCGCCGTACCCGCGAGTCGCTTCTCGCTTCGCGGAGGGGGTTACCTCGGGGACGACGATGGTCGTCTCGATGTCGAGGAGTCGCCCTGCGAGGGCGACTCCTTGGGCGTGATTGCCCGCGCTCGACGCGACGACGCCGCGCTCGCACTCCGCAGGCGAAAGTTGGGCCATCGCGTTGTACGCGCCGCGGATTTTGAACGACCCGGTTCGCTGCACGTTCTCCAGTTTGAGTCCGACCGACGCTGCTCCGCTTCGCTCCGCGAACGTCGTCGAACCGTCGAGGGGCGTGCGGTGAACCACCTCTTCGAGGCGGTTCCGTGCAGTTTCCACGTCGGCGAGCGTGACGACCTCCTCCGCGGTCGGAATCCCGTCGGCGTCGGAAATTCCATCGTTCGGCCCGTCGGAACTCATCGCTCGTCCGCCGCGACGGCGAGTATCGAGTTCGTCAGCACCTCGACGCCGATACCGAGACTTCGTTCGTCCACGTCGAACGTCGGAGTGTGATGACTCGTCGGATGGTCAGTGCCGACGATGAGATACGTCGCCAAACCGCCTTCTTGTTGTACCCGTTCCATCAGAAACGTCACGTCCTCGCTAGCACCGAAATCCGCGGTCGGGACGACCGAATCCACGCCATCGACGCCGCGGGCCACGTCTGCAACCACCTCCACGAGTTCAGGGTCGCTGTCGGCGCGCGGCGATTCGCTCACCACGTCGATGTCCGCGTCGCAACCGTGCATCTCGGCGGCGGATTCGAGCGTCCTCGTCAGGCGGGATTTCATGTACTCTTTCAGTTCGGTCGTCTCCCCGCGTGCCTCCGCCGCGATGTGCGCCCGTTCGGCGATGATGTTGCTCGCGGTGCCCGCTTCGGCCTTCCCGAGGTTGACACGGGTCATTCCCTCAGAATGGCGAGGAATGGCGTAAGCGTTCTGGATGGCGGTGCCGAGCGCCTGCATCGCGTTGTCCCCCTCTTCGGGCGCTTTCCCCGCGTGCGCCGACGTTCCCTCGAACGTCACGTCGAGGTGGCACATGGCGAGCGGTCGCTCGATGCCAGCGACGACTTCGCCGGTCGGGTGGTCGAGGCCGACGTGGACGGCGAAGAGATAGTCGAGGTCGTCCGCGAACCGGCTTTCGGCTATCGGATGGCCGCCACCCGACACCTCCTCGGCGGGTTGGAAGAAGACGACGAGTTTCCCCTCGAAGTCGCTCTCCTTGATAGCTTCGAGGGTGGCGAGTCCCCACGTCATGTGGGTATCGTGTCCGCAAGCGTGCATGGTTCCGTCGCCTTCAGATCGGAACCCTTCCGCCGCAGGTACGTGGTCGTCCGCGGTCGATTCCTCGATGAACAGGGCGTCGATGTCAACCCGAACTCCGACCGTCGGCCCGGAATCCCTATCGAGGACGGCGACGACGCCCGTATTTCCGCCCGCCATTTCGTCGAGGAGGTCGGAGTCAGCACCGCGTTCGAGCGCCGTTTCGTACCACCGTTCTATCTCGTCCGCTTCGGGAACAGCCATCCGGTCGTCGCTGTCGTACACTTCGGTTCCGACGGCGAGTTCGTCAACGCCGATTGCGCGTAGTTCTTCGACGAGTCGGTGTGTCGTGTGGAACTCGCACCACGCAGGCTCCGGATAGCGGTGGAACTCGCGCCGAACATCGGAGAGGCGTTCTCGTATCGATTCGGCCATGTGTGACAGTGACACTCTCAACACACTTAATTGTAAACGCTTTTCGTGGACATCGACTACACAAAGGGCTAAGGTGGACAGTGACAATGGATCGATTATCGATTCGCGTCGGCTGACGCGGTGGTGAAAGAATGAGTACAAACCCGGATATAACCGTCCTCCGCGAGGGGACGGAAGGACTCTCGATGGAATCGTACGCCGAGGCGTTGCGCGAACGTCTTCCCGACCGAACAGTTGCGCTCGCCCGGACACCAAAACAGGAACGCGAACTCGTCGCCGACGCGCGGGTCGTCACCGGCATCACAGTTGACGAAACCCTCCTCGCCCGCGCCGAGCAACTCGAACTGTTCGCGTGCACCTTCGCCGGAACCGACCACGTTCCGATGGACGCCTTCGCGGAACGCGGCATCGCCGTGACGAACGCTGGCGGAATCCACGCGCCCGGAATCGCCGAGCAAGCCATCGGCAACATGCTCGTCTTCGCGCGCCGCCTCCACGAAGGCTGGCGGCGCAAGCAGCGCGCCGAGTGGCGGCATTTTCAGTCGGGAGAACTCACCGACGGCACCGTTACGGTCGTCGGGCTTGGTTCCATCGGAAAAGCAGTCGTGCAACGCCTACAGGGCTTCGAGGTCGAAACAATCGGTGTTCGGTACTCGCCGGAGAAGGGCGGCCCGACGGACGAAGTTCTCGGCTTCGAGGAGGACGCCATCCACGACGCCTTCTCGCGGAGCGACTACGTCGTCATCGCCTGCCCGCTTACGGCGACAACGCGCGGCCTCGTCGGGGAATCGGAGTTCGCAACGCTCCCCACGAACGCCGTCCTCGTCAACACCGCGCGCGGTCCCATCGTCGATACTGACGCGCTCGTTTCCGCACTCCGGTCGAACGCGATTCGCGGGGCGGCGCTGGACGTGACCGACCCCGAACCACTGCCGGAAGACCATCCACTCTGGAACCTCGAAAACTGTCTCATCACGCCTCACATCGGCGGACACACGCCGCGCCACTGGGAGCGTCTTGCCGACATCGTCGCGGAAAACGTCCAGCGTCTCGCTGACGGCGAGACGCTGGACAACCAAGTGCTCGCGCCGGATTCGACGTAGAGAAACGATGTCGCGCTGAACCGAGAAATGGGAGACGGAAGGGCGTCAGGCAGTGAAGAGTTCCCGCGGGAACTCGGCGAGCACTTCGGCGCCGTTCGCGGTAACGCGGAACGTCTCGCTGAGTTCGACGCCGAAGTCGTCGAACCAGAGGCCCGGTATCGAGTGGAAGGTCATGTTCTCTTCGAGCACCGTTTCGTCGCCGGGGCGGAGGCTGGCGGTGTGTTCGCCCCAGTCCGGCGGATAGCCGAGTCCCATCGAGTAACCGATTCGGTCTTCTTTCACGATGTCGTACTTCTCGATAACGTCGCGCCACGCCCGTTCGACAGATTCGGCGGTGACGCCGGGTTCGACGTGGTCGAGCGCCGCTTCGAGTCCTTCGACGACGATTTCCGCCCTGCGTTGCATCTCGTCGGGCGGGTCGCCGACGAAGGTCGTTCGCGCCAGCGGGGAGTGATACCGATTTCGACAACCGGAGAGTTCGATGATGACGGGATCGCCGCGCTCGAAGGGGCGGTCAGTCCACGTGAGATGCGGCGTTCCTGTGTGGTCGCCGGACGGCATCAGCGGAACGATGGAGGGGTAATCGCCGCCGAACTCGTCCGTTCCTCTGACGAGGCTGTCGTAGATTTCGGCCGCGACTTCGTATTCGGGGACACCTTCGCCGACCGCATCGAGTCCGGCCCGCATCGCGTTTTCGGAGATGCGGGCGGCCTGTCGCATGAACTCCAACTCCTGTTCGGATTTGATGATACGAACCCAGTTGACGAGAAGTGTGGCGTCGTCGAACTCGGCGTCGGGGAGATTCTTCTGGAGGCGAGTGTAGGATTTCGCGGTGAAGTAATAGGCGTCCATCTCGACGCCGATGCGAGCATCGTCGGCGTCGAGTTCTTCCAATATCGCGGCGAAGAAGTCCATCGGGTGGAGGTCGTACGGCGACTGAACGTGGTCGTCGCTGTACGAGCGGATGTTCTCCTCGGAAAGCCACGTCGTCGCGCGTGCGCCGTTCGCGTCCATCTCTCGTCCAATCCAAACCGGCTCCTCGCGGTCGTGAGTGACGATAACGGCTTGGTGGACGTAGAATGACCAGCCGTCGTATCCCGCGAGATAGTTCATGTTCGACGGGTCGGAAACGACGAGTGCGTCCAACTCCGCCTCGCGCATTCGTTCTTTCGTCCGTTCTATCCGCCGTTCGTATTCGCTTCTGTCGAAAACGGCTTGTGGCATAACAACGTCACTCTAGTGGTCAACCGGATATTGTTTAAGTTTTGTGTGTACGACACAAACGGATTATGTGTATAGAAATCGTTCCCCCGAATCAGTTAGTTCGGACGCTTGTTGAACGACGGTGAGACTGTGGCGGAGAAAGACCAGAGACAGTTCGAATCGGACTCGATGACGGGACAGAGACGACTCGTCTCCAGTGAATACAGCATTCAGAGAACCAAATTCATACGGATAGTTCAACAGTAACCACGTTCTGCAGTAAAAATAACTTGCTTCAGCAACCAGTTCGACTATCAAAAAATACGTTGCCATACGCTGTATGGCAGAGCTCGAAGCCGAGTTTGAAAAAAGCCGGTCTGAAATCGCGTCGTACCTCCGTGAGTTTGCTACCAAACTGGACGCAAACGAAGCGTCCCTCACCGAATCGGGTGGTCGAACGCACCACTCCACCGAGACCGCGTCTCCGACGGATTCGGTGGATGGCGGGACGGAACAACCGTCCGAGACACGCAGTTCGGAGAAAGTCACGATTCTCGTCGGCAACGACAGCGCAACGGTAAACCCCCCCGAGACGCTCTCGTTTAGTGTCGCCGTCGATTCGGACTCTTCGCTAATGGAATCGGGTGCCGAAGAAAGTGTTAGCTTCACCCTTCGATGGGCCAGCGAAGAAGTGGGAGAAGACGACGAACTGAGTGTTCACTGAACGAACTGGCCGAGGCGAAAAATCTCTTGGATGTGCTCTCGCCAACCAACTACGGTCACGCGTGGAGCCACGCCTTTGGATGATTTTTCCGAAGATGGTCGTGGTACCACTTCGTCGCTTTCGGGTAGGTCGAACAGATCATTTCCGAACCGCAGTGACGACAACGGGCCGCAGGCATGCCATAGCGTGGAATCTGGGGGTGATAAGCATTCGCCTTTCGGCAAGAAGCGGGTCGAAGAACGACGGAGAGAGGAATGAGCCGCGATTCTACCTTTCGTACGTTCTCCCATCACGTCGCTCCGGTTACCACGTCGGCAATATCGCGCCGCTTGAGCAGGACGAAACCGGTGAAGACGACGACGAATCCGACGATGGTGAATGACGTTATCGACTCTCCTAATACGACGACGCCGACGATAGTTGCGACGATAGGTATCAGATACGAGACGAGCGACGTTTCGAGCGCGCCGCGAACGTCGAGGAGCGTAAAGTAAATCAAAAAGGCGATGGCCGTGGCGAAGATTCCGAGATACGCGACGGCGGCACCACTTCTAACGCCAGTCGGGAACGAGAACGCCTCCCCAGTACTGGTGCTGACGACGTGGAGAAGGAGTCCACCCGTGAACATCGACCAGCCGGAGAGTGCGGCCTTGTCGAGGGTCGGTTCGAATCGTTGAATGAGAACACCACCGAGCGCCACGCCCGTAACCTGAACGAAGATTAGCAGTCGGCCGACGACATCGGTTCCGAGCAAGTTGGCCGGATTCGGACGGATGATGAGGCCGACACCGATGAACCCCAGCACGATACCGACCGCATCCGTTGCCGAGATACGCTCTTCTGGCAGCAGTCCGACCGCCCACAGCGATGTCATGATTGGAAGAAGACTCTGGAGGATAGCGGCCATTCCACTGGCAACGGTCTGTTGGCCGATAAAGAGGAACGCATTCGCGCCGACGAGAAAAACGCCTCCCGCGAGGACGGCGCCAGCGTTCGATCTATCTGTCGGACGCCACGTGGAATCGCCATACACTGCATACCCCAGTAACAGAATCGCAGCGATGTCGTACCGGAACGCCGCGAAGAGTATCGGTTCGAGCGATTCGAGTCCGACGGAGATCGCCAGAAACGAAAATCCCCAAAGTGTCGCAAGGACGCCGAACAGTCCGATAATGACGAAACGACGGTTCACGAACGATTGCATGCTCGCCAGCTAATTATCGTCCCCGGTTTGCTTCTCGCAGGTACTTACTCAGTTATCACATTCTCAATCAGCTATCGCATTCTCAACGGCCAGTACAGCAACAAATCACACAATTAGTCGCCGAACAACCGTTCGAATATCGTTCGACTGTCGGGGCGCTCCGCGAGCACCACGGAACAATCGACCTCGTTGAGAACGTCGAAATGGAGTGACTCGGTGACGAGTCGTGAGAGGAGTCCTTTTTCGGTCGCGCCGACGATCACCAACGAGTGTTCGTTCGATTCCCGATAGATTGCGTCTCCAACGTCACCCGAATCGTCAACCACGAGTTCGGCAGCGTCTACATCGTTATCTGCGGCCCACTCGGCGAGAAACTGTTCACCTGATTCGTGTTCGTCGGGGTTGTCTACGACGTGGAGTACGGTAATCGTCGAGCCGAGAGCAGATTTGCATGCTCGTGCAACTTCGGCACCCAACTCCGAATCTGGCCCTCCTGCGGTTGGCAACAGGATTTTTGATGCGTCGAATCCGCGGTCTTTGAGTACGAGAAAATCACAGGGAAGCCGATTCGTCAGCTCGTCTATCGGTCGCTCTGCGCGAGCGTCTCCCCACGGTCGGTCGGTTCCCCATCCCATAACGACGAGGTCGGCGTGTTCACGTTCGGTCGTCGTAAACACTTCTTGAAACGAGCGATGGGAAACGACCGTCGATGACTCATACGACACGTGGTAAGAATCCACGGTTTCGCGGACGTTCGCCATGAGTTGATTGGATTCCGTAATGATTCGCTCTCGCTGATTGTGGTCGTAGCTCATCGACATACGAGATGGCGTCTGCACGATGTGAACCGCGTGGATGATCGCGGACGGACGTTGATTAGCGAGAATGCACGCCAGAGTAACGATTTCTGACTCGGTGCGGGGGTTGCCGATCGGGACCACTATTCGATAGGCATCGTCATCGGCAACCGGCTCGCTGGTGTCTATCATCGAAACGTACGACCGACCGACGAGCGTGCCAAACAGCCACTCTCGAATCGACAACTGGCGATCGACCCCTTCGAACCGAGCCGATTCGAGGCGGTGTTCGCTCGTTTGGAAGTAGTTGACGACCGTCACTAAGACGACACCGCCCACCGTGTTGCCGAGCAGTACCGGCCCGACGAACTGCGTTATTCCGACAGAGAGTGCAACGTCAGCTGCAAGAACCAAGTACACCAATTCCGTGAAGGAGACGACGACGTGAAAGAGATCACCGAGCGGAATCGCAAGGAATGCCAGATAGATGACTACGAGTCGAGAAATCGTGTCACGGGAGGCGTACACCACCCAAACGACACCGGCGACGATGAGTCCGGCAAAGACGGCCTTCGCAAACAGCGATGCCGCCGGTGTCTCGATACCGTGTTCAGCGTGGCTCAAGGCTGCCCTCTTCGCTTCGGGCGAAAAAACATCTCCCCACGTAAGCGCAACTGCACCGATGGCACCGCCCGCGAAGTTACCACCGAGGACGATGAGCCAGTGGCGAAGCAACGCTGGGATGCTGGCAAGTCGTTCCAGCGTCAGTGCAACCGGCGGAAGCGTGTTTTCGGTGTACAGTTGGTAGCCACCGATGATGATATAGATGAATCCGAGAGGGTACAAGAGGACGTCCAAAAGCGGGTCGCCGCCCATCGTCGCCGACATCGAAGAGTACAGCAAGAATGTAATCGTGATAGCAAACCCCCCTGCGAGCGCACTAAAAAACAGTTCACGGGAACTTGACGTGACCTCCTCGTCGGCAGCGGCGATAATCCGCTGAAATATTTCGTCCGACGAAAACCGATCTCGCACGACTGCTCCGACGGCAGGAGCACCGCTTCGCGCGCTTTCGACAGCGTCACGAACCGTCTCTTCTTCCTCCTGCTCC
Source organism: Haladaptatus cibarius D43 (assembly GCF_000710615.1). Classification (NCBI taxonomy): domain Archaea; kingdom Methanobacteriati; phylum Methanobacteriota; class Halobacteria; order Halobacteriales; family Haladaptataceae; genus Haladaptatus; species Haladaptatus cibarius. The sequence goes on along the minus strand of NZ_JDTH01000006.1, from coordinate 129,712 downwards.
GAGTCCACCATGTCCACAGTACTGTCCGACAAGCTAAACTATTTGTGCCGAATTATTGTCTGAGATCGGGCGCTGAGAGACGCGCGAATCAACAGCTACGTCCGAAAATATGTCCGTAACTACAGTCCCTCTCAGGTTTGTGGGCAAGCGCTCTGAACTCACGGATACTGTTGTCCGGCTCAGTCACCTCCACCTAATTCGATGTCCGAAATATCCGGACACCCGTCGGATTGTGCACGGAAAGACCAGCTTCGACCAGAAAGCCCGCTTTTCTTCGAAATTACGTTTCGTGCTTCGCCGACAGCACCGACTCGGGACAATCCACTTCCCATTACGGTTCTAAGCGGAAGTCATCGACATTTCGACGGAAGCGTACAAAACAAGCGAATGAGCGTATGAAACTCACAGACAGATATCTTTAAATTATATAATGCTATATCAAATCGGGGTGTTGGTAGATGAGACTACAGACAGCTAACCGACGCCGTGCTACGTCAAAGAGGAGCAGGCGAACGGAAGTAGCGGAAGCGTGGCATGGAGTTTTTGGGACGTAACAGCCAGAATTTCTCAATAGAAGGTGAGGAGTACTCCATCATCACTGCTCTGAGACGATGAATACGCGAAGGTCGTTGACGTTCGTCGCCGTCGGGCCGGTAATGATCTGGCCGCCGTGACGGCTCAAAAATCCCCCAGCGTCGTTGTCCCGAAGTGCCGTCCGCGCTTCTATTATCGGCCCCACCGCTTCCGGCGAGACGATACCTCCCGCAGCTTCGGAAGCGCCGTCGATGCCGTCAGTATCGACGCTGGCAACGGTAATGCCGGGTTCCGTAAGTTGCAGGGCTGCACTCAGAACGAACTCTTGATTTGGACCGCCGGTGCCGTCACCGTGGAGGGTAACAGTCGTTTCACCTCCCGAAAGGATTACTGCGGGTGGCTCTACCGGATTCCCGGTGTCAGCGGTTTCTTCCGCGATGCCGACCAGCGTCTTGGCGACTTCCTGCGCTTCCCCTCGAATCCGCGAGCTTAGTATCAACGGTTCGTATCCCGCCTCGCGTGCGACTTCGGCAGCTTTCTTGAGTGCAGTATTCCCGTCGGCGAGAACGTGTTGTCTAACGGACTCGAACGGCGATTCACCCGGAGACGGGGTTTCGGGATATGCGCCGTCTATGCCGCGCTGGAGACGAATCCTGACTGCGTCGGGCACGTCGACATCGTACCGGTTGATGACGTCGAGCGCGTCCGCAAACGTCGATTCGTCGGCCGTCAATGGGCCGCTGGCGATGACGTCGAGGTGATTTCCGACAACGTCGCTGAACACGAAACCGACGACCGTCGCTGGCGTCGCGGCACCGGCGAGTTGGCCGCCTTTGATATCCGAACAGTGTTTGCGCACAGCGTTTATCTCGCCAATATCAGCACCACACTCCAGTAACCTCTCAGTCGTGGTTTGAAGATCGGAGAGGTCGATACCTTCGGCTGGCGCAGGCATGAGCGCGCTGCCACCACCAGTGACGACGACTATCACGAGATCGCTTGCCCCCGCAGACTCGGTGATTTCCAAGAGCGTTCGTGTGCTCTCAACGCCGCGTTCGCTTGGAACAGGATGGTCACCGGGAAGTACATCGATTCGTTCTGTTTCTACCGGATTGTCGGTGACAACGACACCGCTGTCAAGCCTGTCTCGCAGTACGGCTTCTAGTTCCCTCGCCACCGTAGCGGCTGCGTTTCCCCCGCCAACGAGAATTATGTCGTCGTACTCCGCAAGGTCGTACCGGACGTCGTCGATGACCATCTCTGTCCCATCGAGCGAGAGACGCTCGTCGATGACGGTCGCTGGCTCCGAAGCGTGGATTCCGCCGATGATACAATCGAGTGCTAGTTTTTGCTCTGGATTGTCAACAGCGTCATAGTTCTCGATCATGACCGTCAGTCTGTCATACTCGCACAAAGAAGTCCCGACTGTCGAATCGTACTTTTGGCGGAGTCTCGATACAGCTGTAGTATAAGAAATTTATCATTAACACAAAACCCAAGAAAGACGGCTGCGTTCGCCGCTGTCATCCAGAGGTTGAACCCCGGGCGAAGCTCTCGGCTGACTGATTCGGTATCGAGGGTTCTGAGAGAATCGGTTCGATTTTGTTTAGGAAGAATCATTACTTTTAAATAAATTACAGTTCTATAGTCGTAATGGAGACTGCGCAACTGGTTAGCCGATTTGAATCAAATAGCAGAAATCTGACTAAATATGGATCAAAATAATTCTCAAAAAAAGACAAGTAAGATTGAGCGGATAATTCGAAAATATGAATTAGATGGTATGGGAGAAAGGCTTGAAACGTACTGGACTGACGAGGGTGACGAGCAACGCAGCCTTCGAAACCTCGCTGATTTTTTCAATCAAGAAGTGTTGCGCGTCGAATTAGACCAACAGAATGCGTCACTGTTGGAAGGTGAAATCGAAAATACCTACCGATTGCTAACTGATGAGACGGTGAGTAGTGGGGTTCGGACGGAGACTGAAAATTCGCTCGCTCGTGACGGAATCGACGTGGAACAACTCGAGAAAGATTTCGTGTCTCACCAAGCAATCTACACCTATCTCACCAAATATCGAGAAGTATCCCACGAATCAAAAGCGGATGACGCTCAGACGCAGGTCGAAAAGGGTGCGGACACCATTCGGCGTCTTCAGAACCGGGCGATTGCGGTTGCTGAAACGACACTCACTAACCTTCGGAATACGGATCGAATCGAACTGGCGGACTTTGACGTAATCAGCGACATCCGAGTCGTCTGTAACGAATGCGGTCAATCATACTCGATAGACGATCTCTTCGATAGCGGAGGTTGTGAATGTATGAGATAGTCCCTATCAGAGAAAAATTTCCGATATTCGTCAAATATGTATACCTGAAAGTTCAATTAAGCTCGTACTTGATGGGTAGTGAACGAGTCTTGTATAGGTCATTGCCAATAGCTTCCTCTCTCCGAGGCTCTATTCGACCCAAACCGTGGCGTATTCTATAGGGATATACTATTTACATACCTAGTAGTATATTTGTCAGATCTTTGTATTATTCTAACACAGGAAAGTTTTCAGTAGTTCTACATAGTGCAATTCATGTAGGATACGAATGATAAAGTTCACGGCTCGTAAGATATCCGATAAATGTGCAGTAAGTAGACGGCCAAGTTACAGTAGGTAGATTAGGTGCAGATGAGATAGCTAAACTAGCTATTGTACTGGTAGAGGTCAGCTATGGAAGACGAGAGTCGCTTTCGACCGTGGCAACACCGACTGCCGGTGAACAAACGCTTTTGCTCCCGTCCACAGATGGTAACATATGTCGCAGCAAGAGCACGAGTCGCTAAAACAGGGACTGTTCGAAACCATCGAGGCCGAGCGTGACCGGTTGAAGACGGTCGCACGTACCATCTGGGAGAACCCAGAGGTCGCGTTGCGGGAATCTGCATCAAGCGAGCGGCTCCAGTCCATTCTGCGAGAGGAGGGATTCGAGGTAACAACCGGTATTGGTGGCATCGAGACTGCCTTTGTCGCTCGATACGGGGAGGAAAACCCCGTTGTGGGGACGATGGGCGAATTTGACGCCCTCCCGGGGATGAGCCAGCAGGCGAAAGCCGAGCGCGAACCAGTCGAAGTCGGCGCTCCCGGCCACGGTTGCGGACACAACCTTTTCGGCGTCGGCAGTCTCGGCGCAGCCATCGCAGTCAAACGCGGTATCGAACAGAACGAGCTGTCTGGGTCGGTCGTCTTCTTCGGTACGCCGGCCGAAGAGGCCGGTGGCGGCAAGGTGTATATGGTTCGTGACGGTGCCTTCGACGACGTGGACGCGGTCGTCTCCTGGCATCCCGGCTGGTACAATGCACCCGGAAAAGGGTCGTGTCTCGCAGTCGATGCGTTCGACTTCACGTTCCACGGAGAAACGTCTCACGCCGCGGCCTCGCCCGAATCCGGTCGGTCAGCGCTCGATGCGGTGCAACTTTTGAACACTGGTGTCGAGTACATGCGTGAACACGTGTCCGACGCCGCGCGCATCCACTACGTCATCCAGAACGGCGGCTCGGCGGCGAACGTCGTCCCCGGTGACGCGAGCGTGGAGTATCTCGTGCGCGCTCCCGAGCGCGAGGAGGTCGAGCGAATCTCCGAGTGGGTTCGTGACATCGCCGACGCCGCCGCCCAGATGACCCGGACAGACCTCAACGCGACGAAGACCTCCGGAATGTACGGCGTCTTGCCGAATCATACCATCGCCGACGCAATCCGCGAGAACATGGAACACGCCGATTTTCCGCTTGACGGCGAACAAGACGAGTTCGCAGCCGAACTTCGCGAGACGCTCGGTGATGTAGAAGACTCCCTTCAGCAGATTCCCGAACCGAAACGCGAGGTTGCCCGCGAGGAAGCGATATTCGCAGAATCTATCGATGCGCTTGATGAAGGGCGAACCGGGTCCTACTCTACAGATTCGGGCGACGTTTCGTGGAACGTCCCGCTCGGTCGATTCAGGGCCGCAACGTGGCCCGTCGGGACTCCCGCTCACTCGTGGCAAGCTGTGGCAGCCGGAGAGAGTCTGGGAACCGCGGGAATGGAATTCGCCTCGAAAACGATTGCGGCGACGCTCGCGGATTTACTCGAAGACCCAGAACTCCGGAAGCAGGCCCGGATGGAGTTCGAGGAGCGATTAGCCGGGCACGAATATGAGAGTCCACTTCCTGACGGGGCAGACCCCTACGAACTCGTGAAGCGCTGAGTATCGCTGAATATCGCGACGTATCCCTACTTGACACGCATCCCCGCTGCACAAAACCGCTCTTTCGCTACTTGTACGGCATTGGTGCCGTCACTTGTTACTCCCCATTTCCAGACCCCACGCGCGTGTACCACCACGCCCAAAGGATGAGCACACCTTGGAACGGGAGACGCACCCATAGCGCAACCCGAGCGATGCCGTTGGCCCAGTCAGGCACACCATCCGGTAGTATCTCGTTTCTCGCCATGTAGACGTTCGACGGGAAGACAGCGACTAGGAGTGCGATGAGTCCCCACGCGGACTGACGGCGCGTTCGCTGGAACAGCACGCCGATTCCGAGGACGACCTCGGCAAGACCGGAAAAGTAGACGAGAAAAACTGGTCGAGGAAACTGTGGCGGAATGATGCGGGCGTAAACCTTCGGTACAACGAAATGGAGCACCCCAGTGACGACGTAGACGAAGCTCATCACGTAGAGGAGTGGGCGCATGAGCCGATCGAAGGTGCTGTCAATCTTGTCGCTCATACGAGGAGTAGAGAGCGATAGCTGAAAACAGTAACCCATTCTCGGCGAGATACGTCACTGGTTCATTGCAACTGGCAGAGGAAAACAGGGAGGGGCCAGAACGCATTCATACCAAAGCCGTCTGCGTAAGCAGAGATAGATAGTCCAGCTACAATAAGTAGATAGGTGAAAGAATTCAGATCCGTTAAAATCTATTGTAACAACTATAGTTAATATGAGTGTGCGAGTTTCCAGAAGCCCATCGGGATGGCGGTAAAGAATGGAAACAGAAATGCCACGAAGAGCCAACTACCGGGAGAACCGAACGACGTGACGACCAAGGCGACAGCGCCAACCAGGATGAAGATACCCGAAGCGACCGCGACACCAGCGAACCATCGGTTGAGCGGTGAGAGGTCGGTCGAACGAATCGGAATGTCGAACGTCTCGACGAATAGCTCCGGGTCGCTGACCGGCCCGAGCGTGCGTTCGGTTTCGTCGTTTCCCCATCCCGTCGTCACGGTAATGGTTCGTGTCCTGAAGTACCGGTCGGAGGGCCGATTTTTCACGACTTCAGCGTCGCGAAGGACATCCACTGGCGTTACCCACTGTAACTCGTCGGTCAGCCGGTCGTAGGCGACGAGTTGGTCGCCGGTACGGCGGTACGTCATCCAACCACTCGTGAGCACATCCTCCACAATGTCACCAGCGAGCATGATTCCAAACAGAAGAACTGCGACGAGGCCAACCCCGAGCCAGAGAGTTAGCGAGACTTCTCCCTCGCTGAGAAAGGCGACTGATGCGACCCAGACGATTCCGGTCATGGTGACGTAGAACGGCCCCGTCGTGGTAATCGTCCGCCAGACTGCGGCCACCACGACCGAACGTCGGTCGGCGTCAATCTCGGTCGAGAACTGCCCTTCGGGTACAGCCACCGACTCGACCATCGAATCACTGTTTGGCCCGGAGAGCCAGCGAGTGAGCCGCCCACCACCACCGCATTCGGCACGGAAGCCCGACCACTCGAAGAGCACCTTCATGAACACGAATCCAACGAGAACAAACGTCGCTCCCGCCGCGAGGACGAAAAACAATAGGAACGCGAGAAAGAACCCTTGCCGAGCGGGAATTTCGACGACAGCGTATGGTGAGAGATCCGCATACTGGCCGCGTCTGATGTAGCTGTAAGCTGTTTCGGCGAGTTGAGCGACAAGTAGCGCGACGACGCTGACGAGCACCTCCGGACGGCTGAAGACCTCGATCATCGAGATAACGTCCGACAGTGGTGCGATAACGAAGACGCCGACCCATGCGCCACCACTGACGACTGCGGTGGCGAACGGAACGGTACGCGGGTAAATCGGTGGAATGCGGTCGTGAATGGTCACACTCCCGCGTTTGTCAACGAGGTCGCTCTCCGAGACGCTGACGACGCCGTTTCCACGGTCGGAAACCGGTGGCCTACCCGCGAATAGCGCTTTCACCCCCGCAAGGGGAAACAAAAACAGCAACTCAAGCGCGTAGACGGCAGCAAGCGTCTCGGGATTCCACCCGAGCCACAACACCCCTGCGAGCGGAAGCAGATTTGCGAGGAGAACCGGGAGAAATTCGATTACAGTTGACGGGGAATTGCCGTACCGGGTGGCCGACATTGGCTACCCAATCGCATCATCAAATCATATAGCTGACGAAACGATATTCTCGGCATCCCGGTTTCAGAATCCCTGTCTAATTGAAGCGCCGTGATTTTTCCAATCACAATTGTCCTAACTTTTCTTTAGCCTGTATGCCGTCTATTCGTCCGAATCAGCGGACTCTCGTATCAGGATTTGGTTGCGTCGCCCTCTCCGACAGTGACAACCGGAACGGGGGCAGACCTGACCGTCTTTTCGGCAACACTGCCAAACAGTATTCGATCCGTTCCACGCCGACCCGTAGTTCCCATGACGACAGCGTCGATGTCGTTCGATTCAATATAGCTGAGTATCTCCTCGAACGGCGACCCGTGCGCAATGTGGGAAACAGTGGTTGTGACTCCATGTGTCTTCGCCTTGGAGAGAAGATCGTCAACGGCGTTGTTCGCGACCTGTTCGCCGCTCATTTCGGAAGTCGTATCGCGAACGTCGAATCCGAGCGAAGTCTCGTCCACTACTGAAAGCGCGTGAACGGTTGCATCGAGAACCGCCGCGAACGAGAGGCCGTGTTGAGCAGCGTGAGTCGCACCGCGACTCCCGTCTGTCGGAATGAGAACGTCTTCATACGGGAAGTCGAGTCGTTCATCAGGCTGTATCCGTGCCGTTAGTACCGGCACTGAAGAAAGACGGACGACTTTTTCGGTCACACTCCCGATGAGGTAGCGAGAAACACCCGTGCGGCCGTGTGTTGGCATGATAATCAGGTCGTGACCGTATCGTTCGGCATAGTTGGCAATCGTTGGTGCGGGATTGCCTTGGATGACATCGGTTTTATGATCGATTCCGATGTCTTTGAGGGCCGCCACTGCCTCTTCGACGATGTCTTCTCCTTGGTCTTCCAATGCATCAATTACCTGCCCTTCGATTGTGACAACGCTGTCACGAGTGGTGTCCGCCACGAAGAGGACGTGGATAGTCGCATCGGCCCATCGTGCAATAGCACTGCCGTGATGGAGCACGTCTATAGCACCGTCGCTTCCGTCGAATGGGAGAAGGATGTCCTCGTACATGTTCCTTCGAGAACTACGGGATGAAAGCGTTAATGCGTTTGTATCCGTCTAGCGTGGAACACATTCTACGTCTTTTTCGTTCCACCGAGGATTCTTACAACGGCAGGCTCGCCAGCCGATTCGTTCGGAGTATCAATCGAGAGCACTCACCCGGTATATCATCACGTTCCGATTTTCGAACGCGAGTGAATAGTTCGGCGACTTTACTAATGAGCGACGCATCCGTGATGGCTGGACGTGGTCGTCCCGCCGTATCGTGTAGTGGCCTTTCGGAACGGACACGTAATCCGGCCGTAGATGTGCGTTCTGAAGCGACTGCGTAAGACAATCAGCGGTCGTGCAAGCCGACGTCGAGTCGTACAGCTTCTTTTGTCGCTCGAACTGGGTATTGCCTTTCCACTCGACACCCCACGGACTCGCGAGGCTTGTCCGCTGAGTCACGAACGGAAACAGTTCCGCGGCGTCGCCGAGTACTACGAACCGTGACGACGGGGCAGTATGGCGCTTCACCCATCCCATGGCGTGTTCGTCGTGTTGGTTCATATACGGTTCGGGAAGGAGCGTTTCCACTCGACTTTCGGCTTTGGCGTCAGTATCGCCCGTCGTCAAGACACCGAAGCCGAGGGTCGAACCGACGACCAGTACGAGCAGGAAAAGAGGATATATCGTCCCCGGTTATCGATTCGTACCTGCTCCCTGACGACCGGAAGACAGACCTCGCAAACGAACACTGCCGCCGCCATCGCTCCTGCGACGTACAACAGTCGATTTTGAGTGAAGAGGTATCCCGTCAGAGCCATCCAAACGGAGATGAACAATCGCCGCCGTCGAACCAAAAACGAGACGCCAGCGACCGAGAGGAGATAGAACGGCCATTGGGTGCTGGACAGCAACGGCCCGACGAACGAATCGAAGAGGCGGGCGAATCCACCGCCGAGTCCGTCGTGTGTTCCCGCTGCTGCGGTGAATATCGATAATCCATGCGTCGAAGCGACGTGCCACCACCACGGGGACGCCAGTGCGGCACCACCTATCGCAACCGACGCACCGAGTCCCAACCCCGTCCACGACCGGTCAAAGAAGCCGACCATGAGGAGGTAGCTCAGACCGAAGAGCGTCGTGTAGACGGGATGAGTGAGTATGGTGAGCGAAAATAGCGCGATGGACGGAATGAGCTATCGCCGATTCTTTCGTTTGAACGTTCGTATGCCAGTGTACAGGCCAGTGAGAACGAGTAGAAACGCCGCCGCGCGAACGATGCCGCCTGCTGCGAGATGCCACTTGAGAACGACCGGCGTTACGGCGAGCAGTACCGTGGCGGTACCTGCTTGCGATGGCGATTCGAGAATCTCTTTCCCAAGGTAGTAGTACGGAATCAGATACACGACGGTGATGAATCTCGGTACATATCGCGTGAGTGAAACCGGGTCGATACCGAACGTGTCGCGGAGAACGGCAATCACGTAAAACAGCAACGGTGGATATGCGAACGGGACTCCCTCTGCGGTGTAATGTGGAATCGTTTCGGGTAGTCGGTAGCCGTGTGCGCTAATCTGCTCCGCGATTGCGAGGTACAATCCCGCTCCGTGCGCTGGAAACGGGCACAGCGCGAGATACGCCAAATACACGCCAACACCAACGGTTACGGCAATCGAAAGCCAGAACCCGTCGTTCTCCAACCTGTCGCCCTTCCCGTCAATGCTGAAGAACACACCCAGACGGGCCTTGAGAGACATTCGTGTGGTTGATTGCAACGACTGGTATTGTGTCTACTGATGTCCCAATCGTACCGATACTGGCCCCCGACCGAACCAGTGTCTGATTCTCCGGAAAAAGGTCGAAAAAATGAGTACCGTTACTACTACTCAACTACTACGCTGAGATATGCCGAAAGAGCCGATATTCGAACTGTACCAAGACGCCGCCGACGAATGGCGGTGGCGACTTGTCGCTTCGAACGGAAACATCATCGCGGACAGCGGGGAAGGATATGCATCTAAACAGGGTGCACAACGTGGGATACGGAGCGTAAAAGCCAGCGCACCGGACGCACAAGTCGTCGTCTCGAACTGAACGAACGTAGTGGATTTAGAGTGAAAACTTCGAGGCCCCCATGGCAGATACCGTCCCGACGGTCGCGTTGTACCGTCAAATGTCCAGACCGTGCCTTTGAGACGCTGACACCGCCACATTCGAACCGCCCCCGATTAATAGGGAATATCGTCCATTCGTGTCCTCTCCTACCCGTTCTGAGGGTTCTACCGGTTATCTTGTGATTTTTGACTGTCTATCGCATGGTTCGATATACATGAAAACAGGTCTATTCGAAGACAGAAACGAGCGCATCGAGAGTTCATTGAACGTTCTATCAATCTCTTCGACCGAGGTGAGCCATGTATAAACGCTTCCAACACCCGCTCGTCGCGGTCTGTGGTGCATTACTCCTGACGCTTCCGTTCATCGCGTTGTTCGTCACGCACGGTTTTCACCTCGACCCGAAAACAAATATCATCCCGCTAACCGCCGTTTTCGTCGGCGGACTCGCAATCCTCGGCGCCGCCTTTCTGCTTGCGTGGGGAGCAGAAACAGCAGAAAAGGACGTTCCGACCGCGTTCGCCATCGCCGTCCTCGCTGTGCTCGCCGTCGCGCCCGAGTACGCGGTTGACGCACTGTACGCGTGGAACGCTGGGGCGTTTGAGGGAACCAGTCGTGGGATGGAATCGGCCAACCTCGCAATCGCAAACATGACCGGTGCAAACCGCATCCTTATCGGGCTTGGATGGTCCGGTATCGCACTCTTTACGATTTACCGAGCGAGGCGGGCGACCGATTTGGCCGTCATCCACCGCGATGGATTCCTCGCTGACGCAGTCAGTATCGACCGCGAAATATCTCTCGAAATCGCATTCTTGCTCGCCGCCACTGCCTACGCGTTTTTCATCCCGCTGGGTGGCGGCATCGGAATCGTGGACACCCTCGTCCTCGTGGGACTGTACGCCCTCTACATTGGCATCGTCGTTCGTGGCGATGTCGAAGAAACCGACGCGCACGTCGGCGTTCCAGCGTACTTCCAAAAGTACGCGAAAGCACCACGAATCGCAGTCGTACTGTTCTTGTTTGTCTTTTCGGGAGCGGTCATCTTCGAGGCGGTTCATCCGTTTGCACTAGGTCTTGAGGAACTCGGAACCGATTTCGGTATCCCGTCCTTTTTCATGATTCAGTGGCTCGCGCCGCTGGCGAGTGAGAGTCCCGAACTCATCGTCGTCGCGTACCTCGTCAATAAGGCGCGCTCGACCGCCGGGTTCAACGCACTCATCTCCTCGAAGCTCAACCAATGGACGCTCCTCATTGGGACGCTCGCCATCGTGTATTCGATTGCTGCGGGACACATCGGGACGCTCTCGTTCGACCAGAAGCAAGCCGCCGAGATATGGATAACCGCTGCACAGAGCTTCTTCGCCATCGCCATCCTAGCGAACTTCGAAATTAGTGCCCGCGAGGCAATCGCCCTGCTCGTCCTGTTCGTCTCGCAGGTCGGCGCCGAGTTCTACGTGATTCAGACATACGCGGGAGCGACTGCCGCAGATCTCAGTCTTCTCATCCTGTACGTCTTTACCGGAGTCTACATCGTCCTCGGTCTTGGGTTGTTCATCTCCCGCTCCGGAAGTCTTCGTGACCTCCTCAAGCACACGAACGCGAGTGTCCGAGGCGCATTCCGAGGACAGTCCGAACAAGCGGACTGACGCCGCGGAGGAAGACAGCAGATAGCTGTCCCGTGTCCGCGCTTCCGTCCCACGGGAGAACGGTTGCCGAAAGTATCGCTACTCGAAATCGTCGGATTCGATGCTCGACAATCGGAGTGCGTTCGTTGTTACACCGAGGCTCGTCCCCATATCGCCGACGACAACGGCGACTGCGACGTTCACCAATCCGAGGGGCACCCCGATGGCCAACAACGCCTTCACACCGATGCTGATCCAGATGTTCTCCCGAATGACACCGTTTGCCTTCTTCGACAGCGTGTAGAGATACGGGAGTTTCGACAGTTCATCTCCCATCAGTGCGACGTCTGCCGACTCAACTGCCGTATCAGTCCCCGCCGCACCCATCGCAACGCCGACGGTCGCAGTCGCAAGCGCTGGTGCGTCGTTGACCCCGTCGCCGACCATCATCACCCCATCGAACTCCTCACCGAGTGTTGCCACCGTCTCGGCTTTATCGGCAGGTAACAATTCGGCACGCACCGCATCGACGCCCGCCATCTCACCGACTGCTCGTGCCGTCACTTCGTTGTCGCCGGTCAGCATCACGACGCGCTCGGCACCGAGTTCGTGGAGTCGGGCAACCGCTTGCTTCGCCTCCGGGCGTACTTCATCCGCCACCGCGACGATGCCCGCAATCCGTTGCTCGGTTCCGACGAGGATGACGGTCTTCCCGTCGGCCTGCAAGTCTTCGATTTCCCTACTACCAACGGCGGGAGCATCGTGACTGTCGGAATCTTCGACCGCGACGCCACCGTCAGACATGACACGGACGGTGTCGAGGGAGAAACCCAGTTCCTCGAACAACGCTGGCTTCCCGACGAAGTACGTCTCGTCGTCTAGTTCGGCTCGAATACCTTTCCCAGTCAGGCTCTCGAACGCGGAGATATCGTCGGTTTCGACACCCGCCTCGTCAGCGGCCTCCACGATTGCCTCCGCGATGGGGTGTTCGCTTCGCGCTTCCAGACTCGCCGCCGCGGACAGCACCGACTCTTGCGACTCGCCACTGGCCGGAACGACATCGGTCACGGTGAGTTGACCATGCGTGAGCGTCCCCGTCTTGTCGAACGCGACGGCCTGTACCGTCCCGACCGATTCGAGATGTCTCCCACCCTTGATGAGTACGCCGTTCTTCGCGGCGCTCGTGATTCCGGAAACGACACTGACCGGCGTGCTGATGACCAGCGCACACGGACACGCGAGTACGAGGAGTGCCAACCCATGCTTGAACCACGTCGCCCAGTCGCCGACGAACACGAGCGACTGACCGACGATGTCGAACGAGACGCGACCGCTGATGAGAAGCGGTGGCACGGTGGCGGTGAGAACGGCCAGCGTGACAACCACTGGAGTGTACTGGCTGGCGAATCGGTCGACGAACTGCTCGTGGTCGGTCTTGTCCCGCTGTGCGTCCTCAACCAGTTCGATGATACGCGCAAGCGTGCTATCCTCGGCCTCTGCCGTAATCGCCACTTCGAGATACCCTTCCTCGTTGATCGTCCCGGCATACACCTCGTCGCCGTCCGCCTTGTCCACGGGGACGCTCTCGCCCGTGATTGGAGCCTGATTGACCGCGCTCTCGCCCTCGGCGACCGTACCATCGGCGGGGATACGGTCGCCGGGGCGCACGACGACGCGGTCGCCCACGCGCAGTTCCCCCACCGGGACGGTCGTCTCCTCGCCGTCCCTGCGGACAGTCGCAGTCGTCGGCGAGAGATCCATTAGCTCACGGAGCGAGGAGCGGGCGCGATCCATCGCGTACTCCTCCATCAACTCGGCGATGCTGAACAGCACGGCGAGCATCCCGGCTTCGAGGTAGAGAGCCTCGCCGAAGGCGACGCTCGCAATAATTGCACCGAGGATGCCGAGGCTCATCAGAAGGTCGATGTCTAGCGAGCGCGTTCGCACGGAGTAGTATCCGTTTCGGAGGATTTCCTGGCCGCTCACAACCGCACCGACGAAGTAGAACAGTTCGGCAGTGCCGAATTCGCGCCCAAGGAATGCGACGAGCGTCACGTCGAGTCCCGACAGTAAAAACTCTAGTCCAAGTCCGAGAAGCAGTAACCCACCGCCGAGCCACGTTTTGAGCGCACGGGAACTCAGCCACACGTCTCGTGCCCGGTTCTCCTCCGCGAGGTCTTCCTCTGTTGTATCTGGCTCGGTCTCTCCGACGGTGTATCCCGCACTCTCGATGGCCGCGACGAGGTCGGGGCGAGAAGTTCGTCCGGAGTCGTAGGTGACGATGACGGTTCCGGTCGTCGGAAGCGTCTCGCGTTCCTGAATCCCCGCGACGGAATCGAGGGCGTTCTCTATCTTACCAGCACAGGACGCACAGTCCATCGTCGGCACGTCGAATCGTTCAGTTTGGAGGTCGTCGCGTGCCTCGACGTCGTAGCCAGCCGCCTGCACACGTTCGACGAGAGAATTCACTGCGACGGTTTCAGGGAGATATTCGATGTGAACGGTGCCGGTCATGACCTGCGGTTCGACGGTGACGACGCCGTCACGTTCCGAGACGCTATTGACGATTTTCTCCGCACAAGAGGGGCAATCCATCCCCGGCACGGTGAGCTTCACGGTTCGGGATTCGATACTATCCGAACCAGCTGTGTCCGTAGTCATTGTGCGGACGGACGAACCCGGATGACAAATCCCTTGAGTTGGTGTGCACCAACTCCACTCAGGTATCGGGGGACGATAGGTGGGCAGACGAGGAGTGGTCGGTAACGTAGGCTTCGGCTAGTTGCGCTTCGGCACGGCGGAGTCGGTAGGAGAGCGTCGAACCGGGGATACCGAGTTTCTCAGCGAGTTCGTAGGTTTCGATTTCCCGGGGCGTCTGGTAGTAGCCGTGTTCGACGGCGGCCCGCATGGCCGCATCCTGTTCGGGTGTCAACGAGGATTCACCGTCATCCGGAGTGGCGTCATCCGCATCGCCGACCCGGACGAAGGTGACACCCGTGGTGTCGTCGATTTCGTTTTCGATTGCAGTCCGGAAGGCGTGATAGGTAGTATCGTCGGGGGCGATGATTCGCCACTCGTACCGGTGTCCAACCCACGTCGTCTGGAAGATAAGTCCGTTCCCGAAGTGGTCGAGTGCGAGGTGGGGGATGGAAGTGCAGGAGGGCGTGCGTGACCAATAGGAGTAGAGGACGAGTGCGTCCTCGGTACGGTCGAGAGTTTGGGTTTCCCAGTCGGCTTCGCAGTCACGGCGGGCCAGACAGTCGGTATAATATTCGGCGCTGGCGACGGTTTCCGCGAGGTCGTCGAGTGCACTTCGACCACCGGTGACGTAATCGACGCGCCACAGATTGTTAGGAGAGACGTGGCAGGAGAGGGAACGAATCTTCGTCTCCGGATTGGCAGTGAGGATGTCCGCAACGGCGTTGGTTTCCGGCGCATATTCGAGAGTGAAGACGAGTTCACGCATACTGTCATTTAGAAGGGAAAGCAGTATGAACCCGTTGATGACCACTTTTCCTTTCTTCGTCCACTGGTGGTACGCCCCTACCTGCACAGGGTGGACGATTCATATCAATCGCTGATTCGACCAACCAGTGACAATCGAATCCGAGCGATTATTTCGACCTTCCTTCCCCGAAGCCTTCTACGATTCAATCGGCAGGGATAACGGCCGTCGATTCTCCGGATTGGCGCGCCGTTTCGACCGAGTAGACGAGACTGCCGACGAACAGGACGATGCTCGCAACGATGAACAGCGCGCTGAGTGGCGAGGCCGTATCGACGAACACCCAGTACAGTGGGGCCGCGATGGAAGGCCCCGCGGACAACACGGCGACTTTGGCGACGAGCGGACCACAGCAACCACACGTACACGAACCGACGATTGCACCGGCCCCAGCGGTGCTCTGTGTCATTCCCGCTTGTTCCTCGACGCGCCAATGACGGGCGATTACGGCGGCATTCAGTCCGACAAGCGTGCTCAACAATCCGACAACGATGAGTTGTCCGGGTGAAATTGCGACGAAGAGTGGGATGTGAGGGAGATACATTTCGAGTGTGGGCCACGTCACGAGTTGATAAATTGCAGGAAGAACGACAATCACCCGTTCGTGTGGGAGGCCTTCTTCCGGGAAAAACGAGAGATAGCCCGTAATAGAGACGAAAAAGAGGGCAACGACGACACCGACACCGATGCCAAACCAGCGGGCGGCCCGGTCACGAAGAACCGCACGAATCACAATCCCCACGTCTTTCCAGACGACGTACCCGACGAGGATGGGTGTTCCCAGAACGATAGCGTATCCGAGCGGATGCGAGTCACTGGCGTTGCCGGGAAGAAGGTACGGATACGCAATCCACAGTCCCGCTAGAATGCCGAGGAAGGAGTAACGAGGTCGCGTCGGCCACCGAAGTCGGCCGATGACGAGGCTCGCCACGATAACCAAGAACCCCACCGAGAGCGCCATTGGGAGGTACCACGACCGCGGAAAAGGCATGGAGGCCCCTGAATAGGTGGTTTCCGGCGACAGCGCTTCGAAGAGGATTGCACCGAGTGCAGTCATAACGAGTCCGACAAATACCCCGGAGAGTGCGGCCGTCGGCGAGATACGACCGATTCGCTTGAAGGCGATGGTGGCGGCGATAACTCCGAGTCCGCCGAGAGCGAGAAAGGTTCCATGTCCGTGGGCGAGTCCGCCGGTTGCAGTCGCACCGTGTGCGGAAACGACGGGAGTGTGAGCGAGCATGACGACGACGAGGACGAACGCAGAGAGCGGACGGAATGCTCCGCAGTGGGAGCGTCCACGGATAGCTTCATCTCGCGGACGACGCCGTTTCGATGACATTAGTGGATTTTAGCGAGCGAGCTACTTTTACCTGACTGATTGGGTCACAACATCGGTGAGTGAGAAACGGTGTTATGGCTTCGAGATTTTAGTCGTCGGTACAGTGGCCACTATCGACCGAGAATCGGTTCTTTGAGGGAAACGACTTCGGCCATAATCGCTTCTACATTGTCGTCTTCGACGCCGTTCTCCCGAAGTGCTGTTTCGAGATACTGGCCGACGGTGTCGAAATCATCTTCGTCAATATCGAGATGCGCGTGTGCTTCGCGCATGTTGTCGCCCGTATAGTCGGCCGGGCCGTCAGTGACGGCACTGATGAACTGAACTTGATGGGCGTACAGTTCGTTCATGTCCATTCCGTCGAAGTACGATGCAAGCTGGTCGTCCGCCAACACTCGGTCGTAAAAATCGGTGACGACTGTTTCGACCGCGTCCCGGCCGCCGATTTCTCGATAAATCGTTCGTGTCATTGCGTCGTTTCACTGTCGTCGTCGCGGCGAGATACGAACTGGTGCTAGTACATTTGGGTTTATTTAATCCCACGTCATGAGTTATCAATCGGCATATCGCACGGTACGTGGACACAGTCCGAAACACGATTTTTCGAGGGGCGAAGAGGACGACTCAATCCGTCAATAGTTGTTCCAGCAGTTTCGTCTGGGCGACCGAGAGATGTTCGACGAACGTCGCCACCGAGATTCCCAACGCGTCGGCAACCGCTTCGGAGTTCGATTCTTTCGGTGATTCGAAATATCCCATCCGATGGGCGGTTCGGAGGACGTCGTACTGTCGCTCCGTGAACGCAGTCCGGTCTACGAACAGTAACGACTGCGTATCGTCGAGGGACTCGGATTGCGTGAGACGGCGAACCGTGACGCCAGCACAACGCCCCTGCAAATCCGAAACGACCTCCCGAAGCGTTTCGAGATTCGGTGCGATAAACGAGAACACGAGTCGTCCAGAATCGACACGAAGCTCACGGATGGGACACCCGTGTTTTGGAACGCGTGAACACGGACAGTCGCCGTTCGAGTGACTGTACCGATACACCGATTTCGAATCGTCGGCGAACACTTCGTCCACGTGTTGTAGTTCCGTCCGTTCGTCGTCCGCATGGTCTACCGTCACTTCTCCGACGACAGCCGTCGTTTCCGGCGTGCTGTGCTGGCTGATCGTCACGGATTCAACCGTACACTCCTCGCTCACCAAGGACGCGGGACAGCCCTCCGCACCGCGTACCTCAAGTTGTGCGTGGACACCAGAAACCATGTGTAGAAGTCACCGACGGCTGTGACATAAGTCAATCCGTTCGCTGTAGAACTCCTGTCTAAAAAGAGGACAGTTGGAACGATCTGCTTAGATTTCGGCGACGCGCTCGTACTCGTCGTCGAGCGCGGCGGCGTCCTCCGGTAGCAGTGCAGCCACGAGATACCCCGCATAGTCGCTGAAATAGTTCACGAGTCTCGCAATACGGTTCGAGTCGATTGCTTCGAGCGAGTCGAGAAGGATGAACGGAACGTGGTCGTACACTTCGTGAACGAGATACCCCGCAAGCGCAAACACGAGGCCGGTGACTTCCCGTTCGCTCTCGCTGAGATGGTCTATCGTATCCTCGTAGGTTGCACCGGACTCCGTACTCCGGACGATATGCAGTTCGAACACGCTTTTGGTAACTTTCCGCCGACCCTCACGAACAGTTCGCTCCGTGCGTT
The DNA here is from genome assembly GCF_000710615.1 of Haladaptatus cibarius D43. Lineage (NCBI taxonomy): Archaea > Methanobacteriati > Methanobacteriota > Halobacteria > Halobacteriales > Haladaptataceae > Haladaptatus > Haladaptatus cibarius. Next base: position 111,453 of record NZ_JDTH01000006.1, on the reverse strand, counting down.
CTATCCAAATCCGTTCGAGGTTTTCGTAGTCGAGCAGGTCGAGCATGCGCGCCATATGTTCGTTGAACTCCTCTACGGCGTCGGCTTCGATCTGCTCGATTCTCGTCCGGAGGTCTGCCAATTCGTCTCGAATCTCGGCTCGTCGGTCTTCCAGTTTTTCCTTTTCGGACAGTTTATCTTCGATATTCGAACGTTCTGATTCCACGTCTTCGAGGTCAGTTTCGAGCCGCTCCAGTTCGAATTCGAGTTGATTCGCCTCACGATGCAAGTCGAGTAGCTGGCTGTAATCTTCCTGTTCGAGTTCCTCGACCGTCTCTTCGAGCGCTTCGATGTCGCCGGTTACGCTGGCGCGTTCGTCGCGGAGGTCGTCGAGTCGGGCGTTCCGGTCGTCGAGTTCGGTTTCGAGTTGTTTTCTACGCTGTTCGATGCTATCCCGTTTCTGTCGTTTCGTTTCGAGTTCTGCTTTCTCCGCTTCGAGGTCGTCAATCTCGGCGCTCAGATCACTGCGTTCGTCGAGCGTTTCTTGACGAAACGTTCGAAGTTGGTCGATCGTCGATTCGATTGTCTGCTTTTCGACGTCCGTTCCACACGTCCAGCAGACGACGGTCTCCGTTTCGGCGACGAGTTGGTCGGTAACTGACCCGTTCTCGCCGCCCGTTTCGGCTTCCGACTGGAGTGCAGCGCGAATATCTGGATTGGTCCCGCCGAGCATCTCCTCGTTGAACTGGATAATCGTCTGCAGTTCGCTCACGACCGAATTGAGCTGTTGTTTGCGTTCGCGGAGCGTTCCCAGTCGCTGGTCGTATTCCGAAACCGTGTCGGTCGAGACGTCGGAGAGGTCGGCTTGCTCGTCTTCGAGTTCGGCGAGTTCGTTCTGTAATGCTTCGATACTGTCCTCTTCCGTTCCGATTTTGAACCGAATGTCTTCCAGATGTGACCGCGTTTCACGAAGCGTCTCCAACTTCGATTCCAGTTCGCTTTGTTCCGCACGAGTCTCACCGAGGTCAGCATCCGCCGCTTCTAGCTCTGCTTCTTTCGCTTCGAGCGTTGCTCGTTTCGCTTCGATTTCGTTCGCCAATCGGGCTTGCTTCTCTTCGAGCGTCGGAAGCGTTTGACCGAGCGACTCCAACTCCTCCAGTTCGTCGTCGATGCGACGTTTCTCGGCAGTGAGTCGCTCGATTTCCGTCTGAATCGCTTCGGTATCGACGGGACGCATGATGAGATTCCGGAGGTCGTCTCCCCGCGCGACCGCGCGTCGCGCTTCGTTCGATTCGAGCAAGAATGAAAAGAGATCGATGAGTTCCGCGTCGTCGAGATACGGGTCGCCGCTCGTTGCAATAGTGCCGTTTTTCCGGGTGAGCGTTCGTGTGTAGGTTTCGTCACCGATGGAGAGTTCGACCGATCCTTCGTCGGCATCAGCCTTGACCGAGGCTCGCTCACTGCCGAGCGCCGCCATGATGGCTTGGAGGAACGACGTTCGGTTCGTCGCGTTTCGACCAGTGAGGATAGTCACACCCGGAGAGAAGGTAACGGCAGTCCGGTCAATTCCGCCGATGTTGTGTGCGGAAACCTCTACCTGCGGTTGCGTCTGCTGTGTCGATTCCATTTACCGATTGTTGGGTGCGCAGTTATATACAAATTTCCATACTGTGTGCGACGACAATACGTACCGTTCGCACTCACAGACGCCAACTTCGAGAGGGCCGTCACCGGATATGATCGACCACACAAGTTGCAGACGATTCGCGCGTCGCTAAGTCGAAGAGCGAGTTTTTCGTTCCGACCGGAACTCCAACCAAACATTAATACGCTACCTGCGCAATTGTACAATTATAAGTAGTTTCCACTTTATCGATTTAGTATATCCTTTCTGTAGCTATGTCAGTAGCACGATTCAGACGGAAAGCGAGCGACGTTAACTCGCGTTACTCAACGAATGTACGAAGACTTTCGAGAACCGTGCGCTGGTACGCGTCTCCATCCACACCGAGCGCTACCTCGCAGTTCGGTGGGTTTTCGTAGACGCCGTGTTCGTCGTAGATGGTCGCGCCGTTCGACGGCCCGCCCGTCGTGTCGATTTCCACGTAGGCGTCTTCGAAGTCGAGCGCGTCGTTGACGATGTCGGCCAGAACGACCGCATCGCTCGCCAGTCCACCGTCGTGCCCGAACTTCGAGCGAACTTCCTCGATACTGAACTCCAGAATGGCGGCCATCGTGGGAAGGGGGGCCGCCTCCTCGGCGAGTTCCAGAATATCTTCCGTGTCCACGTAGACGTGTTCCGTCACGTCGAGGCCGACGACTTTCGGATTCGCATCTTGCACGACACGGGCCGCGGCGGCGGCATCGACGTAGAAGTTAAAGGACGCCTGCGGCGTGACGTTCCCCGTCGTCTTCAGCGCGCCACCCATCTGATAGATGTCGCCGACCATCTCGGAAAGCGATGGTTCCTTTGCGAGCGCCAAGGCGAGGTTGGTCTGCGGCCCGAGCGCCGCGATGGTCAAGTCCTCGCCGTGTTCGTGTGCCTGTTCGATGATGAAATCGACGGCGTGCTGGTCTATCGTCTCGGTCGATGGCTCGGAAAGGCCCTCTCTGACCACCTCGGGGAGGCCGTCCGGCCCGTGGACGTGTTCTGCCATCTCCAGTTCGTCCGCGAGCGGACGGCCCGCGCCCTTCGCAACGGGAACGTCCGTTCTATCGACCAGTTCGAGGAGGGACAGCGTGTTTCGTGTCGCGTTGTCCACCGTCGTGTTGCCCGCCACCGTCGTGATGCCGACGACATCAACGTCGTCGTCGGCAAGTGCGATGAACAGTGCGATAGCGTCGTCGTTTCCGGGGTCTACGTCCAGCAGTAGTTTCGTATTCATGTGTATCGTGTGATTGTGTTAGTGTGGCTGTGTGGTTGCGTCTTGCGTGAGTGGTACTTCGAGGTCGATTCTACGGCGATGTACCGTCCGTCGAAACGCCGATGGCGTCCAGTAACTCCTCGACGGAGAGGAGCGAACCGACGCCGAGTTCGAGACTCAGTCGCGTCACCGTCGGCGGATGGACGTTCGAGCGAGAGAGCGTTTCGGCATCGCCCAACACGTCGCGTGTATCGCCGTCCGCGATGACCTGTCCTTCTGCGAGGAGAACAGTTCGGTCTGCGTGCTCGCGCACGAAATCCATGTCGTGCGTGATGATGACGACGAGTTTTCCCTGGTCGGCGAGGGTATCGACGGCGTGTCCAAGCCGTTCGTATCCCGGCGCGTCCTGTCCGCTCGTCGGTTCGTCGAGGACGACTATCGGCGTGTCCATCGCAACGATGGACGCCACTGCGACTCGCTTGCGCCACGGTTCGCCGAAGTCGTACGGATTCTCGTTCCGCCGTTCGTCTAATCCGAGCAATTGTAGCGCCTGTTCGGTCGTTTCCGTCACTTTTTCGTCGTCAAAGTCGAGGTTTCGTGGGCCATACTGTATCTCCTCTTCGACGGTGCTGTGGAAGAGTTGGTCGTCCGGATTCTGAAAGCTCAGGCCAACCTCGTGGGCGAGTTCGGCCGTGGTGTGTTCGCTCGTGTTCGCACCACGGATGTACGCAACTCCCTCGGTCGGTTCGAGGAGCGCGTTCAGGTGCTTTACCAACGTGGATTTTCCCGCACCGTTTTGACCGATGAGACAGACACAGCCGTCATCGAGCGAGAAGGAGACGCCGCGAAGCGCCTTGACACCGCTTGGGTACTGATGATGCAATTCATCGAGGACGATGTCGGCCGTCTCGTCGAGAGGTTCGTCGCGCGGCGAAGCGCTGTGCCCGCCGTCCGTTTTGCTTCCGAGAAGCCGACCGTTGCCGACACGGCGGAGTTCCGACAGACAACCGGACTCCGTCACCGGAATCGGTTCGTCGGCCGAGACGGTTCCGGCGTCACGGAGTCGGTGTCCGATTTCGACAGGGTCGGGAACGGGGATTGGAAGCCCCTCCTCGATTGCCCGGACGAGAACGTTGTCCGGCCGTCCGTCGAACCGGATTGTACCGTCGTCCATCACGACGAGTCGGTCGAGGTGGGGAACCAATCGCTCTATCTCTTGGCTGACCATCACGATGGTGTATCCGTCCTCGTTCATCGACCCGACAACGTCGAACACCTCTTCGGTTCCCTCCGGGTCGAGCTGTGCCGTGGGTTGCCGGAGAACCATCACGTCAGGTTGCATTGCGATGACGGATGCGATGGCGACGCGCTGGCACTGCCCACCGGAGAGTTGCATCGGGTTCCGGTCAGCGAGGTCTTCGACCCCGATTGCGGCGAGGCTGTCACGTGCCCGGTCGCGCATTTCGTCGCGTGTAAGACCGTGGCTTTCGAGTCCGAACGCGACCTCTTCGAGGACGGTCGAGGTCGCTCCCGTAAGCTGGTCGTAGGGGTTTTCGAAGACGAATCCGATTTTCTTCGAAAGGTCGCCGACGGTCGATTCGACCGTCGAAGCCCCTTCGACGGTGATCGTTCCCGAGAGGTCACCGTGGTAGAAGTGGGGAATCTGCCCGGAGATGAGCCGACAGAGGGTCGCCTTCCCTGCCTCACTCTGTCCCGTGATTCCGACGAACTGGCCCTCTTCGATACTGAAATCGATGTCGTTGACGGCGTATTCGTCGTCAGGTTGGGTGCCGTACTGAAACGTTACGTCGTGTAGTTCTATCAAACTCATATGAGAATCCTCCATCCGATTGCCGCGATAACTGCAACGCCACCGAGGTATCGCAGAACGCGCTCGCCCGTCGGGTCGGAAACCTCGTACAGGTACGTCCGTGGTCCTTCAGATTGGAATCCGCGGGCGTTGAGCGCCAACGCTCGCGTGTTTGCGACGATGAGCGTACTGATGAGCAGGGGGGCCAACAGCGCGACGATGGACGAAAGGCGCGTCCGAACGTCCGCCGTGGTGTCGAGTCCACGTGCCTGCTGTGCTTCCGAGATGGCCCCTGCTCTATCTCGAATTTCCGGGATTATCTGGAGCGATGCGATGAACACGTATGCGAGTTTGCTCGGCACCCCCTTCTCCATGAGAGCGATACGCATCCGTTGTGGCTGTGCCGTCGTGGCGAACAACAGGAACGCCAGTATGAGGACGCTGATTCGCAGGAATATCAGTCGTGCCTGCTCGAAGCCCGACTCCCAAACGGTTATCGAACCGAACGTGTACAACGCCGTCGGGTCTGCTGGCCTGAGCAGAATGCCCTGAATGAGGAGCAAGAAGAACGCGAACGGCACGGCAACTGCTCCGTACAGTTTGAGGAGGAGGCCGTGCACTCGTGCGACGAACACGAACCCGATCAAAACGAGCGCCAGCGCGAGCGGGATTCGGTAGTCGCCGACGATGAACACCACCAACGAGAGACAGGTTGCAAGCACGATTTCCGTCACCGGATTCATTCTGTGCAGTATGCTCTCGCCGGGTTGGTATATCGAGGTATCCGAATCAGGCATTGATGTATTCCTTGTGCATTGATATGTACCTCATATGACAGAGGTGATTGTAACCCACACAACTCCGTTGCATACCTTTTCTTGAACCAACTACGAATATATATCTTGCCCCTGTGGCGGGAGGTATCGGGACGGAACCGACTTTCCGATGAAGTAGGCGATGAAGGCCGACCCACCTTTGTCCACGAACTCGACGGCGAACTGTGCGGTGGCCGCGCTTTCGACGAGGCTTCGACCCGTCGCAACGAGTGTCGCAGTGACCAAACTCGTTCCTGAACTGGTGACGCCGCCGAACACGAGGACGACGATGGGCGTCGCGATGATGGTGGCCACGACGGTGAGGACGATGGCCGGAACAATCGTCTTCTTCACGCTGTCGAACCACCCTCTGCGAGCTAGAAATCCCGTAACAAGGCCGATAGCGACCGGAACCGGCATGAACGCAAGTTGAACCGGGTTTCCGAGCATCGCTTGAATGAGATTCGCGAGGGCACCGGTCAGCGCAGCCGCCCACGGTCCGGCGAGGATGCCGATGAGCATCGTCCCGATGTTGTCCAAAAACAGCGGGAGCTTCAGCGTACTTGCGATGAATCCGCCGATTGCGTTGATGCCGATACCCAATGGAATGAGCACCCACGTTGTCGTCGTGAAATCCTCCGAAACGTTTTCACGAAACCGTTCGATACGACTCGTACTAGTCGTGGCACCTGTGCTTGACATTATGTACCATGAATGAGTGTGAGATAACCCCTATTAAATGTTTGGTTCTTCCACCTCGGGAGAGGAATCGACCGATTCACCCGAGGGTAACCGACCAAAGCCTCGTTTCCATTCGGAACCGTGAGCGCGTTTTCGTCCTTACGCTATTCGTACCGTATGCGATTCGTACCGTGTTACGCAGTTCGCACCGTGACGAACCCGTCGAAGTTCAGAATCACAGACTGGGTCGTGTCACCGAACAGTGCCTTTCCAGTCGGCGACCGACCGCGGTTGCTGACGTAGACGTGGTCACAGTCGTGGTTTTCCGCGACGTCGATGATTTTGCTCGACGGTCGGGTGGTTTCGATTCGCTCGCCGACGGCGAGATACTCGACCCCGAACGGGTCGAGAATCTGACTCCCGAGGTACTCCGCAAATCGATTGACGGTTTCCGCCGTTTCGTCGGTTTTGGTGGCGTCGAAGCCGTCCCACTGCCGTATCGAGTCCACCGACGCATCCTCGCTTCCCTCCGACACGAGCGCGAGGACGACTACCTCGACGCCCGTTCCCGCGGCGACCGCGCCAGCCTCTTCGAGCAGTTCCACATCCGTGTCCGTCGGCTTAACGACGGCAAGTATTCGATTCATGCGTCTCCCTCGGGCAGTAGCTTCTCTAAGTTCGACATGATGACCTCACGACAGCGCTCGATGTCCACATCGAGCGCGACGGTGCAGTTCGGCTGTTTCTCGTAGACGCCGTGTTCGTCGTAGACGGTCGCGCCGTTCGACGGCCCGTCCGTCGTGTCGATTTCCACGTAGGCATCCTCGTAGGTCAGCGGGTTGCCGAGGAAACCTGCCAAGACAACCGCGTCACTCGTGATGGAACCACCTTCGGCGACCGTTCCGTCCGGCCCCTGTGCCTTGTATTCGAGGATGTCCGCGATAACGTCGCCGAGCGAACCCCGTCCGCGGAAGCGCTTCTGCGCCTCTGGCGGGAGATGCGCCGGTTCAGTTACATCGAGGCCGACGACGGTCGGCCACCCGTCCTGCACGACGCGGGCCGCGGCGGCGGCATCGACGTAGAAATTAAAGGACGCCTGCGGCGTGATGTTCCCCGTCGTCTTCAGCGCGCCGCCCATCTGGTAGATGTCCGCGACGGTATCTGGAAGCGTCGGGTCTTTCGCCATCGCCAGCGCGACGTTCGTTTGGGGGCCGACCGCGGCGATTGTGAGGTCGTCGCCGTACTTCTCCGCTTGTTCGAGGATGAAGTCGGCGGCATGCTGGTCGATGGGGTCAGTGGACGGGTCAGGAAGCGCCTCACGAACGGTTTCCGGCACGCCGCCCGGCCCATGGACGTATTCGGCCATCACGAGTTCATCCGCAAACGGACGGCCTGCACCCTCCGCGACGGGAATGTCGGTTCTGTCCACGAACTCCAGCAGTGCGAGGGCGTTGTTCGTTGTGTTCTCGATGGTCGTGTTCCCCATGACCGTGGTCAGGCCGACGACTTCCACATCGTCGTTTCCGAGCGCCATCAGAATCGCAAGCGCGTCGTCGATTCCGGGGTCAACGTCGAGGAGCAGTTTCTTCGTCATTTAGTTCCCCTCCGGCGGCGCGTCCCACTCCTCGCCGTTGTCCTGCGGGTCGTATCCGATAACGTCCCGTCCGTGTTCGATGCTGAACCATCGGCGGTCGTTGTCGCTGACGCCGAAGAATACGTCGTATTCCACGTCGTCGTCTCGCAGACAGCAATCGACTTGCTGAGCGAGGTCGCGGCGGGACTGCCACATCGCCTTCATCCGCGCGACTTTCAGATCGTATTCTGGACTACCTCGCTCCCACTCTCCTTCGTCTGCGCCGTGTTCTGCGTCGCCGTAGGGGTGGTCGTACTCCTCGTGGCGAACCGAGCAGATCCGAAGCGAGTAGAACTGCTCTGGGTAGTCGTAGTTCTCGACGTAGTACCGACCGAGGTCTTCGTCGAACGATTTCGAGGTTCCGTAGTAGGAGTCTGGACGCCGGGGTGAATCTTGGTCAACCAGCAGGTCGAAACCGGGTTCGTATAGTTCGGGTGCGAACTCCGCTTCGTACATGCCGACGACGTGATTGGTGGAACCGAAGATGAACTTCGGCACCTCCGCGTCTCTGGCGGCTTGGAGCGTGTTCTGCATCCCGATGATGTTGTTTTGTAGTATCTGTTCCCACGTACCGTCGGTTTCCGGGTAGCCAGCGAGGTGGATAACCGCATCTTGGTCGTCGAAGGCCGGACGCATCTCCTCGTAGTTCGAAACGTCCGCGACGAACGTGTCGTATTCCTCTCGTTCCGACCGGTTGAGATACGTGAACTCGTACTCATCTCTGTCTGCGAGGTGGTCGATGATGGCCGTGCCGACACGCCCGAACGCACCCGTCAGTAGGACGTTTGTGGTCATGTGCTGTAGCAACCCGTTTATCGGCACCTCACAAAAGTGTTCAGGTCAGTGTCATCGAAATTGGACATGCCGGTCAACGCCGGAACAGTATTGTAACCGGGGAAAAGAGGGGAAGCTATGTCGTCAGCAGAACCGGCCAGCCTCACGTACTACGGCCTCTCGTCGTTCGAAGTGACGGATGGAGACGTTCGAATACTCGTTGACCCGTGGGTTCTCGAACCCGAATGGAGCGACGAAACGGTGTCGAATTTCGAGGATATAGACGCAATCTTCGTCACACACGGTGCTTACGACCATCTCGGGGACACCGTCGAAATCGCGGCGGAATCGGGTGCAACGGTCTACACCGAACCTGCAGTCGCCGACCATCTCGTAACCGAGGGTGTTCCAGAAGCAAACGTGGAACGAGTCATCTGGGGCAACGCGTTCGAACTGTTCGGCGTCGAGGTGCGCGTGCTCGAAACCCGCCATCTCTCGTACTTCGAATCGGACGGGCAACGACTGTCGGGGATGCCGCTCGGATTTCAGTTCGACTTTCCCGACGCGAGCCTCTACTACGCCGGGGACACGTCGTTGTTCAGCGACCTCGAACTGTTCGTCGAGCTAAACGAACCGGACACCGTGATGCTCCCTGTCGGGAGCGCGCCGGGCGACCTCGCCCCGCTTCCGCCCCGTGACGCCGCCGTCGCCGCCGGATGGTTGGACACTGAAACCGTGATTCCGGTTCACTACGTTCCGGGGAGCGACGAAGTCGAAGAGTTCGCCGTCGAACTCGCAGACCGGGCAGGGGAAAACGCGCCGACTATCGCCGAACTATCGCCCGGCGAACGGTACGAACTGTAACGGCGTCCGCACATTCGAATTTTTGCGTAATCGGTTGGCGTCGGAACCGCTCTACTCAGATTCGGAACTCTTCGAGGGCGTCCCGTTCGAGTTCGACGCCGTGACCGGGACGCTGTGGGAGTTGTATCATCCCGTCTTCCGGTTCGACCGGGTACGTCAACACGTCGTCGAACGCCTTCACGTCCGAGTCGCGGTAGAAGTACTCTATCCAGAGGCCGTTTTCGATGGCGGCGAGCAGTTGGATGTGCAGATCCCAGTTGTAGTGCGGTGCGACCGGAATGTCGTGACACGCGGCCATGTCGGCGACGCGCATCCACTCGGTGACGCCGCCGACGACCGTCACGTCGGGTTGGATGATTTCGACGGCGTCCTCGCGGAGCAGGTCGGCGAAACCGTAGCGGTTGAACTCCAGTTCGCCGCCCGCGACGGCGTAGTCGAGCGATTCGTTGACCTCGCGGTAGAGGTCGAGGCTGTCGGGCATCACCGGTTCCTCGATGAAGTACGGGTTGTACTCTTCGAACGCACGGCAGGCGCGGACGGCTTCCTGTTTGTTCTTCCACTTGCCGTTCGCGTCCATGAGGAGCGTTCGGTTCGGGCCGATAGCTTCGCGGGCGACGCGAACTCGCTCGACTTCCTCCTCCAGCGATTTTCGCCCGACTTTCATTTTGACCACGTCGTGACCGCGGTCAACGTAGGTTTCCATCTCCTCGCGGAGGCCTTCGAGGCCCTTCCCTTCGCGGTAGTAACCGCCGCTGGCGTATGCCGGGACTTCGTCGGCGTGCCCGCCGAGCAGTTTGTACAAGGGCATTCCGGCGGCTTTCGCCTTGATGTCCCAGAGGGCTGTGTCGATGCAGGAGATGGCCCGCACCATCACGCCCTTTCGACCTATTTGCACCGTGGCGTCGAACATCTCGCTCCAGAGGCGAGACGTGTCACGGGGGTCTTCGCCTTCGACCATCGGCGCGAGAACGCTTTCTACGGCCTTTGCAATGACGTCGGCACCGCCGTAGCCGAGGGAGTATCCGACGCCCTCGGTGCCGTCCTCCGTTCGGACGTACACGATGGCGTGGTCGCGTTCTTCCACGACGCGAGTTGCGAAGGCGACGGGTTCTTTCAGCGGAATCGATACGGCGAAACTCTCTACTTCTGCTATTTTCATGGGTGGTGTGTTATGATGTGGCGCACAGGGTGTCTAAAATCTTTCTGACGTTTGAGTGACGTTCGAACCTCATCCGACCACGTCCGAACTGACGGTGCCGACGCGTTCGACTTCGGCTCTGACGCTGTCGCCGGGAACGATGTGTTTCGCACCGGGCGTTCCGGTCGAAATAACGTCGCCCGGTTCGAGCGTCATGACGTTCGAGTGGAACGCCACGAGTTCGCGCGGCGTCGCCATCATGTTCCGAATCCGGTTTTCCGCGGCGACTTCCTCGTTGACGACTGTTCTAACGGAGAGTTCGTCCAGCGAACCGACTTGGTCGGTCGTGACCAACGACGGGCCGAAGACGAGAAACGAGTCGAAACTTTTCGACCGGGTCAAAAAGCGCGGATTTCGCTCCAAGATGTCTTCTGCGGTCATATCGATGACGGGGACGTATCCGGCGATAACGTCGTCAACGTCGGCTTCGTCCACGTTGGAACACGTCTGGCCGATAACCAACGCAAGTTCTGCCTCCGCGGTCACGCGGTTCGTGATGTCCCGCGGCGGAAGCCGAATCGACCCCTCAGGGCCGGTGGCTGCCGTCGCGGGTTTCATAAAGCTCGCAGGCTCCGTCGGGCTGTCTTCGTTCAAATCCGACGCGTGGTCGGCGTAGTTCAGTCCGATTCCCCACAGTTTTCCGGGGCGTTCGAGCGGCGCGGCGAACGAAAGGTGTCGTTCGGGAACGCGGCTCGCCGACGCTTCGTCCGGCGTCGGCAGGTCGCCCGTCGCGGCGAGCGGAAGGGCGTCACGAATCGTCGTGAGCGATGGGTCGGCGGACGAAAGCGGAACGAATCCGTCGTCATCGCCGAGCATAGGTCTACCGTCGATTGTTCGTGCAAGTCGTGTCATGGCTACAGGTTGGACGCGCCCTGTCCGCCGTCGATGGGGATGGCAACGCCGTTGATGAAACTCGACTGCTCCGAGGAGAGGAACGCGACGGCGTCACCGAGTTCCATCGGGTCGCCGATACGACCGAGTGGGTTGATGTCACCCTTCGCGTCGAGGCCCTCCTCGTAACTGTCGTACTCCCCTCTATCGACGGCAGCCTGAATGAGTTCCTGCTGGCGAGCCGTCTCGTGCGGTGCCGGGAGAACCGCGTTCGACCGGATTTCCGGCGCAAGTTCCTTCGAGAGGGTCTTTTCGAGGCCGATGACGCTCATGCGAACGGCGTTCGAGAGCACGAGCGACGGAATCGCCTCTTTGACGCTTCGAGAGGTTATCGTGACGATGGTTCCGCCACCGTCCTCGCGAAGATGCGGGGCCGCCTCGCGGACGAGGCGAACGACGCTCATCACGAGGAGGTCGAACGCGCCGTACCAATCCTCGTCGTCCAGTTCCATGAACGGGCCGCTCGGTGGGCCACCGGCATTGGTTACGAGGTGGTCGATTCCGCCGAACTCGGAGACGGTGCGTTCGACGAGGTGTTCAATATCGTCGTAGTTCGTCAGGTCGCCTTGCACGGCGAGCACGTCGCCCTCGGCGACTGCCCGAACATCGTCTTCGGCTTCCGCGAGACGGTCTTCGTTTCGACCGTTGATGACGACGTTCGCACCCTCGGCCGCGAGGGCTTTCGCCGACGCCTTTCCGAGGCCGCTACTCGATGCTGTGACGAGAGCTACATTTGCATCTAGTTCATAGTCCATATTCGGCACAGGAGTATCTGAGACACCACATGTAAAAGCTTTCGCCGAGCGTTTTTCGCCGTTGCGTTTAGTCCTGCTAAACCGTTTTTCGCGGCTAGCTCGCAGCGAACGAAAATCATACCTCCCTAATTTCGATTGCTTTCGACTCCATAGAAGCGTTAGAACTCACAAGGGCGACTGTAGAAAATTTCTACACACTCGCACGTCCGTAAACAATCAAATATACAGTGTACAGTTAGCGCAACGATATGTTTAGAATCACTAAACAACTTTTTTGTGGTTGGCCCTCCCGTCGAATGACATGGGACGCGCAAAAAACCCGGTAAAGGCCGTGGAAACCACCGCCACAATCCTGAAAAAGGTGGCCGAGTTGGATGGGGCTGGAGTGACCGAACTTTCGAACCACCTCGATATTACGAAGGGAACGGTTCACAACCACCTAACGACGCTCGAAGAGAACGAACTGGTCGTGAAAGACGGAACCCAATTCCGATTGGGGCTTCGATTTTTCGAGTTCGGCGAACAGATAAAAAACCAGCACAAAATTTACGAGGTGGGAATGCCGGAAGTGGACAAACTCGCCGAGGAAACGGGCGAACTCGGCAATATTCTCGTCGAAGAACACGGACGTGGAATCTACCTCTATCGCGCAGAAGGAGAAAACGCACTGTCGCTCGACACAGGGATCGGTTCTCGCGTCTATCTACACCAGACAGGACTCGGGAAGGCCATTCTCGCACACATGCCGAAAGACCGCGTCGAAGCAATCATCGAGAGCCACGGCCTCGAACCGAGTACGAAGCACACCGTCTCGACACGCGAGGAACTGTTCGATGATTTGGAGCGTATTCGTGAACAGGGATACGCACTCGACATGGAAGAACGGGCCGAAGGGATTCGGTGCGTTGCGGCACCGGTTATCACGAACGACGGCACCGTTCGTGGCGCTGTAAGCGTTGCTGGCCCCGCGAGTAGGATGCGCGACGAACATCTGGAGTCAACCGTCCCCGATATGGTCATGCGAGCCGCAAACGTCATCAGCATCAATCTCTCCTACAGATAGGTTTCGTATGTTTTGTATCGCTAAACGTAGCGTGGTAGATCCACTCATGGAATGCATCAACGGACCATTACAAGACAAGTTTTGTAATGGATTGTTCGAAGAGCAGTTTTACATCAATAGATGAGTACTTCGTGTGAAGACTAGAAATGTGAATATCCATTACAGAATTAGTTTTGTAATGTTAGAGCGAACCGATATCCGAAGAGCGTTCGACCATATTTAGATTAACCTCGATGACGTTCGCCGTTCGAGTCACCAACTCCGGAATGTGTTTGCGGAATTGGTCACCACTGAGCCGTGTTTTCGGTGCTGATACGCTCAGCGCACCGAGAACAGACTTGTCCCGGTCGTGAATCGGGGCACCGACGGCACGAAGACCCTCGACTTCCTCACCATCGTTGACTGCGTATCCCTGTTCTCGAATCTCTGCGAGGGATTCGAACAGCGTTTCACGGTCAGTGAGTGTCGAATCGGTCATCTCAGGGAGGCCATACCGGTCGATTATCCAGTTCACTCGCTCTTCCGGAAGAAACGCGAGAATAGCCTTCCCCGTTGCCATCGAGTGAAGATAGTTCGCACGCTGTTTTTTTGCAATTTGGTAGTCAGTTCCGACGGCGTGTTCACCGCGAATCTTACAGAGATTGATTCCAAGACCGTGTTGCTCCGTCGTCAGATGTGCGTACTCCCCAGTTTCGTCCGCCAATTTCTCGATTTCCGGCTTACCGATGCGGAAGAGCGGATTCTGGTTTCGAACGTGCTCTCCCAAAAGGAGAAACTGGAGACTGAGTCGATAGTCGTTGCCGTCCTTCACGACGTACTTTCGCTCTTTCAGCGTGTACAGATGTTTATACACGGCACTCTTGGAGATATCGAGATGGTCCGCCAGTTCCGTCACACCCGCACCAGCGAGCGATTCGAGTGCATCGATTATATCGAACGTCGTCGTTACCGTTTTGAGGCTTTGTGTCGACCCCTCGTCGCCGGGTGAGTGTGTCATACACACACCCAAATACGCCGAGCACATAGGCGTTTCCATATCGTGGAAATCGTTGGTTCCAGCATAAGCGCTATTGAGCCGTATCGAGCAGATATAAACATCGCGGCATCTCGATGTGCTATCGATACTGTGACTGACGGCAGCTTACAGGAGGTGTAAGGGAGAAATAAGTTTGTTTCCCATACATAGAATTGTGAGAACTGCAGTGATACGTGTTCACAACCGTGAGTCGCCGGAAAAGCGGTGAAAACTACCACTTCAAGCGTTTTCGAGGTAAGAATCCGAAAAATTGATTGCCAGCGTCGGCACTGGTGAGTAAGTGCAAGGCGAATAATCGGATGTACGACATAAAGTAACCAATACGAGACGTGAATCTATCCGTTTGAAAGGCTGAAGAGGGAACCGGCGAGTACTTCGGCACTGTCGGCGCAATCTTCCCAATTCGTCCATTCAAGTGGATTATGAGAGATTCCGTCCTGAGAAGGTGCAAAAAGCAACCCAACGTCGGTGAACGGTTCTAGCCGCATCGTGTCGTGGGCTGCCCCGGAGTGAAGGTCGATAGCGGAAATTTCGGCCTCGGTTGCAGTCTCGTGAACTGCTTGCCGACACCGTTCGCTCATCTTTCTCGGGTTCCGATGTCGCGGCAGGGAAAACGACGTTTCGACGGTACGCTCCGCCTCTACGCGGTTCAAACTAGCACGGACGTGGTCGATGAGTTCTAGCATTGATTCATGAGAAACGTCCCTGATGTCCACGGTGAAATCGACTCGTCCGGGAACGACATTCGGTGCGTTCGGCGACACATCGAGCGACCCGACCGTTGCGACGGCCGTTGGCGCGTCTTTCTCGGTGAGCTGAATCGCCGCCGTTTCGACTTCGTTGACAACGGTACTCGCCGCGGCGAGCGCGTCCGTTCGTTCGGCCATCGACGTCGTCCCCGCGTGGTTCGCCTCGCCGACGATACTAACGGCACAGCGCGCGATACCCGTAATCGCCGTGACGACCCCAATCGAGGTACTCTCGGCTTCAAGCCGTGTGTCCTGCTCGATATGCAGTTCCAGCCACGAATCCCATTTTTCCGGTCGGATTCGACCGTCGCCCAGAAAACCAATCGAATCGAGCGCGGTTTCGAGGGTCGTCCCGTCTTCATCGGTGAGCGCGTGTGCATCGTCGATGGACAGCGATTCCGTCACGACCGCCGAACCTAACGCACCGACGCCGAATCGTTGTCCTTCCTCCTCGGTGAAACAGACAACTTCAATCGGACGACCGACGGGGAGGTTTGCGTCCTGCATCGCACGAACTGCTTCGAGACTGGCGTACACGCCGAGCGGGCCATCGAAAATCCCACCTTCGGGAACCGAATCGAGGTGGCTCCCCGTGGCGACGGCTTTCGAATCGGGATTTGCGGTTTCTGGAACCCACCGCCCGACGATATTTCCGACTGCGTCGATTCGAACGTCCATCTCCGCTTCCCGAAGTCGGCGGACGAAATAGTCCCGGGCACGTTCGTCTGCATCAGTTCCCGTCAACACCGTTCGTGCGTGTCCGTCATCGACAGCAACCGAACCGAACTGTGCGTTCGTCTCTAGGTCACGCTGGAGACGCTCTGCATCTATCTGCATAGTCCGAGCGACAAAGGGTGTGTATTTGTGTCTTTCTCAAACCAGTCGGATATGTTGTATTCTAGAATAAAACAATTGAGGTAGAAAATCAGTAAAAAATGGATAAATGTTCTATATTATTAGTTAGTTCACCTATCATTGGAGGGAAGAAAAGTATAAATAGTGATGGTGAAACCGTGTCTGTAGGAATGTTACGGTCATACATAGCAGGCATTGTCGTTGCATACATCATCGGGATGTTGGCAATCGGCGTATACTTCCATAAGAAAGGGATGAAAGACCTCGAAGATTTCTTCCTCGCAGGAAAAGGTGCTCCGTGGTACCTCGTCGCGCTGTCGTTTTTCGCAACGGCAATCGGTGCAGGCGGAACCATCGGGCTGTCGGCATCGACGTACGATGGGCAAAGTATCACGGCGTTCTGGAGCTTTGGTATTTCGCTTGCGAGTTTCTTCGTCGTGGCGGTGCTTCTCGGGCACAAACTCCCAAAGACGTCGAACATTACAATTCCGGCGATGCTGGAAGACCGCTACGACGGGAAGACGCGATTCATCGCATTACCGTTCTATATCCTCCGGTTCGTCAGTACACTCGGAGCACAGTGGTTGGCGGCAGGGACTATCATCAGCTTCCTCCTCGGTGATATCATCACTATCGAGCAGGCAGCCATCCTCGGTGCGCTCGTCATCACCGCATACACTATCCTCGGTGGAATGGCCGCCGTCATGTGGACAGACTTCGTTCAGGGAATCATTCTCTTCGTCGGGTTATGGATGCTGGCGATACTCGGCATCTTCGAGTTCGGTGGCGTCTCGACGATGACCGCCGAAGTGACCCAGCGCGCACCACAGGCGTTTGACCTCTTTGCGATGGAATGGACGCTCATCGCTGGCTACGTCGTGACGCTCGTTCCGAGCATGCTCGTCCGACAGGGGTATCTCCAACGCGTAATGTCGGCACGAAGCCCTCGTGATGGCTTCGTCGGAACGACCCTCAACGGCATCATCGGATTCGCCTACATTCCGGTTCCACTCATCGTCGGTGCGATGGGTATCGTGATGTACCCCTCGATTGCGGACTCACAGCTCTTGATGCCGACGATGGCGGTTGATATCCTCCCGACGTGGCTCGCCGGAATTCTCCTCGCGGCGCTCGCGGCTGCTGTCATGAGCAGCGGCGACAGCTTTCTGCTCTCCGGTGCATCGAACTTCGTCGAGGACATCTACCTTCGGTACATGAACCCGGACGCTGGCAGTGACAAACAGCAACAAGCATCACGGGTTGCCGTGCTTGGCCTGATGATGCTCTCGCTCGCACTTGCGCTCGTCGTCCCCGGCATCATCGACCTCATCGTCTTCGGTGCAGTCGCGTTGACCGGTGGTGTTCTCGTGCCGTGGCTCGCCGCGTTTTACTGGCCACGCGGAACTTCTGACGCAGCCTTCTGGAGCATCGCCTTCGGTGCTGGCCTCACGGTCGCGTGGTGGTGGGCGGGATGGTTTGCGGACACCGCCGAGTTCATGGGACTGCATCCAATCTTCGTCGGGCTTCCGATTTCGATATTCCTGTTCTTCGGGATTTCGCTCATGCAGGAGCCCGAGTACGAACGAGTGCTGGAGGCCGCGGAAAAACACAACCTCGATAATCTCAAACAGAAGACCCGACAGGCGATGAACGAACGACCGTCGGACGACGGTGTCGTGTCTGACGTAGACTGAAATTGGCTTTACCAAAAGTATCTGATCACCAAAACAACAATGATGGAAAACGAGGATTCAGTATGGGACGGAACGGCGTCACTCGTAGAGATACGTCGAGATTTACATGCGCATCCGGAAGTCGGATGGAAGGAGTTTCGAACCACGGCACTCGTCGCAACTGAACTCGGTCGGCTGGGTTTCACGCTCCACCTCGGCGAGGAAGCGTTAGCAGTGGAGCAACGGCTTGGCGTTCCGGACGAGGACGAAATTGCCGCGGCGCGCGCCCGTGCTAGCGATGAAAGTGCCCCCGAAGAAGTACTAAAGCAGATGGGCAACAGCACCGGACTCGTGGCCGAACGAACCTACGGCGACGCCACCGGGCCAGTGGTTGGCATCCGCGTCGATATGGACGCGCTGGAAATAGTGGAAACACGCGACGACACCCACGCTCCGATGCGCGATGGATTCGTCAGCCGCCACTCGAAGGAAATGCACGCCTGCGGGCACGACGGGCACACAGCCATCGGAATCGGCATTGCACGCGAAATCGGAGAGTCTGCGTTCGATGGGACACTTAAGCTGTTCTTCCAGCCCGCAGAGGAAGGCGGCCGTGGGGCGATTCCCATGAGTAAAAGCGGTCACGTAGACGATGTCGATTATTTCGCGGCGTTGCATCTGGGCCTCGGCAACGAAACGGGGACGATCATCGCAGGGTACGACCGACCGCTCTGTAACTGCAAATTCCTCGTTCGATTTACCGGTCAATCCGCACACGCCGGAAATGCACCACAGAAGGGGTCGAACGCGCTCCAAGCGGCGATGACTGCGATACAGAATCTCTACGCGATACCCCGCCACAGCGACGGCGCATCCAGAGTAAACGTCGGAAAGGTTTCTTCGCCGAACGGACAGAACGTTATCTCCGACCATGCGGAACTGATAATCGAAGTTCGGGGCGAAACGACCGCTGTCAACGATTACATGATGGAGAAATCAAGGCACATCGTGGCTCACTCGGCAGCGATGCACGAAGTGGAATACGACATCGAGACGTACGGAAAGACGACGACGTTCGAAGCCGACGATGAGATGATAACCGCCGTTTCCGATGCTGCGGCGACAGTCAAAGGAGTGACGAACGTCTCGAAACGGGAGCGATTCGGCGCGAGCGAAGACGCATCCTTCTTGATTCAGCGAGTGCAAGAAAACGGTGGAAAAGCCACATACGTCGGAATCGGCAGTGACCACCCAAACGGTCATCACACTCCGAATTTCGACATCGACGAAACGTCCGTCCGAATCGCCGTCGATGTCCTGCTCAAAACGATTGCAACCGTAGACTCCTAATGAAAAGTCGGCCCCGCTTCAGAATCGCTCTCGTCGCTAAAGAGTCCCAGCACAGTACGATTATCCAACGGGCGTTGGACAAACAGTAGGATAATTTAAATATTATAGTTTTACATACAGTTCAACTTTTAGATCCTTCTATTAGTCAGATTCATTATGAACTAACTGCAATGGAGATTGCCTCTACTTACTCTTTCATTTTCCGTAGTCAGCAGTGTCGCTGAAACGTGACTGGCAGCAAAAACGCGCGTTTTTCCGTCCGTACTGTTCGAATCGTTACTATCTGGGTGCTTGAAATCGATGATTCCAACTGTCGATTGCAGTGATCGTAATATTTGTACCCCACCGTGAAGTTGGGAGGTACAAAATAAATTAGTAGTATTTTGAACCGACTATTAATATAGCATACCATATGAGTTTAATACCTCTCAAAGATAGGTTACTCGGGAGAGATATCTTTTTGACGTCGGTACTATAAGAAGTCCGGAGACGGTTCGAGCGGTGTTTTGGCTGTCGGCGTTTCAGCACCCTCGAACGTCCATTATACACCTATCGTCAGTTTATACATACTCCCCTTTGCTTTCGTACACCGACGGGTCGTCCTTGAACTTGTGCGCGATTTCTTCGAGCGTCTTTATTTCGACGTTCTCGTGCCCCTTCACGTACTGAATGAACTCCTCAAGGTGGGGTATCATGTGTGGAAGGCCGTGAAGGTCGGGATGAATTGTCAGCGTGTACACGCCCGCTTTGCGGCGATTGTAGAGAAAGTCGAACTGCCGCTTGTAGTACTGTTCGTACAGCATCGCGGGGTCTTTGTAGCCTGCGTGGTAGTTCGGCTGTTTGACGAACAGCATCGGCGGGATGTCGTCTCGATACCAACTGATGGGGATTTCCACGACGTCGGTTTCCTCACCGTACTGGTAGGGTTCCATCCACGTCTCGGGGGACTGGTCGTACTGTATCTTCTTCCACGAATCGCCCGTCCGCATCCACGTCGGTTCGAACTGCGTCTCCATCAGACTGCTGTCGTAGAGGAAATCGTGTTTCTCCACGAGTTCGGGCGTGTTCTCGCTGTACTCCCACCAACTGGCACGGTGACCAGCAGGTCGCTCTCCCGTGACGTCCTTGATGAGATCGATGGACGCTTCGATTATCGTGTCCTCCTGTTCGCGGTCGAGGTCGGTCGGATTCTCGTGAGAATAGCCGTGAATGCCGATTTCGTGCCCGCCTGCCGCGACGGCCTCGACTTCATCACGGAACGTTTCAATCGTGTGGCCGGGGATGTACCACGACGTATCGACGTTTTCGTCTTCGAAGAGTTGGACGAGTCGAGGAATGCCTTCCTTTCCCGCCGAGATACCTCGGGAGAGGTCTGCGGGCGAATCTTCCCCACCATACGACCCGAGCCAGCCTGCCACACAGTCAGCGTCGATGCCGATTGCGACGTCAATATCACTCATTTGAAGAAGAGAGGACGGTTCGAACGTCCTTAGAAGTATGCCAAACCACGAGCTCCACTCGTACTGCAATAAGTTCCACTCGTAGTACAGTACAAACACGATTTCGACGCAGAAACAGACTATTGTGGCGACGAGCCGATGACTACCCTATGGCCCAGACGATTACGATACTCGGAACCGGCGGCACCATCGCCAGCACCGACGAGACGGGCGGAGCGAAACCGAGCAAAAATAGCGAAGCGCTCGTCGAAGCTGTCCCACAGCTCGCAGACTACGCAGACCTCGACGTGCGCGAAGTCGCCCAACGACCGAGTTTCGACATGGATATTCCGACGCTGGAGGAACTTCGACAGGCGATAGAAGGGGCCGTCGAGGACGATGCCGACGGCATCCTCGTCACCCACGGTACCGACACGATGGAAGAGTCGGCATACTACCTCGATTTAACTCTCGATGTCGGTGTTCCGGTCGTCTTTTCCGGCGCACAACGACGCCCGGACGAAGTCAGTCCAGATGGCCCGGCAAACCTCTTCACGGCGGTTCGAGTGCTTACCGACGACCGAATCCGAAATTCGGGCGGCGTCTACATCGCGTTCGACGAAGAACTGCACGCGGCCCGTGACGTGACGAAGCGACACACGCGAAAGCTCGACGCTTTTGAATCACCCGAGAAAGGGCCGGTTGCGGTAACCACCCGAGGTGCGGTTCGGTGGTACCGAGAACCCGGAAGCTACTCGGTCACTCTCGATGGAACTGGCGAACCATCGGACATCGACGTTCGAATGGTTACATCCGGTGTGGGGGTCGGCGGTGACCAAATCGAAGACGCACTCGACGCCGGAGTCGATGGACTGGTGGTCGAGGGAACCGGCTTAGGGAACACGACCGCAGCAGTAGGCAATGCCATCGAACAGGCGGTTTCGGCTGGCGTTCCCGTCGTCGTCACGTCACGGTGTTACGCCGGTTCGACGGCAGCGGTGTACGGAACCGACGGCGGTGGCCAAACCCTCGCGGACTACGGAGCGATACACGGTGATGACCTTCCAGCGCACAAGGCACGACTCAAACTGCGCGTGGTTCTACAGCACGTCGATGAGGCGTCTCAAGTACGGCGGTACTTCTCCGGTTACGAAATCCAGTAGCAGGCAGTCGCCGCGCGGAGCGATAGATTCGATCCAACCGTCTCAAATCGTTCTGGTACTGGCAGAGAACCCACGATCCGACGAGACGGCACAAATCTATTTGTCGTTGCCGTTACAATGATACTCGGTACACGTGACTACGAACACGCAGACGGAAGGGACAAAGACGGTCGAGCAGGGACTTCGATATGCGATTGGGTTCGTGTTCATCGAGGGGCTTCGTCGCCGGAATCCGGGGGCAGTCGTCAACGCGGCCATCGCGCTCGCGGCGACCTGCCTCCCAGACATCATCGAACGACGGTACGACGTTACGTTCAGGCCGTGGCAACGTCTGTATTCGAATACCGCGATGCTCACTCATTCTGTCGGGATGCTCGGGCCATACGACGACGTGTGGTGGTGGGATCATCTCACTCACACCCATTCCTCGACGCTTCTCAGTGGACTCGTCTACGCCGCTTCGCGCCGCGAGGGCCGTAATCCCCGCCCGCGCGTTCTCGCCACCATCGTCGGTATCGGCAGCCTGTGGGAACTCATGGAGTACATCATCCACATGGTCGCGGAGCGCTTCGGTTTCCAACCGATACTGGTGTCCTACGGCAGGTCGGATGTCATTCACGACTTCGTGTTCAACCTTCTCGGTGCGGTTCTCGTCCTCGTATTCGGAGACGGACTTCTTCGAAATCTGTATCAGCGCGTCGATTGCGCTGAATGGAAGGACTCCCAGCAACGGTAGACTGGCAGAACTTTCAACAACAGCAGACAGATATAATTTTCAACAACCGCAGTTGTACTGTACCAATAAAATTGATTCGGTTGGGGAGAAAGTGAGCCATTCCAAAAGAAAGCCAACCTGAGAGAAACACCAGAAAAATACTGATTAGACCTTGACAAAGGACTTAACAAACGATCTCACCTGGTTTATCTATGGTAGAGATACTCTTTGTCGTCGGGCTTGCTGTCGCAATTTTTGTCGGGTTTAATGTCGGCGGTTCGAACACGGGCGTTGCGTTCGGCCCAGCAGTCGGAAGTCAAACCATTTCGAAACTCGGGGCTGCATCTCTCATGAGCATCTGTGCACTTGTCGGCGGCTGGACAGTTGGGCGTAATGTTATCAACACGATGGGTGATAAAATCGTTCCAAGTCGGTTTTTCACGCTCGAAGCGAGTATCGCAGTGCTCTTTTTCATCGGACTCGCGCTCTTTCTCTCGAACATCGTCGGTGTTCCTGCCTCGACCTCGATGACTGGTGTCGGCACGATTGCTGGCCTCGGCCTCGCAACGGATGCACTGAACTGGACAGTGATGGGGGAGATTATCTCGTGGTGGCTCGTCTCGCCGGTAATTGCTTTTTGGGTGAGTGCTGTTATCGGTCGATACTGGTACCCCACTCTTCTCGACTGGTTTGCCATCACGCAGACCAAGGGTGCACTGATTCATATCGAACGCTCGGGCTGGATTGTCCGGCCAGCGCTGGGCCCGAACACGACGATGCGAGAGTTCGTCGGTACCCTGTTGGTTCTCGCCGTCGCCTGTTATACCGCATTTTCGGCCGGTGCATCGAATATGGCGAATGCAATCGCCCCACTCGTCGGCAGCGGTGCGATTGAGATGAACTATGGGATTCTGATTGCGGGGGCTGCCATCGCAGTAGGTGCGTTTACGATTGCTCGACGAACGATAGATACGATGGGGAACGAGCTTACCGATATGCCTCTGCTCGCGGCATTGGTCGTGGCAGTCGTGAGTTCCACACTCATCACCATCCTTTCAGCGCTGGGAATCCCTGCTAGTATCGTCATCGTTTCGACAATGAGTATCGTCGGGCTTGGCTGGGGTCGTGCTACGCGTGTGAAAGAGTACACTCGGCGCTCGACGATGATAGAAGAAGGACCACCGGGAATCACGAGCGGTGCACTTGCTGTAGACACTGAAGACACACCGACGATTGATGAAGCCAGAAAGAAAGAGACTCACACCTCGTCGGCTACTGAAGCGGATAGCAACCCACTCCCTGCCGTCGATGCACTGTACAAACCGTGGACGACTGCCCGCGTTATCGCCATGCAGAACATCGTTCCGGGGATTGCGACAGTCTCTGCGTATCTGTTGTTCGAGTTCGTTCCGCTCTTCAGTTAGACCGATTCAGGCGACGTTTCGTTCGACGAACTCGCTCCCACGTTCGAAACGACGACTCGACAGTGAGTCGATATCGACAAGCGAAGCGTTGCCATCGACGCACAGTTCGGCGACCAACTGCCCAGTCGCCGGAGCATGCTGGAAACCGTGGCCTGAAAACCCAGCAGCAGTAACAAATCCGGGGATGGTTTCTTCGATGATAGGGTGGTGATCGGGCGTCACTGCGTACAATCCCGCCCATCCCCTCCGGATGCGTGAATCGCCGTCGAAGTACGCCGTGTAGTCCGCCGCGTGTTCGACAGCAGTGGCTGCCCACTCGATGGCCATCGAATCCGAGTAGGCGTCTGGGTCTACGTTGGTGTCCTCGTCATCGAAATGACCGCCGACGATTGCGGCTCCATCTCGTTCCGGACGGAAATACGACCCAGTGTCGAGGTCGATGGTCAACGGATGATCTTCTGGAATCGGCTGTGTCGGGTCGACTATCGCTATCTGTCGCCGCCGGGGGTGAATCGGCAGGTCAACTCCCGCCATCGAAGCGAGGTTCGCCGCCCATGCACCGGAAGCGTTGACGACGTAATCCGCATCGAGTTTTCCAGCGTCCGTCTCGACTCCGGTGACACCCGATTCGTCGGTGAGGACATCCCGGACGACAGTTTTCGTTCGAATATCGACGCCGAGTTCACGTGCCTTCGTCGCATATCCCTGCACTGCGAGATTTGGGTCCGCATAGCCGTCCGTCGCATTGTAGGTTGCGCCAACGAAACGATTCGAACGAAGGCCCGGACAGTAGTCGGTAGCCGCCGACGGTGAGAGGTACTCGCTTTCGATACCGAGGGAGTTCTGCATTGCCACGTTTTCACGGAACTGCGTCGCTGTCTCCTCAGTCCGTGCAAGGAAGAGATAGCCGGACTTCCGATATGCGATGTCAACCCCGAACTCCTCGGTGAACGTATCCCAGACTTCTCGGCTCGCCACTGACAAACGGGCATTGATGTCAGTCGAGAACTGCATCCTGATACCGCCAGCAGAGCGGGCGGTGCTTTCCATGCCGATAGAACCCTTTTCACAAAGAGTAACGTCCATACCCGCTTGTGCAAGGTAATATGCGGATGATAGGCCGACAATCCCTCCGCCGATAACGATGACGTCCATATGTACAGACACAGTATTCCGAAGCGAAATAAGTTTACTGTGGGCATATGTCACGATAGCAGTTGGTAAGGGAGAGAGGGTGGATAAAACAGCAATTTGGAACGGTCAGCCACCAAGAAACTGTCTACGAACCTCCTCGTCGTTGAGCAGTTCATTCCCGGAACCTTCGTAGCGATTCTCTCCTTGTGCCAGCACGTAGCCACGGTCACAGCGACGCAACGCTTCCTTGGCGTTCTGCTCGACCATTAAAATGGCCGTTCCAGCCTCGTTGACTGCGTCCACACG
Organism: Haladaptatus cibarius D43; assembly: GCF_000710615.1. Lineage (NCBI taxonomy): Archaea > Methanobacteriati > Methanobacteriota > Halobacteria > Halobacteriales > Haladaptataceae > Haladaptatus > Haladaptatus cibarius. The sequence goes on along the minus strand of NZ_JDTH01000006.1, from coordinate 86,282 downwards.
GTCGAACATCTCCGTGACGAGATCCGGTGCAAGACCGGCCGAGGGTTCGTCAAGCAAGAGGAGGTCTGGGTCAAGCATCAGTGCACAGCCCATTGCAAGCATCTGCTGTTGGCCGCCGGACATCGTTCCGGCCCGCTGGTCGAGACGTTCAGCGAGAATCGGAAAACGGTCGAAGACCGCTTGACGGCGCTCTTCAGGAATGTCGTCGAGGATGTAGGCCCCCAGTCGGAGGTTCTCCGTCACGGTTAGTGAGGGAAAGATGTTGGCCGTTTGGGGGACATAGCTCAACCCTTGATCAATGACCGATTCGGGCGGCAAATCGGAAATATCCGTTCCATCGAAGGTTATACTACCGCCGAGACGGTCAGCAATGCCAAAAACGGCTTTCATCGCCGTGGACTTTCCAGCACCGTTTGGCCCGACGATGGTAACGTATTCGCCAGCTTCGACGTCGAGGTCAATGTCGGAGAGTATCTGCAGGTCGCCGTAGCCAGCGTCGAGTTGTGAAACGTCAAGCAACGTCATGCGACCATCTCCGTTTTCGATTGGGAGATACTGGGCGCATACTGCCAGCAGTAAATGGACGGTGACTGCAGTCGCGGTTCAGCACGTTCGTCAGTGTGTTGTATATCCATTGTTACTCTCCAAGGTAGGCTTCGATGACACGCTCGTCGGACAGCACTTCCTCGGGAACGCCTTCCACGAGAAGGCGTCCCTGTTCAAGCACGATTAGACGGTCAACCAGTTCGGTCAGCGTTTCGAGTTCGTGTTCGATGATGACGATGGTCATTCCTTCGTCGTTGAGGTCACGAATACGGTCGGCGATTTCTTGAGTCAGCGTCGGATTCACTCCCGCAAAGGGTTCATCCAGTAAGAGGAGTTCCGGGTCGAGCATCAGCACCCGAGCCATTTCGAGGAGCTTTCGCTGCCCACCCGAGAGATTACTGCTGTACTCGTCAGCGAGATGGTCGAGTTCAAACGCGTCGATCAGTTCGTCTGCGCGACGACGAACCCTCTGTTCTTGCTCCTGCATCGACCCAGTCTGCAACAGTGCGGGAATGGTACGCTCCCCACGTTGGCCGGGTGCGGCGAGCCGTACATTGTCTCGAACCGTCATCGTTTCTAGTTCCCGCGTATGCTGGAAGGTTCGAACGAGTCCGGCTTGGGCGAGCGACTCGGGCGAGTCACCAGTAATCTCCTCGCCATCGAAGGTGACCTGTCCATCGTCGGGGGGGACGACGCCACTGATGCAGTTAAAGAACGTTGATTTCCCTGCACCGTTTGGTCCCATCACACCGACGAGCTCGTTACGTTCGATGGAGGTAGACAGTTCGTCGAGGGCGCGAAGGCCACCGAACTCCTTACTAAGACCCTCGACGTCGAGTAGCGTCACGAATCCACCCCCAACTCTTTCGCGTTGCCCCAAATGCCAGCTGGCCGGTAGCGAATAACGATTATCAGTATCATGCCGACGACGACGAGTCGAATGGACGCAAATGCGTCAGCGGACACTGGCGCAACGCCGAGCGCGAACCGTGATAGCAGGCGAAGCCCCATGATAATCGCAAGCCCTGCCAACACCGCGCGGTTGTTAGCGGCACCACCGAGTAGCATTCCAATCCAGACGGTCACCGTTACCTGAATGGTGAAATACCCCGGAGCGACCGCACCGTTGTAGAGTGCGAACAGACCGCCAGCAAGTCCCGCAAGTGCGGCACCGTAGACGAACGATTGCATCTTGTAGGTGAACGTAGCCTTGCCAACCGACCGCGTAACCAGTTCGTCCGCTCGGATGGCCCGTAACACCCGGCCATACGGTGCGTCGGTCAACCGGGTGACGACAGTAAAGGTGAGCGCAGCGAAACCGCCAATGAGAAGGAGTGTCGCTAGCAACGTGGTATCAGCATCGCCAGCAAACTCTTTTACTGGCTGTGGCACACCAAGAATACCGACGTTACCGCCGAATATTCCGCGGAAATTGATGAACAACGTGTGAAATATTTCCGCGGTCGCAAGCGTTGCGATGGCGAGAAAATCGTCTCGCAGACGGAGAGAGGTAGCGCCAACGATAGCACCGAGTAGTGCCGCAGCGACGACGCCGACGACTAGCGTCAGCGGCCACGGGAATCCTAATCCGATACCGGCGAAGGTATCTTGGGCCGACAACATCGCCACGGTATATGCGCCGACGGCGAAAAAGACCACGTGACCGAAATTGACGAGTCCTGTGTGGCCGTACTGGAGGTTGAGTCCCAGCACTAGTATTCCGTAGATAACGAACAGTATTCCAACCTCGAAAAAGACGTAGAGTCCGCTCGGAAGCGTCGTACGTAACGGGGTGAGCGTGAGTAGCGCCCCCAATACGATGCAGATACCTCCAAAGAGGAGTGCTCTTTCTGAATCGCTTTTGGGGAGACGGTCGGCAACACTCATGCTTCTCGTACCTCCTGTCCCGCGATACCACTCGGCTTGACTAGCAGAACAACCACCAGAACGAGGAATGCAATCGCTGACGAAATGCCAGTCATTCCCGCGGGGAGGAACGCCACCGACAGTGCCAGCATGAGGCCGATAACGTACGACCCCGCAATGGCACCGTATGGACTCCCAGCACCACCAAGAATGGCAGCGGACAGTATCTGTAGAATGTGATTGAAGCCAGTTCCGGCACTGACACTTGTCTGGACACCGATAAGGACTCCTGCTAGACCCGCAAGTACTCCGGCCAGCACCCAGACGCTATCCCGAATCATCTGCGTGTCGATGCCACGGACGCGGGCTAAATTTTCGTCGTCGCCCATCGCTCGCATCGCGATACCGACGTCCGTCCGTGTCAGCAGTGTGTGCAACCCGAGGAAGACGACGACTGCGCTTCCGATAACCAAAAGCTGCTGGGTGGTGATGAAGAGGTCACCGAGTAGATTCACCGACCCAACTGAAAGCTCCGGCAAGTTCTCCATTCTGAACGTCGCTACTTCGGTGTCAAAGTAACGGCCACTTCGCCCGGCAGTCAGGCGGATACCGTTCCGTAGCACCAGTCCCAATCCGATTGACGTCAACAGCATCGGCACGGGCCCGGTTTCGTTGATCGGAGTGAAAAACAGCCGAGCGAGAACGAGGCTCACAGCACCGCTCGCAACCATTGCAACGAAGACCGCGATTGGGAGCGGCATCGGGAGCATACCAGCGGTGACGACGCCGACGAATGCCCCGATAGTGAGATACTCGCCGTAGGCGAAGTTTATCATGTTCACAATCCCGTATATGAGGGTGAACCCGATTGCGGCGATTGCGATGTATGAACCAGTTACGAGGCCAAAGATGATGTTCTGTGCAAGTCCCATATTTAGTATTGATCTTCGCTAACGAACTCGCGCAGGTCTTCTGCCGGTATGACCTCCTGCTCGGCGAACGTCCCATCCTGTGCTGTGTTGATACTCACCGATCCAAACACATTACCGAAGTTGGTGAAGCTCATAAATGTTGCCGCACCGCGGTAAACGATCTCTTCGTCGTTTCCTAACGCTTCTTTCCCCTCGGCGAACGTGGCAACTTCGGTGCCGTCACCGCGGGTAACCGGCCCAAGATTTCGTTCGATTGCTTCTGCACTCGCTTCACCCGCTCTCTCGACGGCTAATGCAGTAACTTGAATCGCATCCCACGCTGGAGCAGTCCACGCGTTCAGTTCGGCGTCACCTGCACCCTCATAGGCTTCGAGAAACGTATCGTAGTTCGGGCCAGACTGACCGGGACTAGCGGCCCATGCACCGTTCAGATCGCCACCGACCTGTTTGGCGAGTTCATTTTGCGAGAGTGGGTCTGAGAGAATCGGTTGCCGCCCGTAACCGCCGTCGGCCCAATCGGAGAGGAGCGTGATTGCATCTTCCAGCGGGATGCTCACGGCAAATGCGCTAAACTCAGTTCCAAACAAGCGGTCGAGGGCAGACTGGTAGCTCGACTCTCCTTGGCTGACCTCGACTTGGTTTGCGACCGTTCCGCCACCGTTCTCGTATGACGTGATGAAGCCATCAGCCCAGCTTCGTGCTCCTTCCGTGGTTCCATTTATTACACCAATCGTGGTGTGATCCTGTTCGAGTGCACGCTTTGCAGCACCGGCCGTGTGAACGGTATCGCTAATAACGGTTCGCCAGAGCCACTCATCGTCGTCGATATTTTCCGAGGTGCCTTTGTCACCGCCCCGGGTATCGAGGAAATTTGAACCGGGCCATGGCGTCACGATGGGTGTCTGTTGTTCTTGCAAAAAGTTGAACAGTGGGTTGATTTCGCTAGAAAACAGCCCGAGAAGAGCCACCGCATCGTCGTTATCGAGCAGTTGGGTAACCACAGACCGAGCCTCCTGTGGGTTGACCGCGGTGTCACGTCGAACGACCTCTAATTGGGAATCCAACGGTCCGTCAGCGCTGTTGATACCCTCGACGGCGACGTCAGTAGCCTGAGAGACGCCAGGCTGGAGAAAATCCCACTGGCCGGTCTGCGCTGCAGGCTGTCCGAAGACGATTGTATCCGAACCACCGCTCCCGCCGAACCCGAGGCAGCCGGCTGTGGCGGTGAGTCCACTAGCGCCAGCAAACTTGAGAAACGTTCTCCTGCTTGCATTTTCTATGCTATTTGGTATCATCACACTTGAGATGCACAAACTAGTGATATATAGCTTTACCTCTCTATGATGGAAAAATTGTTTTTACTTTTGGGAATATTACAATAGCTACTTAATGGCCAGACCACCTTATTGTAGGTGTCATATCTATAAATAATACATGAATAGAGAAATCAGAGTACAGAAATAGAAAGTCAGAGCCGCCACGTGTGCATGATGAGTTAATACAGATCGAATGCTTCGAAGTCTAACTCCAAGACAGTCCACATCGTAGTGAACTCTTCCCCGGAATCGGGAAGATATTCGATGATACTTCGATGAGCGCCAAACTCGCTGCTGGTCGTCTGGAATGTGTCGAGAAAAACCGATTGTCGAATTCGGAACCTGTCCTGTGCACCAAACTGATTTTCAGTTTCGACTACTCTTGGCGATACTATGCGTTAACACACCGTTTCCAGTAAAACGATGGGGGAGGGTACCCCCATCTCGCCCTCGATTCGAGATTGGGGTTACTCTGGGAACATCGACCGCAGCGAGGAAGGCACCAAACATGCAGCGAGGCCGCTAGGCTCTACGGCGTGTTCGGCCTGAAATCGCACCCATTCGAGCCAGAGCTTCGAGAGCACGAACCCGCCGAAGAGGATGGCTCCCGTGACGACCTCGGCAACCGGTCGGGAGGTTGCGCTGAGAAAGAACGCACCGACGAACGCGAACGCCAAAATCCACGCGAAGGTAACGACGCAGAACAGTCCCGTAAAGTAAAACGGTGGCGTGAGAACCTCATCGGGCGATAAATCCCTATATCGACGTGGTCGAAAGTAGTTCCGATAGGCATACGTGAGGTGTGCAATCACGATTCCCAGTGCCGATACGAACGCGATGGGATTCGTGAGGGTCGAGAGCCACGAGAGAATCGAGTCGTGTGGCGCAAGCGTGCTGAGAATCAGTACACCGGCACAGAGCAGACAAACACACATGACGAGTGCTCCTCGTCCGACGAACCCCACGTTTCGAAGATGGACTGCGGGGAGCGCTCGATGGAGTTGTATCGAGGGGAGCGAATCGAACACACTGTTGTCATACAGGTTCTCGACGGTCTGCTCTTGCTGTGCGAACAGGGCACAGCCACAGTAGACGAGAAACAGCGTCAACAGTTCGAACCAGTACAGGAGGTACACCGAATGAAGGCGAACACCACTGTTGGGGAGCACGAGGCCAGCGAACGGGAGCGCATTGGCGACGAGAACCGGGAAGAAGTCGCCGAAAGAGACACTTCCGTCTCTGCGGGTATCTGCCATCCCTAACTTCAGCTTGTTGGAATGGTGATAAAGACAATACATCTCTCCCCACGAACGCCGCTAAACAAATCCAACCTGTACGCCCTCATGCAGTGAATGCGCCAGTTGCTGTGGGATTTCGGAACACCACGGACATAGAAACAAAAAGACAGTGTCGTAGGGTCACGATTCGACACTCGGGAGAAAGTCGCCAGTTTCCCGGTGGACGCCGCCGAGGAGGATAATCGCCGCTACGAGTGGGAGGGCCGCACAGGAGAGGTAGATAGGCTCGAAGCCGATACTCTCGACCAGCGGAAGCGTAACAATTGGGCCGAATCCGCCGCCAATATCGCCGAAGACGTTGTTCGTTCCCACGGCGCGCCCCATCTCACCGTCGGGTACGAGGTCGCCCAACAGCGCCATCAGCGGCCCGCTCGTTCCGCCCTGTCCGATACCGACGAACAGACAGGCGACAACCAGCGTCGGTATCGAATCCGCGAAGGTAAAGAGAACGAATCCGAGCGACGTGGCAGTTAAAAAACAGAGGAGTATCGGGACGCGCGACTGCTTGCGATCGCTCACGTAGCCGCCGAAGTACATCGAGACGCCCGCGGCGACGACGGTGATACCCATGAAAATGCCCGATGACCCCTGCGCGTCGAACCCGAAGACGCTGAGCTGATTCTGGTCGAGAAAGACGACGAGCGTGGCGAACAGCGCACCGATGTAGACGAACAAGACGGCGAAATTCACTAAACCGACCGTGAGCGCTGGGAGACTCGTGTTGATGTCCCACGGCTTGACCGACTTGTCTATTCCACCCTCGACGTGCGTTTCGGGAACCGTCACGTAGGCGACGATGCTGGCGAAAAAGGCGAAGACGGTGGCGACGGCGAAGGCGACGACGGTTCCGGAGAGTTCGCTTACGACGCCGCCTATCACCACTCCAGTCGGAAATCCGAAGAGGACGCCGCCTCTGATGAGTCCCATGTTCGCCCCGCGCGAGCCGCCGTCGCTGACGTCGGCGGCAATCGTGTACGCGGTCGCAAAGACGAGCGCGCTCCCGACGCCCCAGAGGAGCCGAGCCGCCATGAACCACGCTTCCGGAATCGGAGCGAGCATGGCGAACACGTACCCAAAGGTGGCGAATCCCTGCACGAACATCCCGATGACGAACGGCTTTCTCGTTCCGATTCGGTCTACGAGACTCCCAGCCGGTGCGTTTGCAAGGAGCCGCGAGAACCGATTCGCGCTCAGAATTATCCCGACCAGAAACGGGGAGATACCGAGAACTGCACCGAGGTTCGGTAAGATGGGAAAAATCACGCCACCGCCGAAGCCGATGAAGAACGTGCTGACGATGACCGCACCGATGACGACGTACTGACCGCCGACCGCTCTCTCAAGTCGGGTGGACAGTCGCTCGACGGCCTCGTGCAGACGTTTCGGGAGCAGCCTCACCATCGTTTCCGAGCAGATGCTCGTCTCGTCGCCCTCACCGAATCAGTGTAACTCGTCGGTTCTGTGAGATTCGTCACGGGAACAACAAGAGAGAATCGAGAGCGCGTTCTATTCGTATTCATCTCTCACTAGTTGCGGAAATATCCCAAAAAGGATTCGGAACCGTCGTGCGGAGTACTGTATGCTCGCAGTCAGGACAAAAATATCGTCGGCACATATATCATCAGACGATTATACTCCGAACGATTCGACAAAAGCGTCGGTCGGCGGCACCTACGGAATCCCTCGAAGAGTGGTTACAGAGTTGCCATACTGCAGGCGACAGTTCCGATTTGACGAAAGTTATATACGATGTCGAAAAGACGCCTAGACAGTTCGGTTCGACCTTTCTTTCTTCCGAAGGCGCCCGGTCAGCACGCATCCTTCGGCGAGATTGCAGTGCGAACAGTATGCATCTCTACCCATGAAATGCCTTCCATCTTCGGAATACGGTGCAGTGCTTGAAAAGTCGGTTGATGTGGAACCGTTGAACGCCGCGACGAAAACGGCGAGAGTGGAAGCAATCGTCGGGCGGGGTTGCCACCGTATTCGACACGTTCCATCCGCCACAGCGTTCCAACTAGCAAGGAAACGATGACCACATCCAACCCTATCGACTCCTATTTCGAGGAGACCATCGTTGACGACCTCCCGTCGATGATCGATTCGGAAGCGGTTTTTCTCCTCACGGGGTCGGTAGAACACCACCGAACCCTTCTCGGATTGTGGTTGCTCGAACGATGTCGGAGTGAATCGGACTCCATCAGCCTCGTAACGACGGAACTGTCCGCCGAGACGCTCACCACCAAATACATTCCGGACGAACGAAGTAGATTGCCCGCACTCGGAATCGTGGATACGACATCGAAACACGAGAGTCTCACAGTGGTGTATCAACCGACGCCGACCATCTACACGCCGCGACACGGCGACGTAACTCGAACGTCGCTCGCAATCTCGGAACTGGACGACGTTCTCTCTCACCGGGATGGGAGGCGACATTTGCTCGTTTCGTCGTTCAGTTCGATTCTAGCCGACACGACCCTCGAACAGGCGTCTCGGTTCGTCGATTCGGTCACGGGGGAATCCACCGATTTCGGCTGTACGCTGCTAGACATCGATTTTGCGGCACACGATGAGGAAACGCTGACGGCACTCCGCCAAAAAGCGGACGGTATCATCTGGGCCGAAAAGCGGACCAACGGAACGCTGTCGGTGGAGTACGACCGACTGTAGCGGAACGACGAACGAACCGTCACGCCGGATGTTCCTTCGACAACTACAACAGCAGTGCGCCACGAACTATCCATATTCGATGGCCAGAAACGAGTCTCCTTGGCACGCGACCGCCCGGTCGCTCGGAAGCGCCATACTCGGGTGTCTCTTCGGCCTGACGCTCATCGACGTCGTCATTGCGAGCAACGCGGCCGTTGGGCTTTCCGACGCTTCGAGCGGAACACTTGCAGTACCGCAGTGGTTGTACTTGGCAACCGGCGGCGCGGTAATCGGCGCGTCTGCCCTCTTGGCGAGCGTCGTCACCGACCGGGAGTTCATTCGGTCGGTTCACGACTGGCGGAAACCGGTTTCGACAGGACTGCCGCTTCGGCAGGGAATCCGCTATCTCGCTCGGTTCATCGGTGTCGCCGGGCTGGTAATAATCGTCTATCGGGGGCTCGTCGGGCCGCAGGTTCCGACCGCGAACGCCGCTGTCATCCTCGTGTTCGCGGGGGTTCGCGCGGGGTTGACGATGTTCGTCTACCTCGTCGGAAACGTCTGGCCCGCCCTGAACCCGTGGCGGACGATAGCCGAACTGCTTCCCACCCTCAACCGTCAGTATCCGAGCCGCATCGGGCGATGGCCAGCAGTCGTCGGACTGCTGGCCCTCGTGTGGCTAGAGACGGTGACGCCGGTCAACAAGGAACCGGCTTTGCTCGCAACCGCGATTTGCGCGTATTCCGTCGTCACGCTCGCCGGAGCGCTCGTCTACACGCCGAAATCGTGGTTTTCCAACGCCGACCCGCTGTCGGTGACGTTCCGGTTCTACGGAAGCGTCGGGCCGCTCAACTGGTCGGAAAACGGTATCACGCTCCGTCCGCCGGGGTTCGATCTCCCCGAATCCGGAATCGTGTCCAGTCGGGCCGACATCGCGTTCGTCGTCGCGCTGATTTGGGAACTCACGTTCAGCGGGTTCGTCACGACGACGACCGGCGTCGAGTTCGTTAGGACTGTCGTCGGATGGGGACTCCCGCCGCTCGTTGTCTACGCCGTGCTGTTCGTCGGGGGCTACCTGCTCTTCCTCGGAGCCTTCCGGCTGGCAGCACAGTTCGCCCGAAAAACCGGTGAAACCTACCTCACGCCGCGAACGATGGCCGTCCAGTTTGCGCCGCCCCTGTTGGCCATCGCCGCGGGGTACCACCTTGCACACTACTTCGGCTTTTTCGTCTCGCTGCTTCCGTCGTTCATCAACTCGGTGGTTTCGCCGTTCTCGCCGCCAGCGAACCCACTCGTGTTGACCCTTCCGGGGTGGTTCGGCGCGCTTACCATCGCGTTCATTCTCGCCGGCCACGTGCTCTCGGTCTGGTTCGCGCACGCGGAAGCCTACGCGACGTTTCCGAGTCGAATCCAGGCGGTTCGAAGCCAGTATCCCTTCGTCGTCGTCATGATTGCCTACACCGTCATCAGTTTGTGGCTCATCTCGCTTCCAACGGCAAACCCGGCGTTCGTGTCGTGAGGTGTCGTGGAAAGTCGTATTGCGAGGACTTGTTTGATGAGGAGTCGTTTCGTGAAAACCCGTTTTGGACAGGTTCGCTCGGTTGTCGAGCGAATCCGTGGGATGCTACTTCGAAGTTCAAAAAAGAGATTCAGACGGTGAACTCCATCGGCGGCATCTCCATGAACGCCGTCTCGTAGCCATCGTGGCGGGCAACCTGCGGTGGTGAATCGATTGTCAACCGAAGGGTGTCACCGGACTGGATGTCCTCGACGGCGGTTCCGTAGTGATTGTCGAGTTCCGGGTCGAGCGCGGGGGCGATCGACCCCGTAGAAATCGTGTTGTCGTTTCGCAGGAGTTCCATCGAAAGCGACAGTCGCGGAAGCACGATTCGGTTGTACGGCGTTCGCGGCGATACTGCGAGATATGATTTGTCACTGTCGGTGAACCGGTTCGACGGTTCGACGACCGTTACGACGAAATCAGCATCTCCGGAGGATTTCGTTCCGACGACGGTGCCCGGCAGTTTCTTCGGGTCGGGTGCCCGACCCGCAGGAACGTTTTCCATCATCGGTTCGATGGCATCGCGGGAACCCTGTTTTTCGCCGATTTCTCGATACTCCACGTCGTAAATCTGCTCCGTATCGAAATCGAAGTCGATGGTCGTGGACGCGCCGCCGTCCAATCGAGAGGCAAAGTCCCCGGTTCGGCGCGCGCCTATCGACCCGACAGCCACCGTTGCGGTGTACGAACCGTTGCCGTCGAGCGTGACGTTGTCCCCGTAGTGGAACCCCATCGTCTGGGACAGCATCGGCCACGGCGCTCGGTCATCGACCGTTTCGCCGTCTTTCGTAATCGTCAACTGCATGTCCGCCGGAACGACGGTGTTCGTCTTCGCGTCCCAAAGTGAAATCATGAGATGGAGGGAGTCGTCCGACTGAACGGGAACCTTGTTGTTCGACTGGCCGGTGACGTTCCAGAACCGGTGGGGGTAGGAGTACATCAGCGCGAAACGGAAATCACCGTCTTTGGCCATCCCGTACATCTCCATGCCTTCCATGTAGGCGGGGTAGTAGACGGCGTCGGGACGGTTTTCGACGATAGGAGGGTCGCGCCACGCGGACTGTGTCCTGAATCCGAGTGATTCGAGACAACCCGTGAGAGCGGTTCCTCCTGCCAGTGCCGTACCGGTGCGGAGAAACGTTCGTCGGTTCATTGGAAGGTAGTTGTGTGAGTGTTCGAATGAGGATGTTGGTTCACGAGTCGAATCCGCCGCCACTATCGAAATTGCTGGCCCAGTTTTATCGGGGTCTGACTGATTTCGCTCGGACAATCGTCTTCGAGAGTGTTAGGCACCGCTGACTGTTGGGCCTGTCGAAGCTCCGAAGTTCGTTCTAAAGGAGTTAGTGGAAAATAAATAGATTAGCCGTGACAGTTATGGAAATCACTGCTGAACGATGTTCCGGAACCATGGCAACCGAAACGACGCAGTTCATGGTCGAGGATATGATGTGTAACGGCTGTGAAGACACGATTCAGCACGAACTGAAACACGAGGATGGCGTCCAGCAGGTCAACGCAAACCACGTCGAAGGAACGGTAGAAGTCAGGGGTAACGTCAATCCGAGTTTGCTTGTCGAACGAGTCAACGCGCTCGGGTTCAGCGCGAGCGAACAGTAGTGAAGTCTAGCGACTACTGCGCCGATTTTCCGTGGTACTGTCGCCAAACCATCACCATCGCCCAACTGTCGAGCGGAAAGACGACGGCGAATTCCGGTAAGGCAATCGCTTCGGAACCCGCCGAAACGACGCTAAACAGCCAGAGATTACCGGCGACGGCGATTGTTCCAAGAGCGAGTGCGATTCCACCAAGCCCCGAAGCACCGCGAAGGACGCTTTCGACACCGAAAGTCAGCAATCCGACCGGAATCAGGACGAACTGGGCGAGCGCAATCGGCGTGTGCTGTGGCTGTGGATACGGAAACAGACCGACGAAAACGCTCAGCACGTATGCTAGCGTGAGAAGCACGGAACCTACCTGTTTGCCCCAATGCTCGCTGTTCGAGAAGACGCCAAACGCGAATAGGGACAGGAAGGCACCGCCAACAATCAAGCCACCGTTGAACAGCCAACTTCTATCCGCACCGACTGCACCGAGGTCGGAGAGCGCACTGCCCGTCCACTGAAACGTGGGCGACAGCGCGATTGTCGAAATGAGCGTTCCGTAAACGATGAGGAGACCGACGGCACCGAAACGGGCGAACGTCGAACGCTGAAAAACCCGCTCATATCGGTGAATCACTCCGTTCATGGAGAACTGTGAAACGGAGCCGAAATAGGTGTACTGATTGGAAATTCACAACAGACGGTCGATTCTAGTTCCGTGCGCGAACGACGAAGGAATCAGTTCGCGTCCTCGTCGCGTTCCCACTCGCTAATGAGTTCGGCGGCGGTCGTCAGTTCGGCGTTGTACACATCGTCGAGATACTGAAGTCCACTGCGGTGGTCGTCCTCGGTGAAGGCATCGACGCAGTCTTCCGGAACGAGAATGGGATACCCGCGGAAGAATGCCGCGGCGGAGGCGTGGCGAATGCACATGTTCGTGTGGAGTCCAGTCAACACGACTCGGTCAACACCGAGGCTTCGGAGGTGTTTGTCCAATCCGGTTTCGTAGAACGCATCGTAGGTTCGCTTCTCGAACACGTGGTCGCCGGATTCGGGTTCGAGTTCAGGAATCACCTCCGCGCCTTCGGTTCCTCGCATCGCGTGGAGTCCCCAAACGTCGAGTTCGAAATCCTCGGGGCGGTGGGCGTCGTTCGCGTAGATGACCGGAATACCGTGTTCCCGAGCCGCGCCGGTGAGTCGGTCGAGCGTCGGGATAATCCGCTGTGCCCGCTCCGCGGCGATTTCCCCCGTTACGAAGTCGTTCAGCATGTCGATGACGATAACTGCGTCTGTCATAGCTCCCCCGAGCACCCTTGGCGATGGACGGGCAAATGCTTCGCTGTCAGGAATACGTGGAAAAGGAATTTCATGTTCCATTTAAGTGGTTTACGCGATAAGGAATAGATACGAGAGGCGTTCTATCGCTCGTTATTTCCCGTGAGTGGTCTGTATTCCCCGTAAACGTCTGTATTTCCCGTGAACGGTCTGTATCGCCGATTCCGTCCACTTTTTATCGGTCGAACGGAGTGCAGTAGGGTGATGGCAACTGGTGTGTCCGGTCGATTTTCGCGCGTTTTCCACTACGACACGCTGTTGTTGACCGCCGGAATTTGGTTTTTAGCGAAGTTTCTCCGATACGCGCTTCCGGCCCTGTTTCCCGTCTACCAGACGGAGTTCGGCGTTTCGAACGCATTTCTGGGAACCGCGTTCACCGCGATGATGATAGGCTACTCGCTCATGCAGTTTCCGAGCGGCATCCTCGCCGACCGTTTCGGGGCCGTACAGGTCATCGTGGCCGGTGCGGTGGTCGCGGCTAGCGGCGCGCTGGTACTCGGGATTTCCGCGCCGCTGGTCGTTCTCCTCGGCGGAATGCTCCTCATCGGCCTCGGAACGGGCGTTCACAAGACCGTCTCCATCAGGTTGCTCTCGCGCGTGTATCCGAACAAAACCGGGCGTGCGCTCGGCCTGTTCGACACCCTCGGCGCGTTCGGCGGCGTTGCGGCACCCACCGCAGTCGTCATCGTAACCGACGCCGGAAACTGGCACGCGCTCTTCCTCGTCGGCGCAGTTGTGGGGGTTGCACTCGCCGGCGGGGTGTTTTCGCACGTTCCACGGCGGACGACGGACGGGGGTAACGACGCAGACAGCGCTGGGAGCGCCGACAGTGCCGAAAACGCAGACGACACCAACAGCCCGAATCGCGTCGATTCGGAATCAAATTCGAGAGCAGACGGGGAGACGGATATCGGCTTCAGACGGTATCTCTCGCTGTTCCAGAGCCGTCGGTTCTCGCTGTTCGTCGGGGTGACGCTCTGCTTCGGCTTCGCGTACAACGGCGTGGTCGCGTTCCTCCCCCTGTATCTCACCGAGAACGGACTGACCGACGGAACCGCATCCTTGGTCTACAGCGCGCTGTTCGCCGTGAGTTTCGTCCAAATCGTTACGGGCGATCTCTCCGACCGAATCGGACGACTGCCGCTCACCATCGCGGTTCTCGCGGTTGCGGCGGCGGCACTCGGGACGCTGGTCGTCGTCGGGCAGGCGAGCGCGCTCGTCCTCGGTGCGATTGTCGTCGCGTTCGGACTCGGCAGTCACGGCTTTCGTCCGATTCGCGGGGCCTATCTATCGGCGACGATTCCGGGCGACGTGGCTGGCGGCGGCCTCGGACTCGTTCGAACCCTGCTGATGGGTGTCGGTGCGATTGCCCCCGCAATCGTCGGCGTCATTGCTGATACCGCCGGATTCGCCGCCGCGTTCGGCCTGCTCGCCGTCGTGATGGCCGGAGCGGTCGTTTTCGCCGGAGCCACGGCACTCTCGAAATAGGACTCGTTTTTCGAACCGGTCGGTCGAATCAGTCCGGCGATTCGATCGGCCGCAAAACCAGCGCGTAGCCGAACAGAGTCGCGGCTATCGACAGAAGCGCGATGTCGAGGGCGGGGTACAGCGACCCGGAAACGTTCGAATTGGGGAACAATTCGCCTCCGGTAGCAAAGCTGAGGACGACAAAACCGACCAGTGAAGCGACACTAAACGTGAACGTTTTTCCGTACCCGACATCGGGGCGGTACGCGACGAACAGAACGGCGGCGAAGAGCGCTCCGATTTGCGCGAACGCCATCGAAGAGAGCGGGAGCGGGTGAGCGAACCACGCATCGAGAAAGAGGGAGAGAAAACTGCTGACTGAGATGGACAGGCACCACCAAATACCGAAGATACAGAGTGGTTTGTCGAGTGCAGTGCTGACGCGACGGATGACCCCATCTTCACTTGCATCGTTTGCGCTTGCTGTGTTCTCGCTCGTCATGCTTCCTCCAGCGCAACTATCGTTTCGCCGATGCCGACGTACACTCTGTTTCCGACGACGGCAGGCGGCCCACCGCCGCCTGCCGAATCCGAACGAAACGCGAACAGTTCGTCGCCGGTTTCGTTGTCCAGTGCGACCACGCCGGAATCGACGCCGACGTAAATCGCGTCGTCCGTGACTGCGAGGCCGGAAACGACGGTCAACGCGTTGGCCGACGTTTCCCAGCGCATACTACCGTCGGACGCGTTGAGCGCGACAATGTGGCCGTCTCGGGCGCGGTAGACGGCGTCTCCGTCACTCGCCATCCACGGCCCGGCCGCGTCGGCAGACCACTGTACTGACCCGTCCTGAATATCCACCGCGTAGAGCGTTTCGCTGCCGCCAAAGAGCGTTCCGTTTGCGATAACGGGGCCGAAACGAAGCGGCGAGGAAACGTTACCGGGTAATCCGACTCTGGACAGTTCCCACAGTTTGTCGCCGGTTTTCGCGTCGAGTCCCACCACGACCGACCCCGAACCACCGGTGCCGACGAGAACGTCGTTCGCGTAGGCGAGGGGAAGCCATCCCGGAGTGGTTTTCCAGCGTGGAATCCCGCTCCCCGCGTCGAGGGCGGCGAGAACGTCCGAATTCCCGTCGGATGCTGGGATAAAAATCGTATTTCCGACGGGCAGGATTTCGCTGAAGCTACTGGTCGTCTTGAACTTCCAGTTGTCACGACCACCGGCGACGGCGTACAGGCTGACTCCTGCGCTGTAGCATGCTCCACCATCGATAGCGACTGGGCCGCCCTGTATAAATTCCTTTCCGAACCGCCAGCGTTCGGTTCCCCGCTCGGCGTCGAGCGCGACCAACTCGTTTCGCGTCGTCGTGTAAACCGTGTCGTCGCGGACGATTACAGAAAGGTAGAAACCGGGGTCACCGACGTCGGTTTGCCAGATAGCGCGCACCTCGTTCGTCGGCGCGTTCGACGAGGATGCGTATCCCGACCGGGATGGGGTTCGACCGGCCATCGGCCACGCGTCGTCCGGCACCGTCGAATCGAGTAACAGTTCGTCCGTGAACACCGAGGGACGGACGTACCACGCGCCGAGGGCGGCGAAACCACCGGCACCGAGCAGTTGTCGGCGCGAGAGGTTGGCGTTCGGTGATGGAGGGTCGGCGAACATTTTCGGAGGGTAATCAGTCAATCGATAATATTATTCCCATTTATCAACTCAAATTCACCCGTCGTCGTCCAATGTATATTTCGTATTTGAACATAACTCACCGTCGAAGGATATATACAAGATGTCCTACAATTAGAAGATAGCAATGGGTAACACTGATTCCACGCTTGCCGACCATCTGGGAATGGCAGCATACTTTTTCTTCATGCTGTCTGCGATTTTCATCGGGCCGCTCGAAGCGGCGATAGGGATAGCAGTGTACTGGTTTTTCGAACCCGACCGGTCACCCGCTGAAACGACGACCGCAGAATAGACAATCCAGAGTAGAGATTCCAGAAGAGGCAGTTCGGAATCGGGGTTCCCGAATCGACGAATCAGTTTTCGGCTTCCAACGCCCGCAGACTAGCGATTCGCTCGTCGGTGGACGGATGGGTTTGCATCGAAATCGGAAGCGATTCGAGGTCGCTGTCGCCCGTTTCTTTCCCGAATCCACCGGGCAAGAAACAGAGTTGCCGAACGCCGCCGACCGCGCGAGCGTCTTGTTCCGGCGCCGTTTCGCCATCCTCGGTCAGCGTCCGGAGCGCGGAGGCCATCGACGCCGGACTCCCAGCGAGAACCGCACCCGCGCGGTCGGCGATGAACTCCCGGTCGTGTGAGAGACGACTGGCGAGCGAGACGACCGGCATCGCCACGATACCCAGTGCGACGCCGCCGAACAGGACGAGACACGCGACGAGCAGGCCGAACAGCAGAGTGTACTGGAGGCTGAAAAGCGGCGCATCGATGACGGTGGCGCTCGGAACGTAAAGCAGGGCGAGCGCGACGGCCCACACCGTGTATCGTGCGGACTGACTCAGTCCGAGGTCGCGGAGCAGGGAGTAGTCGCCCGCGAGCGACGGGACGAACGTCGCGAGCGTCATCACCATCGCATCCCGATTTTTGATGTGTGCGAGTTCGTGCGCGAGGACGGCGTCTAGTTCGTTCTCACCGAGCGATTCGAGCAGTCCGGTCGAAACGACGATGGTCGCGCTTCGCGGCCCACCGACCGTAAATGCGTTCGGGACGGGGGTCTCGGTGACAGCGACGGTCGGAACCGGAACGTCCGTCCCGCTGGCGAGACGGCGGATTCGGGCGGTGAGGTTCGGATATTCGTCGGCGGTGACGACGCTCGCATCGACTTCCGCGAGCGCCTCCCGGCGGGCGTAGCGCAGTTGCGCCCAGACGAGAATTACGGTTGCAGGGAAGACGAGAACGAGCCATCCTAAACCGGCGGGCGCGCTTTCGACGAGGGGGAAGAGCCACGGGCGAAGGAGGAACGCACCGCAGGCGACGAGTGCCAAATCTGCGAGCAGGACGAGCGAAAGGGTGGCGAAGATTCGCCGAGTCAGGGCGGGGTCGCGTGACATGTCGTATTTCATTCGTCGCGGTCAGCATACATGAATGTTGGTTCCGACTTCTGATCAGTCAGGAAGCAAGATATTTCTGTGATGACGGATAACCACCCACTTAGTGAACTCCAAGCGTCGCCGTGTCGCCCTCACTGCCCTCTGTGTCCTCGCAGTCGTCTTCGCGGCGTCGTTGTTTCCCGCAACCGGATTCGGTTCGTATCCGACCAGTGCGGGGGACGACGGTCGCGCAGACGGGTCGAGTGAATCGTATGCAAATCCCTTCTACAGTCCGGGAAGCGGGTCGTTCGACAGCGATTTGCCGGACGAACAGGAAACGGTTACCGAGTCGAAAGATTCGACAACGACGGAAACTGATGAATCGAGCGACAGCAGTTCCGACGAAGACGGAGAAACGACGACAGCAGGAGGTTCGCAGTCGTCGGAGAACGACCCCGCCCGTGGACTCGATGTCCTCGAATCGATAACTGCCGTTTTATCCGTACTCGGCGTTCTCACCGCCTTCTTTGTCGGAATCGGGTTCCGCCGAGGAACCTTCGAAATCGGCGGTTCCGGCCTCATTCCCATCACGATCAGTGGCGAACCAATCAGTGCGTTCGTCTCCGGGATTCCGGCGCGAACGATGAGCCTCGTTATCGGATTTTCGGCCTCCGTCCCTCGATTCGTCGACGACACGGCGACCCTCCTGTCCGAGTTCGGAAGCGGCCTGTCGGTCGCACTGACCGGATTCGGGTCGGCGGTCGGCAAGACAGCCACCGCCATCGGCCGCGGATTCGGCGGAGCGTTCCTCGCTCTTGGCTCGGTTGGTTCGGGACTGCTGTCGGTACCGAGCCTCTTCTCCCGACCGAATCTGCCGGAATTCGGGAGCAAAACGTCGAAGAAAGAACCCGAATCGACCGAGACGGAATCGGACACCGCGACGGCGGAACCCGAAAAAGTCGGCCCGCCGGACATCGAAGAAGCGTGGGAGAACATGACCGAACACCTCCGCGTTCGCAATCGCCGGGCCGCAACGCCGGAGGAGTTCGCTCGAACGGCCATCAACCGCGGATTCCCGACCGACGCCGTTCGACAGTTGACCGACGCCTTCCGCGAGGTTCGATACGGAAGCTATCCGTCGTCGGGAGAGCGAACCACTATCGCTCGCGCCGCGCTCGATAAAATCGAGCGATTCCGGGACGGTGATGACGCGTGATGCGCCATCTGGGCCGGGCGAGCCAACGAATCCGCCATCTACTGTCCGAATCGATAAGCCGAGAGCAACTGCTGTTCGGCATCGGCGTCGGCTCGCTCTCGCTCGCTTTTGTCGTGATTTTCGCACCGTGGGCGATTCCGGAGTCGATCATCAGGCCGCTGGTCGGCTGGATTGCCGCCCCGTTGCCGATTATAGTCATCGCAGGAGTAGCGGGGGTGTTGGGTCTCTGGTCGGTCAGAGGCGAGGTGACGGAAAAAGAGAAGTCAGTGTGGAAACCGCGACGAGAACCCGAAATCGCCTACTACTACGAACATCGAACCAGCGGGGCCGACGTGGACGACGCACTCGAACTCCAAGGCAACCTCGAACTACCGTCCAGAAAGCGCCGCAGTCGCCGCGCGACCGCACGCAAACACGTTCGGAACGCCGCGATTCAGATGCTCACAGAGCGAGGATACAGCGAATCCGACGCGAAGCAGGCGTTGAAAGACGGGTCGTGGACGGACGACCCGCGTGCCGCCTCCTTCCTCGGCGCGCCGCATTCCGATATTCCGCTCCGAACCAGAATCGTCGATTGGACGCAGGGCGAAACGTTCGACCGAGGGGCCGAACGCGCCGTTACCGAGTTGGAAACAGACGACGGAGGGTCGCGATGAGTCGCGGCCCGCAGTTCGACGCCGGAATGACGGTCGCCCTGCTCGCCGGGGCGGCGGGTGTGGTTACCGGAAACGCCACCATCCTCCTCTCGTCGGTCGTCGGATTCGCGTACACGGCGTACCGACTCGGAACCAGCGCGCCGACGCTCGCGGTCGAACTCGACCGCGAGGTGAGCGAGCGGTCGCCGCGCCCGAGCGAAAAAGTCACAGTTACCCTCACCGTCCGCAACGTCGGCGAATCGGCGATTCCCGACCTCAGAATCGTGGACGGCGTTCCGGAACGACTGGCCGTGGTCGATGGCTCGCCCCGCCACGGAACGAGTCTCGGTGCCGACGAAGAGATTTCGTTCTCGTACACGATTCGGACTCGTCGCGGCGCGCACGAGTTCGAACCGACAACGCTGGTTGCCCAGTCGATTAGCGGCACCGAAGAGAAACGCGAAAAGCGAACGGTCGAGACGACCATCACCTGCGATACGTTCGTCGAGGACGTTCCGCTCCGCGCTCAGACGACCGCTTCACCGGGGCACATTACGACCGACGCGAGCGGTGAAGGACTCGAATTTCATTCGACGCGGGAGTATCAGCCAGCAGACCCGATGAGTCGAATCGATTGGAAGCGGTTCGCGCGAACACAGGAGTTGACGACGGTGAACTTCCGCGAAAGTCGGTCTGCGTCCGTCCTCCTGCTCGTGGATGCTCGCTCGGAGGCCAGCATCGCGCGGCGGAGCGGCGAACCGGACGCAATCGACCTCTCGGTGTACGCCGCAAAGCGAATCGCAACGTCACTCGTTCGGGAGAACAACCGCGTCGGCGTTTCGGTGTACGGCAAACAGCAGATGTATCTCTCACCGAGTGGCGGCAGAGAACAGGCCGTGCGCGTTCGGTCGGAACTGGAAGACGTTCCGACGCCGAGTTCGGTTCCGTCCGGAAGCGGCCTGTTCAGCGCGAAACGAAAACAAGAGATGGCACGACGCAAACTGCAGAAAATTCGGAAACGGCTCGGGTCGGAGACGCAAGTGGTGTTTCTCTCGCCGATGGCCGACGACGAAGCCGTGGATGCTGCAAAGCGCCTCGACGCTTACGGTCATGCGGTGACCGTCGTCTGTCCGGACGTGACGGCGACCGAAACCCCCGGCGGGTCGGTCGCACACCTTGCACGACGGGAACGGCTTAGTGAGGTTCGAAAGGGCGGGTTGCGCGTTGTGGACTGGTCGCCCGACGACCCACTCGCCGCTGCGATTTCGAAGAGTCAAGCGAGGTGGTCGGCATGAACACCACGCACGGTTCGACCCGGTTCGGCGGGGCGCTCGCAACCGTTATTGCCGCTTACATGGTGTTCGTCCTCGGCTGGGTGACCGGAAATCTCGCTAGCGTTTTGATGGGACTCGCGGGGGCGCTCTGCATCTCGCTCGGCACGAACGGCGTCCAGTCGTCGGCGAACGAGTTCCGAGCGGCCGGAAGCATCGCAATCGTCTCCGGTGTGCTGTTGCTCACGGCGAGTGCGGTGTTCGGCAACCCGCCGCTGTTCGCGCTCCTGCTCGGACTGTGCGTGACGGCGGTCGCGCTCAACGCGACGACGACGCTCACTTCGGTCGCCGGGTTTCCCCTCTATCTCATGCTCCGGCGCTCCATCGCCGTGCTGTTCGTCGGACTGGTCGTCGCCGGGGGAATCCACGCGGGAGCATTCCGGACGTTCGGTGAAGTTGTCAGTACGATAGCCGTCACGGTCAGCACGTCAAGCGACCTCGCTCGCCTCATCAGTTTGCAAGTCGCCGGATTGGTCGTCATCGAACTCCTCCACTGGGTCGTCCCGATACTGGACGAGTGGCTCACCGAAGGAAAGAAACTCAAAAAGCGGGTGCTCGAACCGCTCGATGTCCGACTCGAAACGGTGCCGACGCCGTACTGGATGTTCCTCGGGATGCAGGTTATCGTCGCCTCCTCGGCGTGGGGGCCGTCGTTTTTCGAGGCGCTTCTCGTCTCGCTGTCGATATTCGGCGACGTGATTCGCACCCTTCTGCGTTCCGGCGTGCTTCACGTCCCGTTGGCGGCGTTCTTGCTGTTCGAACTGGGAGTGCTTGCGGTGCGAACTGTTCAACACGTCGTCATCGCGTGGGCGGGCGACAGACCGCCGCAAGCAATCGCTTTCTCCGCGGGCGGTATCGCCGTCGTCGTCCTCGCGGGACTGCTTGGTGCGGGGTCGATTCTCGTGCCGTCGTTCGGTTCGGCGGTCGCAACCATCGAACCGGGAGCGCTGGTCGAACAGTTCGGCCCGGCATCGGTTCTCATCGCTGGCGTCGGCGGAATACTGCTCGCGTTTATCGTTCTGCAAGTCGTCGCCGTGTCGTTCGTGCAACCGTGGGTCAGCCTCGATTCGGCGAGCGGGTACGCGCTCGGCGGAGCGACCCTATTCATCGCGGCGCTCGTCGCGGCAGAACTCGGGGCGGCACCGGTCGTCGTCTTCTGCGGTGTCGCCGCCGCACTCGTAGTTCGAGACGTTGGCGACCACGCGGCGGAAATCAACCTCCAAATCGGTTGGGAAGCGGACACTCGCCGCGGCGAAGTCGTCCACGCGACCGGCGTGCTTCTCGTCGCTGGCGTGGGCGTCGGACTGGCGGTTGCCGTCCTCTCGTTCGTCGGCCCCATCTCGCTTCCGACGGAGACGTGGCGTGGCTATCTCGCGCTGGCACTGCTTCTCGTGGCGGTCGTTGCGTTCTCCCTCCTCCTCGGAAACGAAGACGAGTAGCGCAGAATGAACCACACTATCCAGTGGATTTAACGAGTCGGAGGCGAACGACCGAGTAATGCAATCCATCGACGAGGTTCACATCGCGCCGCTCGGATACGAATACGACAGAATCGTCGAACCAGTCCGAGAACACGGTGTCGATGTTCTCTATCTTCTCGAACACGACGGCCCGGCGAGCGAGCGCCCAACATATCACGACGAACTGAAATCCGTTTTGGTGGATGAGGGAATCGACGTTCGAAGCGAGGCCGTCGATTTGCTCGACATCTACGACGTTCTCGGCGTCGTCACGACGCTCGTCTCCGACCACGTAGACGACATCGTGCGCGTGAACGTTTCGAGCGGGTCGAAACTCTCCGCGGTCGGCGCGGCCATCGCCTGCATGGCGACGGACGCCACGGCGTACTACGTCCAACCGGAGGGATACGCACATCAAGACCGAGACGAACGACAGAGCTACGGCTACGTCGGCGAAGAAGTGCTTCCGACCTATCCCATCGAATCGCCGTCGCGCGACCAAGTCGCCGTAATGGATTATTTGGAAGAGGTGGATACGGAGGTCTACACCCCGAAGAAAAAGGACATCATCGACTACGCCGAGAGTGCGAATCTGTCGTTCATCTCGGAGAGCAGTCCGGCGAACGACAAAGCGAAGTTCGCGCTGTTGAACGCCAACATCGTTGACCCACTCGCCGAGGATGGCTACGTCGATGTCTCGAAAGTCGGTCGGCAAAAGCAGGTCACGCTGACCGAAACGGGTCGAGACGTGCTTCGTGCATTCCGACATAAACTATAGCAGGGTAACTACCCCGAAAACAATCGCCAGTCAGAATAGTATAGATGGTTTTGATACTGTGTGTAGTTTTGATACGGTCGGTAGTTTCGTGGTAGTGCTGAATTAGGTACCCTACGAAGCAGTAACTGATGACGACGTAGCATCCCCTCCCCCACCTGTCCGCCCCGACGATACCCAACTGCGTTGGTTCCCCCTTGGCCCTCGCTGGACTCCGGTTGCACTGGAGTCCAGCCTGCCACCGAACCTCCAGCCGTCCCCCTGAACCCCCCGCTGACGCTTCGGCCCTCCCCCACCCCAATCGTCGCCGGACAAACTCTACTCGTCATCGGTTTGCCCCCACCGAAAATCGCTTTTTCACAGAAATCAGCACGTCCGCGGCCTCGTTCCGCTCGAAACGAAAAAATTCGGCAACTCCACCGGTGTCTCCTCACCCGACCTCAGTTCATTCGGATGTATTCCATCAGTCCGCGTATCGTCGCCTGCAAATCCGCTTTGTCCACCGGCTTTTCGAGAATCGTCTGTGCCCCCCTGCTGACCGCCTTCTGGCGCATTGCGGGCGGAATCTGTGCGGCGAGGACGAGCATCGGAATGTCGCGGTCGTTGAGTTGCTCACAGCGCTTCCAGATGTCCTCAGTAAAGCCGTCAACGTCGAGGACGGCAAGTGCCACGTCGTCCCGAACGGAGAGCAATTCGTCGAACTCGGACATACTCGTCGCAATTTCGACATCGTAACCACCGTTTTCGAGCAGTCCGGCGAGCAGTTCGAGGTTCCGCTCTTGTTTCCCGAGTGCGAGGATAAGGGCCGCCTCACCCATTGTACGACTCCGATGGCTGTTGCGCCACCTCCGGAGAACCCGAGAGGACACTGTTGAGTTGGGTCAGCGGTTCTCCGACTTTGAGTCCATGCTCGGTGATTTCGAACTCGCGAAGCGTGCGTTCGAAGTCGCTCGTCCGCTTTTTCAACACGCCGATGGCCTTGCGCATCTCGCCCGTCACTTCGAGGTGGCGGAGGAAAATGATATTGTCCGCGAGATAGCTGATTCCCGCCTCCGTGGCTTGGAACTCGCCGGTGATGGTGTCGATTTCGTCCACGAGGATGACGGTGACGCCCATGTTTTTCAGATATCGGCAGAGCGAGTGGAGTTTTCGCACCAACACGCGTTCGTTGTCGTCCCGAAGCGAGAGTTTGTAGCCGTCGATACCGTCTATCATGACGATGCTGGTGTCGTTTTCCTCTACATCTTTCCGAACGCGGTGGGCAAACTCGGTGGCGGAGCGGTCGAGCGGTTTCATCTCTTCGACTTCAAGCGCCCCCTGTTCTTGCATCCGTTTGACCGGGATGTTGATGGTTTCGCTCCGTTCACGGAACGTCTCCAACGTTTCCTCGAACATGTACATGACCGAGCGTTCACCTCGTCCCGCGGCCTCTTTCATGAACTGCGTTCCGACAGTCGTCTTGCCGACCCCAGTTGGCCCGCTTAGAATGCTGATGGTTCCGCGTTCGAGACCACCGTGAAGCAGTTGGTCAACTTCTGGAACGCCCGAGGAAACGGATTCGATTTCGAACGTTCGGGAGTGGTTCGTCGGAGATATTTCCGGATAGACCGCAAGGCCGCCCGTTTTGATTCGCATCGCGTGGTCGCCCTCATTGACCGACGACCCGCGGAATTTCGGGACGCTGATGGTGCGTCCGTGCGTCGAGTTTTCCAGTTCAATCGTGCCGTCGGTCATATACTGCAGGTCGTCGTCCGACGATTCATCGCTGTGCTGGGACGTAAACAGCACTGTCGCACCCTGCTCTTTCAGGTAGTGCATGAACGCGATGACTTGCTTTCTGAACTGATACTCGTCCGACGTCAGATGACGAAGTCGGGTGAGCGGGTCGATGAACACCCGGTCTGGGTCGATGGATTCGACCCGTTCGGTAATCGCTTGTGTGAGCGGTTCTTGTTCGACTTCGCTGGGTGTGAAAATATCGTAGGATTGCTCGTCAACGAACACGTCGGAATCCGGACTTAAATCGAGGAAGTGAACGTCCGAGAGGTCGATGTCGAGCGTCGATGCGTTGTCCCGAATGTCCTCCGCTGATTCCTCCAAATTAACGAACAGAACCGTCTCGCCAGACTCGACACCAGCAGTGAGATAGTTCATTCCGAGAATCGTCTTTCCTGTTCCCGGGTCACCCCGAAGAAGGTAGCTTCGTTTTGCGATGAAACCCCCTCGCAAAATTTCGTCAAGCCCCGTTGTTCCGGTCGATATTTTTGTCAGTTGAATGTTACTCATACGCGGCGTTGCTATACCTGCTCAGTGGAGCGGTATATTTCTACCGGAGTCTGTACTCTTGAAAGTTCGGGAGAGTAGTAGTCGTACCATAATTTATAAAATCCCGAACGAACCGCGCAGTTTTATTTCAACATCCCATTCGGACGAACGAGGATGTACCGTGATTGTTCCCACTCGCTCGACTCGGGCGCGACAGTGTACCCCGACGACCCACCCGTAAACTGCACGCCGCATGCGACCCACGAGGCGGACGGCTATCGGGTCACCAACCTCGAACTCGGGAGCCACAGCGGAACCCACGTCGATGCGCCGTGTCACACCGAACCCGAGGGGCGAACGCTCGATTCGTTCTCCATCGAAACGTTCGTTTTCGACGCCCTGCTGGTCGATTGCCGTCAAAAGGTGGCCAGAGAACCGATTCGCCCCGCCGACCTTCCAGAACCGACCGACGACGACCTGCTCGTCTTTCGGACCGGATGGGACACCCACTGGGGAACGGACGACTATTTCGACCATCCGTATCTGACCCGCGAAACCGCAAGATGGTGTACAGACCACGACTACCACGTCGCCATCGACGCGCTGAACGTTGACCCGACGCCGACGGAAAACGCAACTGAAGGGGAACCCGAAGGAGTTCCCGCCCACCGCAAACTGCTCGGAACCGACCACCTCATTCTGGAAAATTTGACCAACCTCGATGGATTGCCGCGACAGTTTCGATTGACCGCGTTTCCGCTTTCCGTAGAAGATGCAGATGGTGCGCCGGTTCGTGCGGTTGCGGAGTATTGAGCGCAAACGCGGGTTTCCCGCGTTTGCGCTCAGGGCAGATGACACGCGAACACGTCGTCGTGAAGCGTCTCGGTAACCGTCTCCAAAATCGTCTCCAGATTCTGCGTGTCGTACTGGTTGTATCGAACGAGCGTCTCCAGTGCCGCTTCATCCCCTGCTTCGTACTGATACCAGAGTCGAACTGCATCCTGCCCGCCGATGTCCATGCCGCCGCGGCTGACGCCGAGTTCGTTTTCCACCGCACTCAGCCCGCCGGAGAGGCCGAGACGTTTGCAGGTGTACATCAAATCGAGGTGCGGCGCGTCCATCGACAGGTCGAAGTTGTGTTCCAAGAAAGGCTGGTCGAACCGCTTGCCGTTGAAGGAAACGAGCAGATCGGACTCCGAAAATTCGCGCTGAAGGGCCTCCGCCGTGAGGTCGTCACCTCGAACCAGCGTTTTCGTCTCGCCGCCGCGATGCAAACTGACGGTCGTGACGACGCTCGAATATTTGCTTAGCCCGGTCGTTTCGATGTCGAAAAAACAGGTGTTCTCGCGGAAGTTCTCGTACAGTCGCCAGTTCTCGCCGCTGGGAAATTCGGACGCGAAATAGCGTGAGTTGCCGTCGTCGAGATGCTCGCTCGCCGTGGCGATGAACGACTCGATTCTGTCCCCCGTCGCGCTGCCGACGAGCGACGGGTCGAACTCGTTCCAATCGATTGCACCGTTTTGCCACAGTTTCTGCTCCGTCTTCTCGCCCACCCCGCGGACGGGAATGAAACTGTTCTCGATTCGCATTGCCGAACCATTTGAGGAGAGGGTTAAAGACGTTGCCTCTCGCGGGCGAGAACCACCAGCGCGAGAAGAGCAACGACGAATCCGAATCCTGGTTGGCCATTGCTAAGCACGTCCTGCGTTTCCGCCGTTCCCGTGGTCGTCACTGTCGATGTCGTTTTCCTGGCGTTCGTGGTGTTGGTGTTAGCACGCGACTCTGCCGAATTCGACTGCCGGTCGTCCGGGGAGTTCGTTTCGGTGCCAGTTCCGGACTCGGGTACCGTTTCCGCTCCCTCACCAGCGACGCTCACCGCAATGGTCGAGAAGGCAGAAACGGTCGCCGAAAATTCGACTCCGTCCCGCGTGCTGTGAACGGTGTGCCACTCGTCGCCCCGAAGTTGGGAGAGGGTCACGTCCGAAAGGGTCGCCCCCTCCGGTAGTTCGTCGGGCGAAACAGAGAACCGAATCGTCGCAGAATCCACGTCACCGGTTCGAACGTATCGCTCCCGAAGGTCGAGAAGTGCGAGAGCGTTCTCCGGAGCGTCAGAAGCGTCATCAACGGATTTTCCGTCCGCCGTAATCGCGGTGTTCGCGTCGGTTCGGTCGAACTCGATGCCGACTTCGGTGAACGAGACGGCGGCCGTTTCCTCGCCGGAGAGGTCGGCCCACGCGGTTTCGCCGTCTCGACCGTTCAACACGTCGATTGCCACGCCGTCGTCGCCGTGCGATGTTTCGACGATTGCTTCGCTGAATCCGCCACCGCCGCCACCCGCGCCGCCAGCACCGCCGCCGTTAGTACCGTTTCCAGCACTACTGTTGTTTCCGGGGGCACCGCCGCCATCCTCGCTCCAATTTCCGATTTCGAACGTTCGGGCCGCGGAATCGGAATTTCCGGCGTCGTCATACGCCGTAACTCGCAGCGTTTGTGGGCCGACCGTCTCGAACGTGTTCGAAACGGTCGGTGAGTTCGTTTCCTTCGTCGTTCCGTCATCGAACTCCCAAACGTAGCGAGCAATTCCACCCTCGTCGGTCGTCTCCTCGGCGGAGAAGGTGACCGGAACGCCGGAGAGTATCGTCAGCGGGACGGAGATGTTCGCAATCGGTGCACGCGTGTCCGCCACCGAAATCGTCTCGCTCGTACTCGCGGTTACGCCATCGTCGGCAACCGCCGTCACGGTCGGAGAGAACGTGCCGATTTCGGCGTAGCTGTGTGAAACCGTCGGTTCCGCGGTCGTTTCGTCGGTCACCCCGTCGCTATCGAAATCCCATCGGTATTCGGAAACAGCGCCGCTCGCGTCCGCAGTGAGCGAAATCGAATCGCCGAGTTCGACCGAATTCGGGGTTGAAAGGCCGGACAACTCCGGCGGCGCTTCGTCAAGCGAAACCGAGACGTGCGTCGAATCACGAACGTCGAGGGAACGAACCGCACCGCCGACGAATCGGTCGGAGTCCGGCGGCGACACTCGAATAGTCAGACGTCCGGTGAGTTCGAGTCCGGGTGACTTGCCGCCGCCGAGTCGCCCGCTTTCGTCGGTTTGGAACGTTTTGCTCGCCGTCGCTCCCGTCGGACTTCGGTGGGTTACCGTAACGTCCGCGTTCGCAACCGGCGTCCCGTCGTCGTCGGTAACGGAGAACATCGTCGTGTGCGCCTGTGGGAGTTGCCGGTCGAAATCGACGGATTCCGTGCCGTCGATTCTATCGACGGCGAACAGGTCTGGCGCGCCATCACGCTGAAAGTCGGGTTGGACAAACGAAACGTGGTGGAACGTCATCCCTTCCAGTTGCTGATTGAATGGAAGCGTCGCGTCGAGTGCGCCGGAATCATCCAGTGCAAACGAACGATTCTCACCGTCGGCGAACGTGCG
The DNA here is from genome assembly GCF_000710615.1 of Haladaptatus cibarius D43. Classification (NCBI taxonomy): domain Archaea; kingdom Methanobacteriati; phylum Methanobacteriota; class Halobacteria; order Halobacteriales; family Haladaptataceae; genus Haladaptatus; species Haladaptatus cibarius. The sequence continues at coordinate 57,545 of NZ_JDTH01000006.1, read as the reverse complement.
TTCGGTTCGAATATCGACCGAACCGGACGTCGGCGTTCCGTCGAACCGGCTGAAACTGCCGGTCACGTCGATAGCTTCTTCCCCGTCTTCCAACCGAATCGTCAGCGTTTGTTCGTTCGTGACAGTCAGATTTCGGCGATACTGACGCTGGACGAATCGCTCTTGCGTCGGCGGGGAGCGAACCGCAACCGAGACGTTTCCGGCGATTTCGACGCCGGTAAACGGCGCTCTGTCCGCACGATAGAATCCGTTTTCATCCGTTTCACCGACGATACCGACCGATGCGTTCGAATCCTCTGCGTGGTCGCTCAGACGAACGCTCACGTCGGAAACCGGATTTCCATCTGTGTCGAGAACACGCACGTTGAGCACATGCGCGTTCGGGACGGTAATTTCACCGATGTTTTCAGATCCATGACCGGTTGCATACATGTCGGCAACTCCGTCGCGCTGCCAGTAGTGATTGTCAGTTTTCTGGTAGAAACCGACCGTCCCGTCGCCATCGAGGCTGAACGAACCGGTTTCGTCTGTCGTCGCGTAGCGATGTGTCCCACCGTCGAACGACCAGACGGAATCGCCGGTAAGCGGGGTGCCGTCAGCGGCGCTCAGTTGTCCGGTGGTCGCCGTTGGCGTCGATGCCGTCAGTGGTGCTGATTCTGTCACCGCCGCTGGCGTCGATTCGCTTGCTGTCGCCGAAATGCTGGCAACTGCCGGGGCCACGGCAGAAAACAGCATGATGGCGACGAAGATGAGGCTCACGACGGTGCGACCAGAAATCAGGTCAGTCGAATCGGCGTCTGAATGTGTCCGTGAAATCATCGCTCGGGGGATATGGTTTGTACACTTAGACAGACAGATTTCAAACAGGTAAGAAATTGTGTGTAACTGGACAGACTATATAAGCCAATCCGACGATTGAAGGTGGTTCAAAAATGGAGTGGCGTTCAGTTTACTGCATCAGCATGCCGCGAATCGTCGCCCGCAGGTCGGCCGTATCGACCGGCTTTTCGAGGATGGAACGAACGCCGCGGCTGATTGCTTCGCGTCGAACGTGCGCGGGCGTCGATGGGGTGAGGACGACGGACGGAATATCTTGTTCGTGCAGATAGCCACATCGCTTCCACAAGTCCGCCGTGAACCCCTCGGTATCGAGGACGGCGATTTCGATTCGCTCGTCCCCGCGGAGGACGGCATCGAACTCCCCGACCGTAGTCGTGATGCGCGCCGTGCATCCTTCTTGGTCAACGAGGTCGGCGAGCAGTTCGAGGTTTTTTTCGTTCTTGCTAAGGACGAGGACGAGCGATTCATCCTCCATTGTCCAGTGTGGATTCGACTTCAGTCCACTCCGGCGCGCCCGACAGAACGCCTCGAAGCCTGGTAAGCGGTTCGCCAACTTCGAGGCCGTGGTCGGTGATTCTGAACTCGCGGAGCGTGCGCTCGAAATCGCTCGTCCGCTTTTTCAACACGCCGATGGCCTTGCGCATCTCGCCCGAAATTTCGATATGGCGCAGGAAGACGATGTTGTCCGCGAGGTAGCTGATTCCCGCCTCCGTCGCTTGAAACTCGCCGGTAACGGATTGGATTTCGTCCACGAGAATAACTGAGACGCCCATATCCTTGAGATAGCGCGACAGCGTGTGGAGTTTCCTGACGAGCATCTCATTGCTCTCACTGCTAATCGAGAGTTTGTACCCCTGCAAACCGTCTAGCATGACGATGTCCGTGTCGTTCTCTTCGACTTCGCGCCGAACTTCGCGGGCGAACTCCATGGCGGAATGGTCGAGGGGTTCGACTTCTTCGACTTCGAGCGCTCCCTGTTCCATCATCTCCTCGACGGGGATGTCGATGGCCTCGTTCCGCCGCATAAACGTCTCCGTACTTTCTTCGAACATGTAGATGACCGAGCGTTCGCCCCTGCTCGCGGCCTCCTTCATGAACTGCGTTCCGGCGGTCGTTTTGCCGACCCCAGTCGGCCCGCTCAACACCGTGACCGTTCCGCGCTCGATACCGCCGTGAAGCAGGTTGTCGATTTCGGTGACGCCGGACGGAATCGGTTCGGCGACGTACTCCCGGTCGTGCCCGTTCGTCGTCAGTTCCGGATAGACGGCGAGACCGCCCTGCTCGATTCGCATCGAGTGTTTGCCCTCCCGAATCGACGACCCGCGGAACTTCGGAACCGAAATGACGCGACCCATATCCGGCCGTTCGAGTTGGATGGTGCCATCGGTCATATACTGCAGGTCGTGGTCGGGTGAATCCGGCGTACTCTCCGACGTGAGCAGTATCGTCGCCCCCTGCTCTTTCAGGTAGCGCATAAACGCGATGACCTGCTTTCGGAACTGATAGGTGTCAGAGGTGAGGTGGCGCAGTTTCGTCAACGGGTCGATGAACACCCGGTCGGGTTCTATCGATTCGACACGCTCCGTAATCGCCGTGGTAAGCGGTTCCTGCTCGACTTCGCTCGGCGAGAAAATATCGTAGGACTGTTGGTCAACGAAGACATCGGAATCCGGACTCAAATCGAGGAAGTGAACGTCCGAAAGGTCGATTCCCAACGTTGTCGCGTTGGAACGAATGTCCTCTTCCGATTCTTCTAAGTTGACGAATAAAACCGTCTCACCCGCCTCGACGCCAGCAGTGAGATAGTTCATTCCGAGAATCGTCTTTCCTGTTCCCGGGTCGCCCCGAACGAGATAGCTCCGTCCTGGAATAAGACCACTGTGCAGTATCTCGTCCAGTCCAGACACGCCCGTCGATATTCGCTCTGGTGGACTGTGAGTCATGCCCTAGTATAGATATCACTGTAACACGCATATATCTCTATTGGGCGTGAAAGGAAGAAATCACCAGACGGGGAGGTTGTAACACTGTTTTAATCGTTTTCGGTATGTGAATCTGTAATGGATAATATCATACCGAGTAAAAGTCGTCGCAGTCGGCGAGGGAGAAATTATCAAGAAATATAACATTACTCGATAGACATTCGGAGTAATCGGTGCGGACTAGCGAATGGGCGACGAATAACAAAGGGCGGTGAATCCCTAGCCTCCACGATTGCGTGGTGAAACATGCGCAAACTGATGATGCGCAAACCTTCGTGATGACACGAGGGTTCCACAACGAACCACGCAGGGTGAACAACACGATGTCAGAGGCGGACAAATATCCGGAAGACACGTCCCGTCGTCGCTTCGTCAAGGGAGTCGTCGGAAGCGCGGCGTTGGCAGGTATCGGAACTGGAACGGTGGCAACGCTCAACTCCGCGACGGCACCGACTGGTGAAGGCGGAGGTATCATTCAATACTACGGCGTCGAAAACACGGCGGGGCCAGCGCCGCGACCGATGCCACAAATTCCGGTCGAAATCGAGGACAACGGTGACGTGAAAGGAGTCTGGCCGGAGGTTCAACAGCAGCGGCAGGCAGGGCAAACGATAACCGTCGCCGAACAGCAACTCGGCGGCGTCACGTACTCGTCGGAGTGGTTCCAGTACTGCGGCGTCCAGACGTATCCCGGCGTCGAACCAAACGCAGACCAAGACAACTACTTCCGCTACGCATCGTCGTCGCAGTACGAATGGCAGTCGGAGGTAGAAGGGGGAGCCATCGTCAACGTCAGCGATTTCGAGGACTATGAATCGTGGGGCAACGGTATCGGTCAATCGGGGCTCGGGAAACCCGCTGTGGCGACGTGGCGCTCGCAGGACGTTCCCGCGAGCGGGACGATTCCTGTCCAACTCATTCGGAGCACGCGAATCGAGGAAGCGGCCAACGACAATCAGTGGTTGAGCGCAAGCACGCAACAGGGCTTCATCGCCATCATGGACAAATGCACGCATTTCTGCTGCGTGCCGCTGTTCAAGGGCGACCCCGGCAGTGCGAAGTTCGGGGCTGCGGACGAGATTTACTGTCCGTGCCACCAGTCGGTGTACGACCCCTTCAGCATCGAGCGAACGTCGTTCGTCGCGCTTCCGCGGCCCGACGACGACAGTTCCGGAAATTCTAGCGAGTGAGACGACGCCGGTTTGACGACGCAGTCCAGTTGTCAATCGGCTTGCTCGGGTCGAACGGGCGAACGCGCCGAAAACGGGTCTGCGGTCGCGCGAATGACCGCGACGGCCCCGACGGCGAGACAGCCGAATCCGGCCAGTGCAACCAGCGGCGAGGTGACGTCAGCCACCGCGCCGCCAGCAGTTCTGCCGACCAGAAAGACGAGCGCGTGAACCATGGAAACGCCGCTGAGCGTGGTCGCTCGTCCGTGGGAGGCGACCCGGTCGTTGACGAACGTGCTTCCGAGCGTGTCCGTGACCGTATTCGCACCGCGGGAAAGGAAAAACACGGGGAGGGCCACGGCGTGAACCGAACTGGCCAGAATGAGGACGACGGCAAGCATCGTCGGCCCGACGACGAACCAACGCCCGACCCCGATTCGACGGCCGATGGCGTCGGCAGTCGAGGAACCAACTGCCGCGGCGAGCATGAGGCCGGCGTACAGCGGGCCGAGTGTGGACGGTCGAAAACCGATAGATAGCGCAACTGGTTGGACGAACACTTCGACCGTTTCCGGCACCGCGAGGACGATTCCGGAGAGGATGACGAACGAGCGAACCGTTCGGTTCGAAACGACCGAGACGAGGGCGGTTCGCGCTTCTCTGAGCGAGAACCCTTGGTCTGTGCGGGACGCGGCGGGTTCCGGCAGCGTCAGGACGACCAGCGCGCCAATCGCGGTCAGCACGCCCGCGAGGAGAAACGGCAGAGCAGACCAGTTTTCGTAGAGCGCGCCGCCGACCAAGGCGGAAATCGCGGCGGAGGCGTAGAAGACGCCGGTCGCTCTGCCGCGAACGCGGGTGTACGTCTCGGTTGCCTCGTGGTCGGTCAACGTGTCGTACAGCCACGCGTCCGTGCTTCCCGAGCGGAAAGTCGCGGCCAAGCCCCAGAAGCCCCAGAAGAAGACGAACCCGGCCAAGGAATCGGCGAATGCGAACCCAAAATGGGTGACGGAGATGAGGACTGAACCGACGAAGAGGCTGTTCCGGCGACCGATTCGGTCACCGACGTAGCCCGTCGGAATCTCGCCGAGAAGCGTTCCGGCGAAAAACATCCCGGCGGCGAGGCCGACACCAGCGAGGTCGAGGCCCTGTGCGAGCGCGTGCACCGTCAGAATCGGGTAGACGAATCCACCGGAGGTGAGGCCGCGATAGCTGTAGAACCGAATGATGAGCGAATCGATGGACGAGTAGGTGTGTTGTGACATCGAGCGTAGTGGTCGTAATCGACAAGGAAGACAGGGGGTAATAATCGCTCGTAGAAAATCGTTTCAGTTGTCGGAATTACACGAATGGCGTTCGTCTCCGACGCCAATCAGTAGTTTTTGTTCGGTTCTCCGTGTCGGTTCAGTCGATGGATTCAGCGACGGGTGAGACAACCGACGAACGCGTTCGAGACGCCTTCCAACTGCTGGCGAACGAAACCCGACTGGAAATCCTCTTCGCGCTCTGGAACGCACCGGAGTGGACGGCGACGTTTACGGAACTGAAAGACGCCGTCGGAATGCGTGACAGCGGCCAGTTTCAATACCATCTGAACGAACTTGCCGGGACGTTCATTCGACGAACGACTCTGGGCGTTCGACCGCTGGACGCGCCGACTGGTGGGAAATCTCCGCGATGCTGTCTGTCCGTGGTGTTCGAGTACAGTCAGCCACGAACTTTCCGTCGAGGATTCGACGGACAGTTCAGCAGAAAGCGATGGGGTTCTCGGGCCATTCGTCGCCGCATTTGCGGCGTTCGCGCCCTCGTTTATTTTCATCGTGGCGATGTTTCCCCACGTGGCGAGAGTGCGCGACAATCCACAGGTCAGAGCCGCACTCGTCGGTATCAACGCCGCAGTCGTCGGCGCGATTTTGGGGGCAACCGTCTCGCTGGCACAGGAGGCAATTATCGACCCACTTACCGCCGCGCTCGCAGTCGTGACGTTCGTGCTGTTCGTCCGCGGAGTACAGGCAGTGACGCTCATCCTCGGTGGGGGAGTCGTGGGTATTGGGGCATTCTATCTGCTCTAAAATCTCGAGAGGCAATGAACATCGAGTTCGGGTGAAATCGGCGCAATCTTTTGGATTTCTAGAGAGATATACAGAAAGATATACTGAGAGATATCCAGACAGATAGCCAGAAAGCTACCTAAGTAGGTGTGAAAATATCCAGATGGGAATACATGTACCATCCCGATAGCTACTCTGAAATCGATTCTAGCTCCTTACAGCGCAACCAGCGAACCCGGAAGGAACGTGGGGGAACCGCAGGGCTAAGTCGAAAACGGCCCTACTTCGAACCATGAGAATGCTCGTGGACGGCGAGTGGCAGACGGATGCCTACGAGACGACGAACGAAGAAGGTGAGTTCGAGCGCCAGACTACGTCGTTTCGGGACTGGGTCGAAGCGGATGAGGATGCGGAGTTTCCGGCAGAATCGGGACGCTATCACCTCTACGTCTCCTCCGCCTGTCCGTGGGCGCATCGGACACTCGTCACGAGGACGCTGAAAGGACTGGAAGACGCGATTTCTGTGTCGGTTGTTGACCCCTATAGACAGGACGACGGCTGGGAGTTCTCGCCGGACAGGTTGGGCTGTACCGCCGATACAGTGAACGGAGCGGACTATCTGCGCGACGTGTATACTGAGGCCGACCCGGAATTTACAGGTCGCGTGACGGTGCCGGTGCTGTGGGACAAAAAGAAAGAAACCATCGTCAACAACGAATCGGAGGAAATCATGCGGATGCTGGACACCGCGTTCGACGACGTGGCGGAGCGAGACGTGACGTTCTACCCTGAAGCGTACCGCGACGAGGTTGACGAAACCATCGATGCGATTTACGAACCAATCAACAACGGCGTCTATCGGTCTGGATTCGCCGACACCCAATCCGCCTACGAGAAGGCGGTAACCGAGTTGTTCGCCGCGTTAGACCATTGGGAGGACGTGCTCGCCGACCAACGGTATCTGGTCGGCGAGAAACTGACGGAAGCCGACTTTGCGATGTTCACCACGCTGGTACGATTCGACGCGGTGTACGCGACGCATTTCAAATGCAACATCCGGCGAATCGTAGACTACCCGAACCTCTGGAACTACCTGAAGGAGTTGTACCAACTGCCGGGAGTCGCTGAAACGGTGCGGATGAACCACATCAAAGAACACTACTACCGAAGTCACACCGACATCAATCCGAAAGGAATCGTCCCGAAGGGGCCGGAACTCGACTTCGAGGAGGCACACGACAGAGAACGGTTGGCTGGCGGGCCACCGGAAGCGATTCGGCAATAGCGTCTCCCAAACGTGGTTTTTTGCAATCGTGCGTGGCAGAGTATTCCATGGCACGACAGACAGTAGCCTACGATGCGGACGGTCTCATCTACGAGTTCACGCCGACCCTCGAACCGGTGTACACCGCGGAGAGTGGCGAATCGCTAACCGTCGAAACCATAGATAGCATCGGCGGGGCGGTGCAGGAAGATAGCGACGTTGTGGACGAAGTTCCCGACGAAGTCAACGGCGCAACCGGGCCAATCGCGGTGGAGGGGGCAGAACCCGGTGACGTGCTGAAGGTCGAAATCGAGGACGTTCGGGTCACCGAAGACCGGGGGCGAGTGCTGACGATTCCCGGATTCGGCCTCCTACAGGAATCAGATGAAATCGAAGAACCGAAAACCAGAGTGACCCCGGTCGAAGGCGACATGATTCGTTTCGATGACATCGACGTGCCGATTCAGCCTTGTATCGGTACCATCGGGGTCGCTCCGACGGAGGAATCGTACACGACGCTCGTTCCGCACGACCACGGAGGAAATCTCGATACGACGGATATGACCGGCGGAACGACGGCGTATTTTCCGGTTTTTCAGGAGGGTGCGCTGCTTGCGATGGGCGATTCGAAGGCGGCGATGGCCGACGGAGAGATGTGCGGAACCGGCGCGGAAATCAGCACGGACATCGACATCACGGTGACGGTGCTGTCGAACCCCGGTTTCGAACTCTCGCGGCCCGTGGTCGAAACCGCGGATTTGTGGAAGACGATTGCGAGCGCGGAAACCCTCGAATCGGCCTGCCAGTTGGCGAACGAGGACGCGATTGCCCTGCTCGCGAACGAACACGGATTCGACGAGACGGACGCCCATCTGTTTTCGAGTCTCGTCGGCGGACTCGAAATATCGCAGGTTGTTGATCCCCTCGTGACGGTCAGAAACGCGATTCCGAAGGAGTACCTCTCGTCACCGTTTTAAATTACTCATCTTCCCGGAGTTTCCGCCGCTGAATCTTGCCGGTCGTCGTTTGTGGGAGTTCGGCGACGAACTCGATTTTTCGAGGATACTCGTATTTGGCCAACTTGTCGCGCACGAGCGTCCGGATTTCCTCCCGAAAGGCTTCGTTCTCGTCCCGGGAAGTGACTGGTTGCACGAACGCCGCGACGATTTCGCCGCGGGTGTCGTCGGGAACGCCGACGACGCCGACCTGTTCTACGTCCGGATGTTCCAGAATTGCACTTTCGACTTCGCCCGGCCCGACGCGGTAGCCGCTCGTGATGATTACGTCGTCGTCGCGCGATTTGAACCAGAAGTAGCCGTCCGAATCGCGGGAGCCGAGGTCGCCGGTGAGATGCCAGTCGTCGAGGGTTACGGCCTCTGTTTTTTCGGCTTGATTCCAGTACTCCTCGAAAACGATTGGGTCGTCGTCGCGTTTTACGGCAATCATCCCCACGTCGCCGATTGCTTTCTCCTCGCCGGAAGTCGGGTCGATGATGGCGATTTCGTGGCCCGGAACCGGCTTTCCCATGCTTCCGGCGCGAACCGGGAACCAGTCGCCGCAGTTGGCAACGAGAAGGTTCGCTTCGGTTTGGCCGTAGAGTTCGTTGACCGAGACGCCGTCTAGTTCCGTTTCGGCCCAGTCGATGATTTCGGGGGTGAGCGGTTCGCCGCCCGAACAGATGTTTCGGAGCGACAATTCGTATTTTTCCGTGGGGTTTTCGACTCCCATCATCATCCGAATCGCAGTGGGCGGAAGGAACGTGTCGGTGACCGAAAATCGCTCCAGCAGTTCGTAGGCGGTTTCGGCGTCGAATCCGCCCATCGGACAGCCGACGACGGTTTCGCCGTAGTGCCACGCCGGAAACAGCACATCTCCCAGCGCGCCTATCCACGCCCAATCCGCGGGCGTCCAGTACACCGAATCGTCGGGTACGACCGACGGTTCGGTCGATTCTGCCGTTTTTTCGGGGTCACCAGTTCGCTCGAAGTACATGTAAAACGCGGGACAGTGGCCGAGCCAAAGGTCGTGAGTGTGCAGGACACCCTTCGGCGGCCCGGTCGAACCACTGGTGTAGATGATGATCGCAGGCGTATCGCGGGTCGTTTCCACGATGTCGAACGATTCCGACCGGCCTGCACAAAACTCGCCGAAATCGTAGCTGTCGTTGTTGTGGTTGTTGTGGTTGTTGTGGTTGTTGTGGTTGTTGTGGTTGCTATGGATGCTGTGATTTTCATCCCCACCCTCGGGAGCGATTCCGTTGCCGACGGAATCGCTCCCGTCAACTTCGATGACGTGTTCTAAGTCGGGACAGTCCTTCCGAACCGTATCGAGCGTGGGTCGAACTGACGAATCCACGACGGCCACTTTTGCTCCGCTGTCGTTCAGTCGATAGCGCAGGGAATCCTCGCCGAACAGAATCGAGAGGGGGAGCGAAATCGCGCCGAGTTTCCAGCAGGCGAGATGGGTCAGTGGATTCGCGGGGTTCTGTGGAATCACGACGGCGACTCTGTCGCCTCGTCCGACGCCGAGGTCGGACAGACCGTTGGCCAGTCGATTGGAGCAAACGTCCAAATCCCGAAAGGAGTAGGTTTCGTGCCGACCGTCGAGATAATACTGCTCCAGCGCAGTGGCGTCCAAATCGTCGTGCTTCCGAAGGAAGTCGTGAGCGATGTTGTAGTCGTCGGGAATAGTGTCCCACGAGAACTCGCTTTTGGCGGCCTCGTAGGAGGGAAAATCGGGTGCGAGATGCCAAGTCATGCCACTATGTTTCGGAGCATCTCGTATAAGTTCGTGTGTCGTGAGATTCGAAACGCATCCGCCATCGGATTTATTGTATTCCGGAAACAGTAGCCTGCATGAACACCGACAGAGACGATTTAGCGGACGAGTTCGACTTCGACGGCGAACTCCCCGACACCGTCAATCGGGCCGCAATCGAGCGGATGCGAACCGTTGCGAGAGTGTTCGACGACCTCGTTCGCGTCCCGGGAACCGACTTTCGCGTCGGAATCGATCCGATTCTCGGCGCGCTTCCGGGGGTCGGCGACGTCATCAGCGCCGGACTCTCGCTGTACATCGTCGTCGAAGCGGCGTGGTTGGGCGTCTCGTTCACCACGCTGTTGCGGATGATTGCGAACATCGCCATCGACGTGGTCGGCGGGACGATTCCGATAGTCGGCGGCATCGTGGACGCGGTATGGAAGGCGAACAAGCGCAACCTCGAACTGGTGTTGAACGACCTCGCCGAGGAACCGTGGGGCGATGGGTTCGAAAACAACGACGACGTCGTCGAAATCGAAGTCGAATAATCGAGGCCGAACAGTCGCGGTCGAAGCGGTCAAGAAGGCCGAACCGGGGAAAACGTATTTTTAGGCTCGGTGAGCAATCCCTTGGCATGGTAATGAAAGAATCCGAGGCCGAAATCGAGCGCGGCGACCCGGTGCCGAACTTCGAACTTCGTGGCACCGACGGGGAAACATACAGCCTCGGCGATTTCACGGAGTACGAGGCAGTTCTGCTGGTGTTTACCTGCAATCACTGTCCCTACGCGCAGGCGAAGTTCGACCTACTAAACGACATCGCGGCGGAGTACGACGAGGTGGCCGTCGTCGGCGTGAACTCGAACGACGCTGAAGAGTATCCGGACGACTCTTTCGAGGCCATGCAGGAGTGGGTCGAGGAAGGTACGCTTCAGTACGACGCTTACCTCCACGACGAGACACAGGAAGTGGCCACGGCCTACGGCGCGGTCTGTACCCCCGACCCGTTCCTCCTTCGCAACGAAGGACACGAGGCACAACGCGCCTCGGAACGGGCGAGCGGTGACGAGCCGCGAGCCGATGAGTTCACCCTCGCGTATCACGGCCGACTGGACGACGCACTGAACCCCGACGACGAACCCACCGAGTTTCACATCCACGACGCAATCGAATCCGTGCTGGCGAGCGAGGACGTGGAGCTTGAGTTCTTGCCCTCCCGCGGCTGTTCCATCAAGTGGAAATGAGATAGCCCCACGGGAAAGTCGCGGTAACACCTGTGTCTGCAAGGGACACAAGCGTAACCGAATCATGCAGCCGTCGTCTATAACTTGGTTTGTGTACTGCGTGTGAGTATGTGCGAAGCAATTGACGACACGTCCGAGAATGACGTTTCAAAATCGACTGCGTTCAGGGTCGCCAGACTGCTGTACGGCGGCGTTATCGTGTTCACTGCTATCTCCGGCCTGAGAGACATCGACGCACAGGCAGGCTACGCCGAATCGAAGGGAATCCCGATGCCGGAAGAGTCTGTCGTCTCCTCGCACGGACTGCTACTTCTCGGCGGGGTCGGTATCAGCATCTGGCGATTCCCCGCCCTCGCGGCCAGTTCCATCGTCGCGTTCTTCGCGGGCGTCACCCCGACGATACACGACTTCTGGAGCCACGATGGCCAAGAGCGCCAGAACGAGAAAAATCACTTCCTGAAAAACGTCGCGCTCGCGGGTGCGGCACTCGCGTTCCTCGGTATCGGCGAGAAAAAGAACTGAAACTTCGATTTGCATCGGGTGTGACACGATTTTCAGCAACCTTGCCCGCCGAGTTCGGCGAGTTATCGCCGAACTCGTTCGACGCGCTTTTGTCCTCGTTCTTTGGCGATTTCGAACTTGGCGCGTGCGGCCGGACGTTTTTCCCCGACTACTGCGCCGACGAACGCGCCGATGGCACCGCCGGTACTCGCCGCTCTGCTGTTGATTAGTCCTCCGAGTCCACCACCGATTGCCCCGCCGATTGCGGCGTGACGAGCGCGACTGATGGCGCGCTCGATGCGAATGGAACGCATAGAAGCAGTAACGCCGTGCAATCAGATAAATGATTCTCGGGGAAAAACGCACGAAGACATAGATTTAATCGGGAACGGCACCGTTTCAATATCGTGTCTCTCAAGTCGTCGCTTTTGGTCGTGTGCCTCGTCTCGGCAGTCGTCCTCGCAGGCTGTTCGTCTGTGCCGTCTTCGACGACGCAGACGAACGCTCCCGCAGGCGAAACGGGCGACCAGAGCGCCGGAGAAACAACAGGCGAAGCGTGGACGGTCACCATCACGAGAATCGTGGATGGCGACACGGTGGAGTTCGAATACCGGAACGGAACGCAGGAGACGGCCAGACTGCTCGGCGTGGACACACCCGAGGTGCACACCGCAAACGACCCCGAGGAGTTCGAAGGCGTCCCGAACGACGAATCCGGAGCGACCTGCCTGCGCGACTGGGGCCACAAAGCGAGCGAGTTCGCGCGGAGCGAACTCGCGGACGAGCAGGTGACGATTTCTTTCGACCCGAACGAAGGCCCCCGCGACAGGTACGACCGACTGCTGGTGTACATCCGCGACGACGGGAAGTCGTTCAACTATCAGTTGGTAAAGCAGGGCTACGCCCGCGTCTACGACAGCAAGTTCGAACAGCGCGAGCGATTCTATTCCGCTGAATCGGAGGCTCAGCAGGAGAAAGTCGGATTGTGGGCGTGTAGAGATGGTTCGGGCGGTTCGGGTAGTTCCCAAACCACGGATGGCAGTAGTGGCACGACTGGCCTCACCATCGCCCAGATTCACGCCGATGCAGAAGGCAACGACCACGAGAACCTGAACGACGAGTACATCGTCCTACGAAACAGCGGAAACGACGCTCTCGACATTTCGGGATGGACGGTTTCGGACGAGGCAGACCATACCTACCGCGTTCCGTCCGGCACTTCGCTGGAATCGGGCGCGAGGGTCACGCTCTACACCGGAAGTGGTTCTGATTCGGAATCCGAACTGTACTGGGGGTCTGATGGTGCGGTTTGGAACAACGGCGACGATACGATTACCGTTCGGAATGCGAGTGATGACGTGGTTCTGCGGAAGGAATATTCAGGATAGCGGAAAAACACGAGGCCACATCTCACCGCTTTCCCGACTTTTACCTCCCTTCCCGACGACTCCCGTGCATGGAGTACAGAACACTCGGTGCAACCGGTACGAAAGTCTCGGAACTCTGTTTCGGTACGTGGCGATTCGCCAAGGAATCCAACGGCACGGTCGAAACCGACCGCAAGACGGCCCACGATTTGCTCGATACAGCGTGGGAAAACGGCATCAACTTCATCGACACCGCGAACGTCTACGGCGACCCGAACGGAACCAGCGAAGAGTGGATAGGCGATTGGCTCGCGGACTACGACCGCGAGGACTTCGTCATCGCCTCGAAGGTCTACTTCCCGTTCGACAGCGACAACCCGAACGGACGCGGCCTCTCGCGCAAGCACATCCAAAAACAGATTCAGGGGACACTCGACCGACTCGGAACCGACTACCTCGACCTGTACTACATCCACCGGTGGGACGAGGAAACGCCAATCGAGGAGACGCTTTCGACCCTGAACGGCCTCGTAGAGGATGGAAAGGTGAACTATTTGGGCGCGAGTTCGATGGCGGCGTGGCAGTTGACCAAGGCGCTCTGGGAGAGCGACGTGAACGATTTCGCACGGTTCGACGTGACCCAGCCGATGTATCACGCCGCGGCGGGTGGTGACGTGGAGGATTATCTCGACGTCTGTGCCGACCAAGACATCGCGGTCTGCCCGTATTCGCCACTGGCGGGCGGGTTCCTGACCGGGAAATACGACCGCGACGGCGAGGTTCCGGAAGGCTCTCGCGGCGACATCACCGACCGATTCGAGGACTACTACATGTCCGAGGATGGCTGGCAGGTGTTGGACGAAATCCAGTCCATCGCGGACGAGCTCGATGCGACGCCCGCACAGGTCGCGCTTCGATGGCTCGTCCAACAGCGCGACTTTTCCTGCATTCCAATCGTCGGGGCACGAACGACGGAGCAGTTGGAAGAAAACGTCGGTGCCGCCGATATTGAGCTTTCGGCGGAACAGTACGACCGAATCGCCGACGCGAGCTAATCCGGCGAAATTGGTGGGAAAACTAATTATTCTTCGTGCCGTGTGTCTGACGAGGTGTGCGGGGAGGGGGGAAAACCGGCACACTGAATGGGGGAACAATGACGGACACATACGTCGGCGCGATAGACCAAGGAACGACCGGCACGCGGTTCATGCTGTTCGACCACGACGGTCGGGTCGTCGCCAGCGCCTACGAGAAACACGAACAGAACTATCCGGAACCGGGCTGGGTCGAACACGACCCGCTCGAAATCTGGGAGAACACACAGGACGTCGTCACGAGCGCGCTTTCGGACGCCGATTGCTCCGCTGACCAGTTAGAAGCAATCGGCATCACCAACCAGCGCGAGACGACGCTGTTGTGGGACAAAGATTCCGGCAGACCAGTCCACAACGCCATCGTCTGGCAGGACAGGCGAACCACAGACCGAGTGGAGCAAATCGAGGACGAAGGCAAAGTCGAGATGGTTCGGTCGAAAACCGGCCTCGAACCGGACGCCTACTTCTCGGCGACGAAAGCCGAATGGTTGCTCGACAACGCCGACCCGATAAAACTCCAGCGCGCGCGACCGCAGGACATCCGTGAACGGGCGGAAGAAGGTGAAATCCTGTTCGGCACCATTGACTCGTGGCTCATCTACAATTTGACAGGAGAGCACATCACGGACGTGACGAACGCCTCGCGCACGATGCTGTTCGACATTCACGAGATGGACTGGGATGCCGAACTCTGCGAGGAGTTCGGCGTTCCGGTAGAAATGCTTCCGGAGGTTCGGCCATCGAGTGACGACGATACGTATGGTTCGACAGACGCCGAAGGATTCCTCGGTGCGGACGTTCCGGTTGCGGGTGCCTTCGGCGACCAGCAGGCCGCCCTGTTCGGGCAGACCTGCTTCGACGAAGGGGATGCGAAAAACACCTACGGGACGGGAAGTTTCTTCCTGCTCAATACGGGCGAGGAAGCGGTCGAGAGCGAACACGGCCTGCTCACGACCGTTGGCTTCCAGCGTTCCGGACAACCGGTACAGTACGCGCTGGAAGGCTCGATTTTTGTCACGGGCGCGGCTATCGAGTGGTTGGTCGATGTCGGATTCATCGACGACGCGGCGGAAACCGAGTCGATGGCCAGAAGCGTCGATTCGACGGATGGGGTGTACATGGTTCCTGCATTCACGGGATTGGGCGCGCCACATTGGAACCAACGCGCTCGCGGCATCGTCGTGGGGATGACCCGTGGAACCAGAAAAGAGCATCTCGTCCGGGCGACGCTCGAAAGCGTCGCGTATCAAACCCGAGACGTGGCGGAGGCGATGGAAGCCGATAGCGGCATCGAAGTCGAGTCGCTGAAAGTCGATGGCGGCGCGGTGAAGAACAACTTCCTCTGTCAACTCCAAGCCGACATTTTGGGGGCGGACATCGTCCGCCCGGTCGTAGACGAGACGACCGCGCTCGGGTCGGCCTACGCCGCCGGACTCGCGGTCGGCTATTGGGATTCGGTGGACGACCTCCGGGACAACTGGCAGGTTGACCGCGAGTTCGAATCGTCGATGGCGAGCGAGGAAGCGGACAGGAAACACGAGCGCTGGGTCGATGCCGTGGAGCGTTCTCTCGACTGGGCGCAGGAAGGAGGTGGGTGAGATGGCAGAAGAGTACTGGCGAGCGAAATACGTAAACGAACTCGTCGGAACCTTCATCCTCATTCTGCTCGGGGACGGCGCAGTCGTCGTTTCCGTGCTGACGGGTGGATTCGACCTATTCGGCGTGGCCGTGCTGTGGGGATTCGGCGTGATGTTCGCGGTGTACTGGGTCGGCGGCGTTTCGGAGGGCCACATCAACCCGGCGGTGACGATTGCCAACGCCGTCTGGCGCGATTTCCCGTGGAAACACGTTCCAGGCTACGTCGTTGCCCAGACTACAGGAGCATTTCTCGCCGCCGCGACGCTGTTCGTGACGTGGTCTGGCTACTACCAGCAGTTCAGTCAGGCGAACAACGTGGTTCGTGGCGAACCGGGCAGTTCCATCACGGGGATGACCCTCTGGACGTTCTTCCCGAACCCGGTGTTCGCAGGCGTGAAAGTTGGCGATTTCCAGACGCTTCAAGAGGCAGCGTTCCTCGTCTCATTTCCGCAAGCGTTCTTCAGCGAAGTGGTCATCACGGCCATCCTCGTCGCGGTCATCTTCGCGCTCGTGGACGACTGGAATCCGATGGGAACGCGAGCGACGCCCGGCCTCGCGGCGGCCCTCATCGGTCTGCTCGTCGCCGCACTGGTGCAGTACGAAGCGCCAGTGAGTATGGCCGCACTGAATCCCGCCCGCGACCTCGGTCCACGAATCTTCGGGTATCTCGCCGGATGGGGTGAAATCGCCTTCCCCGGCCCGCGCGGCGGATGGTGGCTCCCGGCCACGTCCACGACCGTCGGCGGCATCATCGGCGGTGGTCTATACGACCTGCTGACACGGCGATACGTCAAGAAACTCGAAGAGCAGGATATCGAACCTGAAGAACCGGCAGTTCACGACGAAGAACAGGAACGACCGGCGGGAGGGAGTTAGGTGTCAACCGTGTCCGATTCCGACGAAACAAAGGGGTCAAAAAGGTCGAAAGGGTCTATCGGCGACTACCTTCGACTGGTGTTTCTCGACCCGATAACGCTTGCCGGACTCGTCGTCCTCGTAACTGGAATGATGCTGGTTGCCATCTCCGACCCGAGCGCGCCGGTTCAAAATTCGATGCTGGGCGGGTCGCTCATGCTGGTCGGAACGGTGCTGTTCGCGCTCGGCTACACGCGAGCACAGTGGGGGCTGAAACGCTGGAAAGGTGAGTAGTCGAACCCGACTTCGAACCGGCGATAGCCTGAAGCGGGTTCCCGTTCAACCCACAGCAGACCACATGGAGCGAACAGTAACCATCGTCCCAGAAGACGGCCTCCACGCTCGACCCGCGGCGAAGTTCGTCACCACCGCGGGCGAGTTCGACGCCGAGATTACGGTCGCCACCGAGGAAAACGGCCCGGTAAACGCAGGAAGCATGATTTCCGTCACGACCCTCGACGCTCGGCAGGGCGACGAGGTTCACCTCGTCGCCGAGGGAAAGGACGCGGAATCGGCCCTCGATGCACTGGAAGACGTTCTCACGACGCCGGAGGGTGAGTCGTGAGCGCCGAGTCCGTCGAACTATCGGGGGTCGGCGTGACGCCCCGAACCGGAGTCGGGAACGTGATTTGGTATCGCGGAACGGCGGATTTGTCCGACCTCCCCGACCCGAAAACCGTCGATACCGACGCCGAACTAGAGCGGTTCGAATCGGCGTGCGAACGCGCCCACGAGGAACTAGACGCCGAGCGCGAGCGAGCGCGTGAGCGTGTCGGCGACGACGAAGCAGAAATTTTCGACGCGCACAAGGCGTTTCTCGACGACCCCGCGATTAGCGGGGGCGTCGAAACCGCCATCGAAAACGGACTTCCGGCACCCCACGCGGTTCGACAGGCGTTCGAAGACCCGATAGCGAAATTCGAAGGGTTGGAGGGCCGAACGGCCGAACGAGCGGACGACCTTCGGGACATCCGCGACCGACTGCTGCGGATTCTGACCGACCGCGACCGCACCGACCTCAGCGACCTTCCTGATGGCACAATCCTCCTCGCGGAACGACTCGGGCCGAGCGACACGGCGCAACTCGACCCCGAAACAGTCGCCGGATTCGCAACTGTGTTCGGCGGACGAACCTCGCACGCCGCGATTTTCGCCCGGTCGCTCGGAATTCCCGCCGTGGTCGGCGTCGGCGATGAACTGGCGCAGATCGCCGAAGGGCGACCTGTGCTGGTCGATGGAACGGACGGCCTCGTGGTCATCGACCCGGACGAATCTGCCCGAGAACGAGCAGGCGACGAAAAAGCCGAAATCATCACAGACCACGTCGGAACCCGAGACGGGAACGAAATCGAAGTCGCAGCGAACGTCGGCACCCTCGCCGAACTCGACCCGGCGAACGAAGCGGGCGCAGACGGCATCGGTCTCTTTCGAACCGAATTTCTGTTCCTCGACCGGGAATCTCCGCCGGACGAGGACGAACAGTACGACGCATACGTCGAAGCATTGTCTACCTTCTCAAACGAGCGAGTCATCGTCCGAACCCTCGACATCGGGGGGGACAAACCGATTTCGTACCTCGACACGCCCGAAGAAGACAACCCGTTTTTGGGCGACCGCGGGATTCGGCGCTCGCTCGGAACCGACGCCGACCTGTTCGAAACGCAACTCCGCGCACTGCTCCGCGCCGGGACAGAGGGAAACCTCGCCGTGATGTTTCCGCTCGTCTCCCACGTCGAAGAACTCGACGCCGCACTCGCCCGCGTCGAGCAGGTTGCAAAAGCGTTGGACGAGGATGGAATCGAGTACGAGGTTCCGGAACTCGGCGTGATGATAGAGACGCCGGGGTCTGTGTTCATGGCGGAGTCGCTCGCCGAACGAGTCGATTTCCTCAGCATCGGAACCAACGACCTCACGCAGTACGTGATGGCGGCTTCCCGCGAGAACGAGCAGGTCGCAGATCTGCACGACCCGCTTCACCCGCCGGTTTTGCGGGCGATTCACCGGACGATTTCCGCTGGCCACGACGGCGGCGCGTGGGTCGGCATGTGCGGCGAGATGGCCGGTGACCCAGACCTGACGGAACTGCTGGTCGGCTTTGGACTGGATGAGTTGAGCATGAGCGCCGTGACTGTGCCGGAGGTAAAAAGTCGGGTTCGAGAAACGGATTCGAAGGAGGCAGAAGAACTTGCGGAGCAGGTGCTGTCAGTCGAAACGCGAGAGGAGGTGAGGAAGGTGGAAAAGTAGAGATGGGATATATTCTTTAGATTTGAATATTAGTAGATGGTACTGACTAATAGTGAACCGAAAGAAGAGCAAGTTCTTCAACCCCCCTCTACCCATTTTGGATGAAGACTGACTTGTTAACAGTTACGTGCGAAATTAGAGAGTCATGACATAACACACCAATTGTAGATCGGAAAGTTCTAGCAGCTATCGGTCTGCTCGCACTCATCTCATGGAGTGTGGGATTTCTACTTTCGAAACGGTTGGGGGACGTTTATAGGGCTTGGAGAAACAATCTTCAGTAAGATGGCTGAGCCGGTTCTCAAATGGGCAGGCGGGAAGCGCCAAATACTACACGAAATACGTGCGTGCTTTCCGCCTGAGTCTGATGTAGACGCCTACCACGAGCCTTTTTTCGGTGGGGGTGCGCTCTTTTTCAAAACAGGGCCACACAGCAGTGGTACAATAAATGACATAAACGAACGACTGATGTCATTCTATCGCGTCGTTCGTGACTCACCGAATGCACTTATCGAGGTGCTGGAAGAATTTGACGGCCCAGAATCCGATCCAGACCCTAACCGTAAGTTTTCGAAGGCGAACCGCAAAGGAAAGGAAGTTGACCAGTACTACTACCAACAGCGCGAACTATACAACCGGAGACCAAACGGAGAAGAGTATGATGAGGTAGAAGAAGCCGCACTCCTCATGTATCTCAACCGTACGTGCTATAATGGTCTTTACAGGGAAAACAACAGTGGCGAGTTTAACGTTCCAATTGGCCGCCATTCCAGCGCAGATTGGGTACAGGCCTCTCGAATCATGAACGCATCTCGGGCCTTAGCAGACATAGGGATCTACTATGGGGACTTCTCGTATGTTCTTGACCACGCTACCGAAGACGACCTCGTGTACTTCGATCCTCCATACGAGCCAGTCAGTCATACATCGAGCTTCGTGGAGTATTCCTCGAAGGAGTTCGATACAGAGGAACAAGAACGACTCAGCGAGGTCGCAGTCGAGTTAAACGAAATCGGCGCTCATGTCGTTGTCTCCAATTCTCCCCCGATGCGAGATCTGTACCAGTATCTCGACGAGTTTCGAGTCCACGATGTCGGTGCGAAACGCCACATAAACTCCGACGGCGAAGGGCGAGGAAAGGTCGGCGAAATTATCGTAACCAACGTACCCGAAGACAATCGACGTGAGAAAACCGCCTACCTTGACCAATTCGTAGAGACCGATACCGGTCAAACGTAACCTCAGTAGTCGCTCATGTTTTTCGCAAGATATTCGTATTTGTATGTTTGACCGTCACGAGATTGCCGAACTTCGGGGAGCACATTGAGCCATTTACCAACAGTACCACGTCGGCGATTAGCGGTCGTGTCGTTCAGTTCACTCTCTTTTTCGATTATCTCACCAAGTTCGTCGTGTGAGAGCGGACTCTCTTCACGTAGACGTTCCAACACGCTCTGAATGATATCTGCTTTCTGGATATGTTTCAGCAGACTTTCTCTGGCAATATCTTCGTCACCATCCCGCAAGTACGTCAGGTATTCCTCGCCGTCTCGAGTTAAGCTCCACTGCCGCATCTGACGACCATCATACTCTCCCTCTGTATTCTTGTGAACATACCCAAGCGCCCATGCCGCCTGTGGATAGTAATCTGCTTGTCGCGGTGTCCAGTCCTTTCCTGTCTTAGCCTTCATGTATTCCAAAAGTTCATATTTGAACCGATACCCCTCATCAAGTCCTTGCATCACGAGTTCGATGACATCAAAGGAATCTGCCTGTGGAACCGCATCCGATTTTACGAGATTGTCGCCAGTTGAAGTACCGAACAAGTCCCAGAAATCTTCATCGATTTCGTACTCATCACCGATGTGAACTACACCCAGTTCATGGTTCAGCATTATTTCGGTCAGTCGGTCACGGTCGATAAGCTTAATCGGGTGGGATAACTCTCCCTCCGCCACTTCTACTGCACCCGAGTTGAACTCAGATGAAGTGATGAAGCTCCCGAATTGATAGTTGTGAGAACGGAGCGCACCAACGAAACTTCGCATTGATGGACTCCCTACATTCCTCGTATATTGCTT
The DNA here is from genome assembly GCF_000710615.1 of Haladaptatus cibarius D43. Taxonomy (NCBI): domain Archaea; kingdom Methanobacteriati; phylum Methanobacteriota; class Halobacteria; order Halobacteriales; family Haladaptataceae; genus Haladaptatus; species Haladaptatus cibarius. The sequence goes on along the minus strand of NZ_JDTH01000006.1, from coordinate 36,399 downwards.
GACTTGCACGCCGAAGCGAGCCCAGTAGAAATCTTGTCCAATGGAACCGCGGATGTCGATACCTCCGTCACCATGAAAAGGAGTCAGTTCTATTTCGTTCGTTCGCTCTACCTGCTCAACGAGAATCTTACTCAAGTGTTCAAACTCCTCAGCATCAATATCGAGTGAGCGTTCGAGAAGTTCGTCTTTGGCTCCAAACCTCTTCATTGAATACAGATGGTCGTTTATGTGACAAAAATCTTGGTAAGATATTGGAGATCCCTTCTCTATCGAGATGTCTTACCATAGAATTTAATATCATCCATTTTCTACACCTTCGAAATCTCGCCCGCTTCCTCCGCCGCTTCCAGCACGGAATCGAGGGTCGCTTTGGGACTGGTTGCCGAAACAGCGGCGTTGACCGCGCCCTCCAGAACCGGCGCGTCCGCGATTTTCGCGTCGTTGTCCGACATCTCGATGGCGAGTTCGGCGTTCATCACCGCGCTTCCGAGGTCAACCAATACGGCTGCTTCTCCATCGGAAATCGAGTCAATCGTCTCCTGAATGTCCGTCGCGTTGGTTCCGATGCCGCCGTCTCCGTCGCCACCGACCGCTTCGATTTGCGTGTCGCCAGCCATTTCGGCGGCGATTTCTCGGATTCCCTCGGCGGCGCGCTCGCTGTGTGAAACGACGACGAGTCCGACCATCTATGCGTCCTCCTGCGTTTCGTTTTTCTCCTCCGCTCCTCCCGCTTCCTCATCGTCCTTCGCTTCCGCGGGCGCTTCGTCCGGCACCGTCGGCGAGGTGGCATCCGGTTCGAGGTCGCCGTCGCCCAGATACTCGACCGCGGTTTCCCGAATCGCTTCCACGATGAACAGCGTGCTCGTCGCGCCGGGGTCTTGGTGGCCGACGGAGCGCCAACCCAGATAGGAGGCTCTCCCTTTCGTCGCCCGAATCGGCGTCGTGAAGTTCACGCCGCGCTCGCAGGCGTCAACCGCTTTCGTCAGCGCTTCTACCGGTTCGAGGTCGTCTTCCTCGATGGATTTCTTATAGGTGTGAACCGCGGGCGTGATGGCATCGACCATCGTTTTCGCGCCGACGGGTGCGTCGCCCCGGTCTTTCACTTTTTCCAGAAACGCCTCGGCGAACGCCACGCTCGATTCCGCCGTGACTCCGTCTTCGAGTTCCGCGCTGGCGGTCATGAACGACCCGCCGTACAGCGGCCCAGCGGCCCCGCCGACTTCGGAGACGAGGGTTATCCCGACCGTTTTGACGAGTTCGGCGGGCGGCGCGTCGTCCATCCCCTCGATTTTTTCGTGAACCGCCCGAAAGCCGCGGTTCATGTTCGCTCCGTGGTCTGCGTCGCCGATGGCGGAGTCGAGGTCGGTCAGGTACTCCTTTTCGTCGGCCATCCGGTCTGCGATGCGTTCGATTGCCGCGCGGACTGCTTCTTGCTCGGTGGTTCCCATCTATGGTGTGGTAGCACGCGGCGGGAGGGGTAAAGATTTCTCCCGGGAGGGTAGACGATACTGACAACCATGTGGAAATTTCACCGGGCGAAGTACACAGATTATTCGTCGTTTTCCTCGTCTGCTGAACTTCTCGCGCTTTCTTTTCCTTCTCGATATCACCCGGGGACAGCGGCGAGCAAAAGTGCTAATTTTCCCCAAAATAGGATGGTTAGTAGTGAAAAGATACCCAATAGGACATAAATGAGGAATAATTCAGAACTATTTTGAACTGGCCCAAATAGGAGCATGAGAGAACATCAGGTAATACATTTATTATTTTTACCGTATTTCGGCACGTCTGCTTTCTATCCAATACTGAACAAAAAGTCGCTCTCTCGACCCCTACGACACCGTCAACGCTGGCGTTTCGGCCGGATGCGACAACAACGCCTTCAGTTCGTCGTCCAGCACCAACACCGTCACCGAACAGCCCTGCATGTCGAGCGAGGTCATGTAGTCGCCGACCCACGCGTCCCACGTCGTCAAATCGCGCTCGTCCATCATCGACTGGAGTTTGCGGTTCACGATGTACAGTTCGGAAAGCAGCGTGCCGCCCATTCCGTTGACGATGGTGAGGACTTCCGCGCCGGAGTCGGGCGAGAGGTCGTCCAACACCTGTTCAGTCAGTCGTTCCGTAATCTCGTCCGCCGACATCATTTCGACGCGTTCGACGCCGGGTTCACCGTGGATGCCGATGCCGAGTTCGATTTCGTCCTCCGCGAGGTCGAAGGTCGGTTCACCTTTTTCGGGCGTGATACAGGAAGTCAGGGCGGTTCCCATCGTCGCCACGTTGTCGATTACTTTCTCCGCGACGCGCTGTACCTCGTCCAAATCTTCGCCGCTGTCGGCCATCGCGCCCGCGACTTTGTGAACCAAAATCGTGCCGCAGACGCCGCGTCGTCCCGAGGTGTAGAGCGAGTCCTCGACCGCCACGTCGTCGTTGACGACGACTTCGGCGACCTCCACGTCGGATTCCATCTCGGCCAATTCGCCCGCGGTTTCGAAGTTCATCACGTCGCCCTCGTAGTTTTTGACGACGTTCAAGACCCCTTTTCCGGAATCGCAGGCTTGAATCATCTCGCTGATTTCGTCGGCGGTCGGCGAGGTGAACACCTCGCCTGCCGCCGCCCCGTCCAGCATTCCCGGCCCAAGGTATCCGGCGTGGGTCGGTTCGTGGCCACTTCCGCCACCGCTGACGACCGCGACTTTGTCCGAAACGGGAGCGTCTTTTCGGACGAGAACGTTCGTGTCCGGCAGTCGCCGGAGTTCGTCCGGGTGCGCGGAAAGCATTCCGTCAAGCATCTCGTCAACCACGGCGGATGGGTCGTTGATGAGCTTTTTCATGTCTCATGCTAGCAACCACCTGTTATCGCATAACGGTTTCCTCAGATTCGATGAGAAGTCCGCCGTTCGAGTCAGTGGTTCGAAAAAGTTCGGTCGATACGCTCCGCAGACATCTGCTTCCGGTGCTCGTCTGCTCCGGGCTGCTCGGCCTCGCGTTGGATGTTCTTCTCGGAGTGGAGTTGCTCGTGATTCGGAGCATCGAAAACGTCTTCCTCGTGATGATCGGCGCGTTCTTGCTGACGGCGACGATTCGACTCCAGCAGAACGTCAGCGGTCTTTCGGGGACACGGTAGGAAGCCCTCTATTGTGCGGCGAACTCCCGCCGTTGGCGGTAGTTCGTCCTCACACGCGATGAAGCGTTCCGTGCTCACAGTGCGGACAGACTGCTCCCGGCCCCGGTCGAGTACTGACGCGCCCGCACATCGAACACGCTCTGACGAGTCGTTCTCGACGTTCACACTCCGCTTCGAGCGATGCCAATCTGGCCTCCGTTTCGGCGAGACGCTGTCGAAGGGTTTCCAGTTCGGTCTGCAGTTGAGCGTACTGGCTCGACTGGTCGTGGTCCGTCCGATGAGACGGGGGGTCGATACGCGGTCGTCGCTTTCGCAACCACGGTTGTTCGTCCGACGGCATTGTGCTATATACAGTACACGCGACGACCGATTATGAAGCGGTCGGCGGAATCGCTGCGTCTCATATATAACGTGCTTGCATAGTAAATCCGAATGACGAATAGTGGTAGTTGTGTACAGTTTTCAGTGGGTGGCGGTTGGCGCGAGTCACCGAGGCCCAGTCAGGTTGCGCACCGACACGGTGCGTTTTCGTGTTCTTGCGGGGATTCGACGTGAAATAGCAGTTGTTGCGCTATTGTTTCCTGTCGCTGTTTTGCACGATTACGGTATAAAAATGAGCAGTCATCGTTTGAGGACGCTGAATCGCACGTTGAGTACACTGTGGTGCGGTGTAGTGCGGTTCGATGTGGCGCGGTTCGCTTCGTTCGAAGCGAACCGCTACTCCGTGGCGTCGTCCGGTCGAGCCGTCGGAAGGGGGTCGTAGAGGCGCTTTCGCGCGTCGGGAACGTACAGTCGTTCCGCGACGAGTTCCTGTTGTTTGAGTTTCGTCAGTGCATCTCGCGTCGTTCGGGCGGGCAGGAGTGCCTCTTCGCGCACCTGTCGCTGGGTCTGGGGCGCGTTCTCCTGGAGAACCCGGTAGACGAGTTTCGCACTCGGTGGCAGTTCGAGAAGTCGTTCGAATCGTTCTTCGGGGGTTGTGTTACTGCCGGAGCGTCCGGCAAAAACGACCACTGGTTTTCGACATTCCGTTCCCCACTTCGAACCCGAACTAGTTATTTATTTCGGTGAGAGATATTCGTATAGAATATACACAAGCGACGAAATATATTTAGCTATTCTCGGATTCCGTAACCACAAGATATAAAGATGCTATGGCGAATGATTCATTAACAAACTGTCCCCGCTGGAAAAACTTGGACACCTGTGATCAACTATGGCTGTTGACGAACCAACGATTCTCGTCGTCGATGACGAGAAAGACGTGACGGACCTCTATGCGACGTGGCTAGAGGTTTCCTTCGATGTTCGACGGGCCTACGAAGGGCACGAGGCGCTAGACCTACTCGACGACGAGGTGAACGTCGTTCTCCTCGACCGACGGATGCCCGGTCTGTCCGGCGACGAAGTGCTCGCAGAACTCCGCAGCCGCGATTTGCGTTCCCGCGTCGTGATGGTCACTGCTGTCAAACCCGACTTCGACATCATCGAGATGGGGTTCGACGACTACCTCGTCAAACCGGTTTCCAAAGACGACCTCTACACGACCGTCGAGGGGATGCTCACGCGCGTCGAATACGACGACCAGATGCAGCAGTACTTCTCTTTGGTTTCGAAGAAGGCAGTGCTCGAAACCGAAAAGACAGCGGACGAACTCGCCGACAACGACGAATATCGAAGACTTCAATCGGAGGTCGAAACGCTTCGTAACTCCGTCGATGGCGCACGGGAAACGCTCTCCGACCACGACGATTTCGTCGGCGCGTTCCAAGACCTCTCGTAACTTTTTGCTGACCGATCGGGAGTCGTTCACCCAAAATAATAAAGGAAGTGACCTCACAGTTTTCGAACATGGGTGTGGATGACACGGACGACATTCTGACCGCGCTGGGGGTGGGCGACGAGGAACTGCCGGAATCTCCGGAGTCACGGTTCGAGCGCCGTCTGCTCTCCGCGATGGTGGACGCGCGCCGGGACGGAATGGAGTACTGGCAACTGTTCGAACTGGTCGAACAGTATCAACGCGCCGCGATTCGCGCCGCGTTCACCGAAGAAGAGTTCGGTTCCGACCATGCAGAAGTGAGTGAAGCGACGATACAGTACTCGCAGGTCGTTCACGCGACGGCACAGGCGCTCGATGACGGGGCAAAAAAGCGTGGCCTGCTGTTCAATCTCGCTAGTGCGTACCAACTGTTCGAGGACGACTGGTCGGAACAGTAGTTGTCAGTCGAACGAGAGCGAAGCAGTCGCTAGCCGTGTAGTCCGAAAGAAAACCTCGTGTACCCCTACCCGAGGTATCAGCGAATTGTCGGGGATAATGTATATGCTTTGTGTTCTCGATTCGTCGTGCGATGCTTAGAATGCGTAGGTGTAGACGTTCTCGGCGTACTCTTTGCCACCGAGTTCGACCGATGCCTCGTCGGTTTTCTCGAAGCCCAATCGTTTGTAAAACTCGTTGCCGATGTCGTTGTCCGCGAGCACCATAGCGTTCATCCGTTTCGTGTTGAAGTCGTTGAAGTCCTCGCGGAGGCGCTCGTGTAATGCGGTTCCCACCCCGTTTCCCCAGTCGTCCGGGTCTACGTAGAGTCGGAGTACGTCGCCTTCGTCCTCGTAGAACACGGCGTGACAGAATCCGACGAGTTCGTCGTCCGTGACTGCAACGAGAAACGCCGTTCCGGGCCTGTCGAGCGCGTCGGAAAGCGATTCGTTCGAGTACCACGACGACACGGTTTCTGTAATGATGTCCTCGTCTAGGATGTCGTCGTAGGCTTCGTCCCATGCTCGGTGTGCGATTCGCCGAATCGCGCCGAAATCCCCCTCGTTCGCGGGTCGAATCTCCATTCCGTTCATCTCTGCGTTCTGTACGCCGTGCGATGGGGTAACAGTTCTGAATCACCAATTAGATTGAAGAAAATAAATTCGACTTTCAGCAGACAGTTCGATAGCTCAGTTTTCGGTCGTCGGACGCTCCCCATCGAAGACGAACGTCGTTCCCGATTCGATTCCCTCCCGGTTTGCGAATCCTTGACGCATCTCGACCACGTATTTTGCGGGTTCGTCGCTCGAATAACGGTCGAGTTCCAAATCGCTCGCGTTCGGTTGTGGGTCTGCCTGTTCGACGTTGATGACGGTGCCGTCCGCCGAAATGAAGATGATGTCGAGCGGGAGCGGCGTGTTTTTCATCCAGAACGTCTGTGGCTGTGCCTCATCAAAGACGAACACCATGCCGTGATTTTCCGGCAGAGACTCACGATGCATCAATCCTTGCGAGCGTTCGTCGGGCGAGTTTGCCACTTCCAGCGTCACGTTCGTTCGCTCGCCGTTCGTCACGAACGAAGCGGAGACGTTCTCCTCCGCGTTGGTCGTTTCTTGCGTCGCAGTTCCTGCTGTCGCCGACTGGTCGCCGGATTGGTCGGGAGACTGCATCGGCCCGTCCGAGTTTATTCCGAGGCCCATACAACCCGAGCAGACGACGAGGAAGGCAACCAGCAGGGCGGGAGTTACGCGCATATTCCACAGGAACGTGACCAATCGACAAAAACATGGTCAATCAGTAACAATCGACCTCAAACTAACACTGCAACGACGAATCCGACGAGCAACGACCCCGTAACCAGCAGTTGGAACACCGCCGACGCAAGCAGTCCAGCCACCGCGTAGGTTGCGGTTTTCGCGCCTTTTTTCGCGTCCTGTGTGCGATAGAACTCGACTGCGAACGTAGCGAGTGCGACACCGATGACCATTCCGACCGGGCCGGTAGTCAGGAGCGCGGCCACTCCCACGATACCTGCGGCGAGCGCGCTCCAGAGTGACCCACCACTCGCTTTGGCCGAAACGGCGCTCGCGGTATGCTCTCCGACGAATGCGATAACACCCACAATCGTCGCTCCGGCGACGAACAGGAGGCCGGGTTCGGAAAAGACAGTTCCCCACCAGTAAGCGTAGATTCCGGCGAGCGACAGCGGAACCGCCGGGAGAAGCGGCAGGATGCTTCCAAGGACGCCAGCGAGGAGGAGCGCAACGGCGACGACGAAGAGCCAATCCATACGAAAATATCACACTCCCAAGCCATAACCTCACGGGTTGCCCGATAGCTTTTGGACGATAGCGAACCCACTGTGGATAATGACGGTACTCGTCGCCGGGGCGACTGGATTCGTCGGCCGCCACCTCGTCCCCGAACTCCTCGCAGACGGCAACGCCGTGACCGCACTGGTTCGTGACGCCTCGTCTTACGACCCGCCAGACGGGGTTTCGGTAGTAGAGGGTGATTTGAACGACCGAGACAGTCTCGACGGAATTTTCGACGGAATCGATGCCGCGTACTACCTCGTCCACTCGATGGGCGAAGATGGTGATTTCATGCAGCAAGACCGCAACGCGGCCAGAAACTTCGTGGACGCGGCGCGCGGAACGAACGTTTCGCGCGTCGTCTACCTCAGCGGCCTCGGTGGCGAGCGAGCGACGCTCTCCGACCATCTCAAATCACGGCGCGAGGTGGAGCATATCCTCGCAAACGGTGATTACGACCTCACCGTCCTTCGGGCGGCCATCATCATCGGGGACGATAGCGTGAGTTTTCGAATCGTCCAGCAGTTGGCGGAGCGTCTCCCGCTGATGATTACCCCGCAGTGGGTCAGAACCGAGTGTCAACCAATCGCCATCGACGATGTCGTCGCGTACCTGGTCGGCGTGCTCGACAGTTCAGATGCGGCTGGCGAGACGTTCGAAATCGGCGGCCCGGACGTGCTAACCTACGGCGAGATGGTGCTGACGACGGGCGAAATCCTCGACAAGAAAGCGACGATGGTTCCGGTTCCCGTCCTGACACCGAAGCTGTCCGCCTACTGGGTTGACCTCGTGACGGACGTGCCGAAAGACGTCGCCCATCCGCTCATCCTCGGCCTGAAAACGCGCACTGTGGTCGAAGACGATCGGATTCGCTCCATCGTCCCAGTCGAACTGACTCCATTCGAGGAAGCAGTCAGACAAGCGGTCTCATGAGCCGGACGAATCGGATAGAGCAGACGAATCCGGCGGATGGAATGAGCCAAGCGGAGCGCGGGCCGTATCAGTGGACGTACGAGAGCATCGTGGACGCGATTCCGGGCGTGACGCTTCCCGATTGGCTCGCGCTGACCGTTCAGTTCGTTCTTTTCGAAGGACTACTCTTACTCCTCGTGTGGCGCTACGACCTCTGGAGTGGTTTCCTCGCCGGAACTGCGGCGGTCGTCATCGCCACTGCCGGAAGCGCGCTGATGCTCACGATTGCGCGGCGGATTCGAACGCTTTCGACGCCCGCCGCCTACCGAAAACTGCTGTTCGGGTCGAGCATCGAGGTGGTTCTCGGCCTGCTGTCCTACATCGGACTGGTTACCTACCTGTTCGTCTACAATCCGCGGCAGGGCGGGACGCCACTGTTCGAATCGGTGCTCGGAACCGAACCGCCGATTCCGGCGGTGGTTCTCACCTTGCTCGTCCTCTGGGACGTCTGCTACCGAATCGGAACCGCGTGGTGGGCCAGCGTCACCGGGTTCTGGATCGCAGTTCGGCATCCGACCGACGGCGAAACTCGCGCGCATCTTCGGGCAGTCGATGCGCTCGTCATCGGATTCTCTCTGCTTCAACTCGTCCTCGTTCCGTTCGTGTGGGGCTACGACCTGCTCGTCTTCGCCCTCGTCGGACACGTCGTCGCGGTACTACTCGTCTCGGGAGCCGCGATTTTCGTTCGCTCCCGTGGCTGAACTATTTAACCGATGACGGCATATTTCGTGAAGATGGTAGACGATAGCGACCCATCGTTTTCGATTCCGCACCGCCCGCGACGGACGTATCCGCGCGGCGGCGGCGTCCGCTACGAGGGGGAGACTATCTTTCGCCTGTCGCCCGGTTCGGACTGCTCGGAAGAGCGCCTGACCGCGGTCGTACAGGACGTACTGGAATCCGAACCGTACACCTACGGCGACTGGTTCGACCTGCCGGTACCGATGTATCTCGTCCGCGATCACGACCGAGACACGACGTTTCGCGTCGTTGTCAGGTACGAGTCAGTCGAACTGCACGTACTTCCCGACACGCGCTCTGCGGGGTTACTCGCCATGTATCACCGCCTCTCCGACTGTTCGGGGATTTCGTGGACTGTTTCGTGCGAATCGACATCGACCTGACGCAGGTGCAGGAGTACAACATTAAATACCTTTACGCATAGATGAAAACCAATGGCGCTTCACGCAGATGCCCACGATTGGACTCTCCGCACTGCCCACAACCGAGACGAGATGTGGGAACTCGCAGACGAAGACGGCATTCGAGAGGCACGACTAACGTATCCTTCCGGATGGCTCTTTTTGACCCGCGACACCGCCACCCGCGAACTGGTTCGTCTCGCCGCCGCGACCGGCGGCGAGTGGGAGGCGGAGGAACTCGCACACGAACTCGACCAGAGCGAGGAAACTGTCGAACAGAGCTTGGAATACCTCGTCGCGCTCGACGTATTTCGGGAAGAAGACGATGCCTACCGTCCGAACGCAGAAAGCGTCGTTGCCCAGACTGCGGAGCGTCTGCGCGTCACTGCGGACGAACACGGTTCGGAAGACGGTTTCCACGACATCGCAAGTCCGGAGGCGGTTCGCCTGATGTTGGACGCACTGCTCTCGATGGAGATGGACGAAAAAATCACACAGGACGACCTCCACGAACTCGTTGGGTTGTCCAGAAAATCGGTGTGGATGCACGTCGAACGACTCGCAAATCTCGGTATACTCGTAGAATCCGGCGATAGCTACGTGCTCGACGAGGCAAATCCGGTGTTCGGCAACGTGAGAGCGTTAAACGCCGCCGTTCTCGGCACCGCACTGTCCCCCTAAACGGTCTGCGTTTGGGACACGTCTTCGCCGACGTACTGTTCTTCCCACTCCCGGCGCGCTTCGATTTCTCGTGCGCCGCGACGCGTGAGCGTGTAGTAGTTCGTTCGGCGGTCGCGCTGGCCTTTCTCCACCAGTCCTTTATCCACGAGCGAATCGAGATTCGGGTATAGTCGCCCGTGATGAATCTCTTTCTCGTAGTAGGCTTCGAGTTCTTCTTTGATAGCGAGTCCGTGAGGTTCGTCTAGTCCAGCGATGACGTACAGCAAGTCTCGCTGGAAACCAGTCAGGTCGTGCATGGTTCTCCCTAATACTACAGATTCATGCAATAGACAAAAGAGTGATGGCCAAACAGAGGGCACCAGACCGCTTGCTTGCGATTTATATGTCCGATTCTCCCGTCTTCTCTGGCAGCTAAAATTGTTGTTCAAACGATATTTTCCCGCTCTATCCAAACTGCGAAGATAGTTTCCCGACCGTCACATCTCGCGTGGAAACCACGCGAAATTTGGATTGCGTCGTCCGGTGACACCACGACTACGACTGTCCGACACCGACAGGGCGAGCAAATCTGTGAAAATCACTCCGGCAACAGTCAGATATATCTTTTTAAATTTTCGACCTCGGAATCTGCATCGGATTTATGTCGCCATGTATGGTTTTGTCTACCATGGCAACACGGGACGAAAATCCCGACTTCGAAACGCACCGAGAGTCGCTCGGCCACGACCCCGCAGACGAACGCCCCGAACTCGCGTCAGACCTCCGCTCTGCCGTCGATGGCGACGTTCGCTTCGACGAGTACACGCAGATACTCTACGCCACCGACGGGAGTATCTACCAAGCCCGACCTGTCGGCGTCGTCTTTCCAACCTGCATCGAGGACGTACAGGCCGCAGTTCGAATCGCCGCGGAGTTCGACACGCCGATTCTCCCGCGCGGTGCCGGGTCGTCGCTCGCGGGACAGTCGGTCGGCCCGGGGTGTGTCGTTCTCGACTTTTCGCGCGACATGGACGAAATCCTCGACGTTGACCCGGATTCGAAACGGGCCACCGTCGAACCCGGCGTCGTGCAAGACGATTTGGACGACCACCTCCACCGATGGGGACTGAAGTTCGCACCCGACCCCGCGTCCTCGAACCGGGCGACAATCGGCGGCGGTATCGGCAACAACTCGACCGGGGCGCACTCCGTTCGATACGGCATCACCAACGCCTACACCGCGGAGCTGGAGGTGGTACTGGCTGACGGGTCGCTGATTCACACGCGCGAAATCGAGGTCGGTGGCGCGGAGTGGGACGAAATCGTCGGCAAAGACGACAAGGAAGCCGAACTGTACCGAACCGTCCGAAAGCTGGTTTCGGAAAACGAGGACGAAATCGAATCACGCTATCCGACGCTGAAACGCTCAGTCAGCGGATACAACCTCCACAAAGTCGTGTCCGAGCGCGACGGCGAGACGTACATCAACCTCTCTGCACTGTTCGTCGGAGCGGAAGGCACGCTTGGCGTCGTCGTCCGCGCGGCGCTGGATTTGGTGACGCGGCCCGAACAAACCGCGCTCGCGCTCTACTGCTACGACGACCTCGTTTCGGCGCTGTCGGCGGTTCCCGACGCGCTCGATTTCGACGTGAGCGCAGTCGAGTTGATGGACGACGAGGTGTTTCGACTGGCCCGCGAATCGACCGAATTTGCGGAGTACGCCGAACCGATTCCGGAAACGGCGGAAGCGGGATTGATGCTTGAGTTCGACTCCGAACTGCACTCGGATTTCGAGGAGGCCATCGCGGAGACGAACGCGCATTTCGTCCACGCCGGAGACGCCTTCGACGTGCTGGAAGCCTATTCGGACGACGACCAAGCGCGCCTCTGGAAACTCCGTAAAGCCGCGATTCCGCTCCTGATGAGCATGGACGGCGACCCGAAACCCTACCCCTTCATCGAAGACGCCTCGGTGCCGCCCGAAGAGTTGGCCGAGTACGTCCGCGAGTTCATGGCGATTCTAGAAGACCACGGCACCACGGCGGCTTACTTCGCCCACGCCGGAAGCGGAACGCTCCATATTCGACCGATTCTGAATCTGAAAGACGAGGACGGAATCGAGACGATGCACTCCATCGCGGAGGACGTGACGTCGCTCGTTCTCACCCACAACGGAGCGTTTTCGGGCGAGCACGGGGACGGACTCGCCCGAACCGAATTCAATCCGAAACTGTACGGGCCACAGCTTTGGACGGCGTTCAAGGAACTCAAAACCGCGTTCGACCCGGAGTGGCGGCTGAATCCGGGGAAAGTGGTGTTCCGCAAGGATGAGGCAGATATGCGCAAAAACCTCCGATACGGCCCCGAATACGCCTCCATCGAACCGAGAACGGTACAGGATTTCTCCGACGAAGGCGGCTTCTCGCATCTCGTGGAACTGTGTAACGGCTGTGGCACCTGCCGACAAACGGGAAGCGAAACGATGTGTCCGTCCTACCGTGGCATGAAGGACGAGATGACGACCACGCGCGGGCGGGCGAACCTCCTCCGGGCCGCCATCAGCGGCGAGATTCCGACCGAAGAGCTGTACACCGACCGATTTCAGGAAGAAGTGTTAGACCTCTGTTTAGGTTGTAAGGGCTGTGCCCGAGATTGTCCGACCGGAGTAGACCTCGCAAAGCTGAAAGCCGAGGTGAAACACGCCAGCCACCGGAAACAGGGTGCGAGTTTGCGGGACAAATTCTTCGCCGAGGCGGAGCGCGCGTCCGCCCTCGGAAGCGCGCTCGCGCCGGTTTCGAACTGGGCCACGAAACTACCGGGTGCCGGACTGCTCGCCCAAAAAGCGCTCGGAATCGCCGCGGAGCGCGACCTCCCGCGATTCACACGCGAGACGTTCACCGACTGGTTTGAATCGCGCGGGCCGCGAATCTCCCGCGAAATCGCCACCGAGCGAGTGCTGTTCGTTCCGGACACGTTCACCAACTACAGCTATCCGGAACCCGGAAAAGCCGCCGTTCGCGTGCTCGAAGCGGCGGGAGTTCACGTCCGAGTTCCAAATAATCTCGCACCAAGTGGTCGCGCCGCCTATTCGGAAGGCTTCCTCGATAAAGCGCGCGAACGGGCCGAAACGAACGTTTCGGCCCTCGAAAACCGCGTCGAAGACGGCTGGTCTGTGGTCTTCGTGGAACCCTCCGACGTGGTGATGTTTCAGGACGAGTACACCGATTTGGTGACCGAATCGATGGTCGAGTTGGTCGCGGCGAACACCTTCAGCGTCTGTGAATTTCTCGACAAAAAACGGCTGGACGACGGAATCCGGTTTCGGGAGGTTGACGAATCGCTCGCCTACCACGGCCACTGCAACCAGAAGGCGATTCGAAGCGACCATCACGCCGTCGGCGTGCTCCGCAGAGCAGGATACGAGGTTGCCCCCCTCGATTCGGGATGCTGTGGCATGGCGGGGAGTTTCGGCTACCGTGCCGAACAGTACGACCTCTCGCAGGCAATCGGGCGAATCCTGTTCGAACAGGTGGAAGCGAGCGACGCCGAAACCGTCGTCGCGCCCGGCACGTCCTGTCGAACCCAACTCGAAGACATCGGTACGCGTCCGCCGCATCCCATCGAAAAAGTCGCGGAGGCGCTGCATCGCCCGTAACTATTTATTCGAGAACGCGCCACGTTGTGCCATGTCTGCCGACACCGTCTCGACTTTTCGAGACTCCCTGCGGGAACTCGATGTCGGATTTACCCGAACGACGACGGCCGAGTTCGGCCGGGCACTCTCGGACGCCGTCGTCGAACCTGCACTGGGGACGGAACTGCCGTTCGACGGCATTTCGCTCCCCGATTCAATTCCTCGATTCGGCGCACGCGATTCGACTGTTGACGCCCTCGAAAACGCGAAAACAGGCGTCACGCACGCCAGCCTCGCAATCGCAGATTACGGAACCGTCGTGATTCAGCCGACTTCGGCAGGCGAGGAGCGAGTTAGCCTTCATCCCAACCACCACGTCGCCGTCGTCGCCGAGAGTGACGTGGTTCCCGGTATGACCGGTGCGTTCGACCGGCTAGAAGCGATTGCAGAATCCGGTGGAAGCGCAATCTTCGCAACCGGAGCGAGCGCAACCGCCGATATGGGGGCGCTCGTTCACGGCGTCCACGGGCCGAAAAACGTCCACGTTATCCTGCTTTCCGACCGATGACGGACAAAGCCGACAGCATCCGAAATCTACTAGCGACCGAGGGACGGAGCGTCGAAACAAATACGCGAACGTTCAACGACGGACGATACGAGTCAACCGCGGAACTCGAACAGTACGAGGAACTGAAGTCCCGAGCCAGAAGCATCAAGGAAGATGCAATCGAGCGCCTGCCGGAATTGGTCGAAACCGTGCGGAAATCGGTCGAAGCCAACGGCGGAACCGTCTATCTCGCGGACGATGCGGAGGATGCGAATCGGTACATTGCGGAAGTCGCAGATGACGCCGACGCCGAACTGCTCGTCAAGAGCAAGACGATGACGGGGGAGGAAATCGAGGTCAACGACCATCTCGCGGAATCGGGAATCGACGTGTACGAAACCGACCTCGGGGAGTTCGTCTTGCAGGTAGCCGACGAAGCACCGTCGCATCTCGTCGCGCCCGCTATTCACCGTTCCCGCGAGGACATCGCGCGACTGTTCAACGGCCATTTCGACCCGGACGAACCGCTCGAAACCGCGGAAGGCCTCACGGCGTTCGCCAGCAACTACCTCGGCGAGAAAATCAGCACTGCTGACGTTGGCCTCACTGGTGCGAACTTCGTCGCCGCGGAAACCGGAACGCTTGCGCTCGTCACCAGCGAGGGAAACGCCAGAAAGACGGCAAGCGCGCCGGATACGCACATCGCAATAGCAGGCGTCGAAAAGTTGGTACCCACCATCAGCGACTTACAACCCTTCGTGGAACTCATCGGGCGCTCCGCGACCGGACAGGACATCACCTCCTACGTGTCGTTTTTGACGCCGCCGGTCGAAACGGTGACCGATTCGGACGCTGACCGCGATTTCCATCTCGTCCTGTTGGACAACGGTCGGATGGCCATGCGTGACGACGATGTCCTCCGCGAGACGCTGTACTGCGTGCGCTGTGGTGCCTGTGCAAACTCTTGTGCGAACTTCCAGCACGTCGGCGGCCACGCCTTCGGCGGCGAAACGTACACCGGCGGAATCGCAACCGGATGGGAGGCAGGGGTTTACGGCCTCGACAGCGCGGGCGAGTTCAACGACCTCTGCACCGGCTGTTCTCGCTGTGTGAACGCCTGTCCGGTCGAAATAGATATTCCGTGGATAAACACTGCCATCCGCGACCGAATCAACCGCGATGGTAGTGACAATCTCGATTCGGTGTACCACGGACTCCTGCCGGACGACGAAACCGCCTCTCTCGACGGGGGAAAGCAACTGTTCGGCAACTTCTCGACGCTCGCCAAATTCGGGAGTCGTTTCGCTCCGGTTTCGAACTGGGTCGCCGGTTCGACGGCGACTCGACAATTTCTGTCGTGGGCGTTCGGCATCGACCCACGACGGGAACTGCCGGAGTTTCAACGCGAGACGCTGGTTGAGTGGTTCGCGGACCGCGAACCACTCCACGTGGATGCGGAAACAGAGACGAACGCGGAATCGGTGGAGCGCGAAGCGATTCTGTATCCCGACCCCTACACGAACTACATTCTCGTTGAGCGGGGCAAAGTCGCCGTGCGAGTCCTCGAATCGCTCGGGGTTTCGGTACGGATTCCATCTTTGCCGCCGACCGGTCGCGCGCCGCTCTCGCAAGGCATGGTCGAAACGGCGCGAAGCAACGCTCGGGCACTTTCGGACGAACTTGCGCCGCATCTCGATTCGAATCGGGACGTGGTCGTCATCGAACCGAGCGACCTCGCCATGTTCCGACGGGATTACGAGAATCTGCTGTCCGCGTCCGATTTCGACCGTCTCGGCGAGAACAGCTACGAACTGTTCGAGTATATTTACGGATTGCTGGAAAACGGTGCCAATCCGGACGCGCTTTCGGCCTCGGCCTCGGAGTCCGATGCCGAAGCCGGAGCCAAAGAGCAAGTCACCTACCACGCCCACTGTCAAGCGCGAACGCTCGGCCTCGAACCGTACACCGTCGCCGTCCTCTCCCGATTCGGCTACGAGGTCGAGACGACCGACGTGGAGTGTTGTGGCATGGCCGGAAGTTTTGGCTACAAATCCGACTACTACGACCTCAGCATCACAGTCGGTGAATCTGCTGTCGAAGCTGTGACACACGACTGCGTCGTCGCAAGTGGCGCATCGTGCGTCGAACAGTTCGATGCGCTATCAAAACTATCGGTGAACCATCCAGTCCAGTTACTGACTTGCGGTATTGAATAAATTTAAATCTATTGCCCGAATTGTAGGTGACGAATACCGAGGGCGACTCACCAGATGCAAGTTATCGAAATCACCTATATCGTACTCAGTGCCGTTCTCGCGGCGACCGGTCTTACCATGGTGGGACTGGCGATGCGGGCGTATTTACAGACCAATCGTCGGTCGATGCTCGTCCTCTGCATCGGCTTTTCGATTCTCGTCGCGGCCGCAATCGCAACCACGTTCAGCGCGTTTCTGTACGATTTCGAAAACAGTCGCGTGCTGCTGACCGTGAACTACGGCGTTTCGACGATTGGATACCTGTTCGTCATCTACAGCGTGACAGGGTCGGACTGAGCGAAAAAATCAGCCACACCGCCGACCGAATAGCTATTTTTGCCCGCCAAGCGTTTGGAGAACCATGAGTGAACTCAGGCAGGCAGTGCGGGCGGGCGACCCCGTCGTCGGGACGTGGGTGACAATCGGCCATCCGGCGGTCGCAGAAATGAGCGCCGAACTCGGATTCGATTTCGTCGTCATCGACGCGGAACACTCGTCTATGTCGCTCGAAACCGTCGAAAACCTCGTTCGAGCGGTAGACGCGGCGAGCGGTGAAACGCAACCTGTCGTCCGCCTACCGGACGACGACCCGACCCGAATCAAGCGCGTCCTCGACACCGGCGTTTCCGGTGTTATCGTGCCGATGATCCAAACGGCGGAACAGGCCCGCGCAGTGGTCAAAGCGACGCGCTATCCGCCGGAAGGGGTTCGAGGCGTTGCCGGGTCACGAGCCGCGAAGTACGGACTCGAAATGGGTGACTACTTCGAACGCGCGAACGACGACCTCCTCGTGATGGTGCAGATAGAATCCGCAAAGGGCGTCGGACACGCCGGTTCGATTGCGGCGGTGGACGGCATCGATGCGCTGTTCGTCGGCCCGGCAGACCTTTCGGCATCCCTCGGTCGGTTCGGCGAAACGGACTCCCTCGACACCGAGATTTCCGCTGTTTTGGACGCCGTCGGCGAATCCGACACCGCGGTCGGAACCATCGCCCTTGACCCCACCGACGTCGAGCGATGGGCCGAAACCGGGTTCGACTTTCAGGTCGTCGGTATCGACGCCGATTATCTTCTGGATGGGGCAACGCGCGCGAAGCGGGAGTACGAGCAACTGATTCGATGACCCTCGTCTGTTATCACTGCGGCAGGGAGACGGAAACCGGCGCGCGCTGTGCGTGCGGCGAACCGCTCTGGCTGAAAACCGACGCGAGCGATTTTTCGTGGACGGAATCGGACGAATCATCAAACCCACCCGAATCCGGACTCTGGCGCTACGGCGAGTTGCTTCCGACGGAACCGCTACCGGGCGTCGGTCTGGCGGCGGGCGGAACGCCGCTGATTCGAACCGAACGATTGGACGACTACGCCGGATGTCAGTTGTGGGTCAAAGACGAGAGCGCCAATCCGACAGGGACGTTCAAAGACCGCGGTAGTGCGGTCGGCGTCGCCCGCGCGCTGGAGACAACGGAAGCCGGAGATGGCTGGGTCGGCACCGTCTCGCACGGAAACATGGCGATGAGCATGTCCGCGATGTCGGCCAGTGCAGGCGTGAACTGCCTCGTCCTCGTCCCCGACGACATTCCGCCGGAGCGCCTCGGACACATCGCCCAGTACGACCCGACACTCGTGCAGGTCGAAGGGGAGTACGGAAAACTATACTACGACAGTTTGGAACTGCCGGGCATTCGGTTCGTCAACTCCGATACGCCGTATCGCGTGGCGGGGCAAAAGACCACGGCGCTGGAAATCTGCGAGGCGTTTGCGACCGGTCACGGCCGATTCGTGGCGGATTCGTCGAAGTCACCCGATTCCCCCAACGCTCCAGACGCAATCGTCGCGCCGGTCAGCAGCGGCGGCCACGCGAGCGCCATCTGGAAAGCCCTTCGGGAACTCCGCGAGGCGAAGTTGCTCGACTCGATTCCGCGACTGTATTTCGTGCAGGCCGCCGCTTGTGACCCGATTGCACAGGCATTTCGCGCCGATGCCGAGGAAGTCGATTCTATCGAGGGCGGTGAAACCGTCGCGTACTCGATTGCCAATTCCGACCCGCCGAGTGGTAACCGCGTCCTCGCCGCAGTTCGTGAACTGGGCGGTGCGGTGCTGTCCGTCTCGGACAACGAGATTCTCGACGCGAAACAGCAGTTCGCCCGCCGTGCGGGGATCTGCGTCGAACCCGCCTCTGCGACCACATTGGCGGGAATCCGCCAGCTTTCGAAATCGGGCGAGATTTCGACGGGCGATTACGTCGTTGCGATTGCGACCGGAACCGGGTTCCGTGAGCAGTCAGCGCCGCCGACTGCGCCACAATCGGTTCCCCTTGCCGACCTCGAAAAACGAGTTCGGTCACTCGTTTCGGACGCGTAACTGTTTCAGTGCAGTTAGGGGCTACTCGTCGGCGAAAACCAGCTCTTCTATTTCCCGGCGCTCGCCGTTCCCGTATCGGTACACCGTATCCGATTCTTCGTCGTAGGTCGCTCGGTGTGACCCGTCGCAGAACGGATATTCGGCGGACAGTCCGCAGAGACAGATTGCGATGTCGCCCTTCTCTTCGTCGATGTCGTCCTCGTCGATTATCCGTGGACTCCGTTCTGTGTGTCTGACTTCGCGGGCCATGTGCGGAGTTGTCGCTCCCAACACTTCAGTTTCGGCGTGAAATCGACGTTTCGAGATTACTCTTCCGCGACTGCTTTTTCCTCCAAAATCGTCTCCTCTGCAACCGACTCCTGAATCCGGATTCCCTTCGACGCGAGATGGCGCAACTGCTGGCGCGCGAACTCCTCTTCGCGCGTTCCGCGAGTCGCCAGCACGTACATCCGGGCGCGTCCGGCGGGGCGCATTGTTCGCCCGGCGCGTTGGGCACCCTGCCGCCGCGACCCGCCGAGTCCCGACGCGACGATTGCGAGTTCGGCATCCGGCAGGTCGATTCCTTCGTCGCCGACGCGCGAGATGACGAGAGTGTCGAGACGCCCGTCACGGAACGCTTGCAGATGGCGCTCGCGTTCGGGATGCGGCATCTGGCCACTGATGAACGGAACGTCCATAGCCTCTGAAATCTCCTCACCCTGTTCCAGATACTCCACGAACACCAATGCTTTCGAAGTAGGGTGTTCTTCCAGCAGGAACCGGATTTCGTCCATCTTCGCGGGATTCGACGCGGCAATCTGGCGTTTGCCGCGCTGGCTCGCGTTGGCGTACTCGCCGTGATACGTTTCGTCGTCCCAACCGACGTACCGGATTTCCACCTCCGGTTCGGCGACGAATCCCGCCTCGAACAACGCGTCCCAGTCGGTGCCGATTGGCGGCCCGATGAGCGTGAAAATATCTTTTTCTTTGTCATCTTCCCGGACGGGTGTGGCTGACAGTCCCAATCGATGTTTGCTCTGGAGGTTCGCGCTCCGGCGGAAAACCTTACTTGGAATATGCTGACACTCATCATAGACGATGAGCCCCCAACGTCGCTGGTCGAACAGTTGCCGATGCCTGTCCATTCCGGCAGTTTGGTAGGTCGCAATCGTCACGGGGCGAACGTTCTTCTCGCCGCCGTGGTACTCGCCGACTTGTTCCGGTGAGAGAGTCGTGTGGGCCAGCAGTTCGTCGCGCCACTGTCCGGCGAGTTCCCTGCTCGGAACCAGAATCAGTGTTTCCCCCGAAACGGCTTCCAGAACGCCCATCGCGGCAACCGTCTTCCCGCTTCCCGGCGGGCCGACGAGGACGCCGGATTTCAGGTCGATGAACTCCGCCACCCATTCGCGCTGATAGTCACGCAGGGAGAGCGAACAGTCGATGGCCAGTTCGTCGCCGGTTTCCAAATCGCGTTCGTCCTGCACCGGGTAGCCCGCCTCGTACAGGATTCGTTTGACTTCGGCGACTTTCTCCTCGGCGACCCAACTCTCGTTGTCGGAAACCGGCGCGCGCAGGTGGCTGTCGTCCAATTTCTGCCGTGCGACGTTGCCCATCAGGTCGTCGCTCGCGGCTTCGAGAACCACGTAGTCGTCTTCGTGCGTGTAGAGTCGGAACTGTTTCGCGCGTTTCCACTGCTGTTCGACGAACTGCTCGATGTCGGGCGACTGCTCGGGAAGCACCTGCCGGACGGTTCGCAGTAGGTTGTCGAGCGAGTCGTAGGGGGCAGACCAGATGTCTTCTTGTCGAATTCGATAGCTGTAACCGCCCTCCCGGGTCGTCTCCGTCAAATGCGCGAACTGCGAGAGTTGCGCCCGGGTGAACTGCCGCGGTTGGTCGGCGACGATCTCCCGGCGATTCGGAAACACGACGATTCGCTCCCGGTCGGCCAGTCGCTCCCATTCGGTCGGGAACCAGACGACAGGGTCGCGTTCCACGTCGAGGCGGGACACCTCGCGCTCGTCAGCCAATCGTTCCAGCACGCGGTTTGCCTCCTCGTGCGAGCAGTCGAGTACCCGAGCGACTTCGTCGGCGGTGAGCACCGGACGACCGATGTCCTCAACGGCGTCGTACACGTCCGAAATCCCGTAATCCTCGTCGGTCACTGCTCCACGGTTGGTTCTCCCGCGGAATACCCGTTACGACTCGGGTTACCGATTCGGACGATTCGGGCGATTGCCCGACTCGTCCACGTCGTAGACCCCCGCCTTCCGCAGTTCGCCGCGTTTTTCGAGAACGCTCGTCGTTCGACAGACCCCGTGGGCACCAGTCGCCTGCGGGACGGTGCAGTTGTTGCAGTTTTCACAGACGACGGCGGTCTGCTCACTTCCCCGAACCCCCTCCCCGAGAATTCGGGCCGGAAGCCGCGGTTCGGCGTAAAACGGACGGCCCATTCCGACAGCATCGCAGTCACCTCCTGCGAGCAACCTATCGATTCCGTCCCGGGTTCGAATACCACCCTCCGCGAGAACCGGAGCCGAAACGCGCTCCGTCACCCGACGGGTGAACGGGCGGTTCCACGCCGGGTCGAAATCGTACTTTTTCGACTGAAGCCAGTTCAGCAGGGCAACCATGCTCGCCCGCCACTTGCTTCCGAACGCGTCGGCGTAGCCCTCGCGGAATCGCTCGTCGCGCCACGCGCGGGCCGGAAACGCGCCGCGGACGATGCTCGCGTCCCAGAACACGGAGGCCTGCACGGGAACGAGCGCGTCGAATCCGACATCGGCGAGTCGGTCGCAGATTCGAACCCCATCCGCGAGCGAGAGATGCGTTCGGACGAATGGCGGCACGGTCGTCTCGGCGGGCACCTTCGTCATAATCGGAACCGCCGGGCCGACTCGCTCTCGAATCTCGTCGTGGACGAGTTCGAGAAATCGCGTTCGTTCGGCCAGCGACCCGCCGAATTCGTCGGTTCTGCGGTTGTAAAACGGCGAGAGAAACTGCTGGACGATGCCCATGTTGGCTCCAGCGATGTGGATTCCGTCGTAGCCCGCGTCGATGGCGTACTTCGCGCTTTCACCGAAATCTTTTGCGAGGTTGTACACCTCTTCGGTGCTAAGGACGTGCGCGTCGTAGGAAAGAAATCCGACGCGGTCAAGCGCCCGCAGGATGGCGGGGGGGCACGAAACCGCGAGTTGCTGGAGGTCGGGATTTTCGGCGCGAAAGCCCGCGTGCCACGTCTCCATGCTTCGCAGGCCGCCGTGTTCCAACTGGAGAAAAATCCGGCTGTCGTGGTCGTGAATAGCGTCGGTCAGCCGCTCCAGTTTCGCAACGAATTTCGGGTCGTGAACCCGCGTCATTCCCGGTGCGGCACAGCCGCCCTCCCCGCGAACGATGGTTGCACCCTGACAGATGAGGCCGACACCCGACTCCGCCGCGGGTTCGAGTTCCCGAATCAGGGTGTCCACTGCGTCCGGGCCGTTTCCGGCGCATTCGAGGAGCGGGGCGCGATAGAGGCGGTTCGGCAGTTCGACGCCCGCGATTTCGAGAGGGTCTTCGAGTTCGGGCACGTTGGGTTTGGATTCGTCGGGTTTCGGCGTAAAGGTTTGTGGCGAGATAGTGGCGGGCAGGCCAACGGCCTGCCATCTCTGTGGTTGTGAAGGGCTCGACAACATAGCAAAGGTGATATTTTATAGCCAGTAGCGAAAACCCACACCTATGGGCGACACACCCCGTGAACGACTCTACGAAAACGCGACGGGAATCACGTCGATGGTAGTCACGGGAATCTGGCTCGTGGCCCTCCTTAGCGGGCAAGGCTGGTGGCTCTATGCCCTGCTCCTCGGCTACATGGTCGTCGTTCCAATCGTCTCCATGCTGTTCGACCAAGAAGACCAAGTCGATGATTGGTGGAACGAGTCGTGGAACGAACCCGACTGGTGGAACGGATTCGGCGGCCTCGGAGAGGCAAAATCGAACGAAGCTGAAAGGCCGGACGAGCCGACCGAATCGAACAAGGACGCCCTCGAAACCCTCAGGAACCGATACGCGAGCGGCGAACTCACGGACGACCAGTTCGAGCGGAAACTGGAACGGCTCATGGAAACCGAGACGATAGAGGACGTAGAAGATCGGTTTCGTGCGGACGAGCGCGAGCGACTTCGAGAACGAGAGTAGTTCGACAACTGATTTTCGATTACTTCTCCTGCTCTTCCGCCCACGAACTCAGCGTCTGCTGAACCGCCGCCTCGCCCACCGCCCGCCCGAGAACGTCGTATCCGGCGCGTTCGCCGCGGTCGTTGGCGGAGGCGATGAGACGCGAAACGATGAACTCGGGGGTCGATTTGCCGACGGTATCGAATCTGGGCTGGTAGTCCACGAGCAGTTCTAAGTCGTCGTCCAATCCTTCCGCGAAGATGCCGTCCTTTCGGGCTTGGTCGGGAAGCGGGTTCAAATCCTCCGCGAGGTGGGTGACGAAGACGCCGAGCGCGCCGCGGTCTACCGACAGGCCGACGAGGCCGTGCAGGAGGTTAGCCGCGCTTCCGGGTTCCGTAATCGCCTCGAACTCGTCCACGAGCATGAGGGTGCGCCCGTCGTCCGTGAGCGGTGGGACGATGTTGCGAAGCGTGGATTCTAGCACCCCGGCGTTGAAACTGGCGTGTCTGCGGTGGAAGACGATGGTGTCCGAAATCGAGATTTGGGCGCGATCTGCTGGAACCGGAAATCCCATCTGGGCCAGCAGGGCGACCTGACAGAGCGTTTCGAGGAGGGTGGTTTTCCCTCCGCTGTTCGCCCCAGTCAGGACGGCAACTCGATCACCTTTCGGCGGCCCGGCGACGCCGTGCTCGCCGTTCCGTAGGTGATTGGCTGTACGTCCCCGTCCCCGTTTCCGGTTGCGAGAAACAGATTTCGTGCGTCTTCGACGGCGAACCCCTCGTCCACGAATTCGGGGCGCGTGAGCGAAAATTCGTCGGCGAATCGAGCCAACGAGAGCGAGACAGCGAGGTCGTTGACAGCGGAAACGGCGGCGTCGATGGCGTCTCTTGCGTCCTCGATTTTCGTTTCGAGTTCCGCTGCGACTGTCGATTCGCGCTCCTCGACCGTCTCTCGCTGTTCAGAAACGATTTCGCGGAGCGACCCGCCGACGAAATCCGTGGCGTCGGTGGCCTCCCCGACGGTCGCATCGCGGATGCGCTGTGGCTCGATGTCGGTTTCGCGGGCGACGTACTCGACGTAGCTCTCGCGGAACTCGTCGGGGTTTCGCACATTTTCGGATTGTACCGCTTCGAGAACGTCTAACGCATCACTTTCGAGGCGTTCGACTGCCGTCAGTTGGTCGCGGCGGCGGTCGAGTTCGTCGTCCGCACCTTCGGCGACTTGGCCATCGTCAAGTTTGCCGAGGGCACCGACCGCGGCGTCGAGGGCCGACCGGTCAATTGCCGCGACGGGAGAGAACGCGCCCTCGGTCGTGTCGGTCGCTTGCAGGGAGAGGGCCGTCTCGACGGCGGTTCGTTCGCTTCCGTCGTATTCTTCGAACGCGGCGAGTACCGATTCGCGCTCGGCGTCCGACAGGACGTTCCACGACGTGACGGCGTCCATCACCGAATCGAGTCGGTCAGACGCTTCTTCGGAGGAGCGAACCGGCGTCATGACGCGAATCCGGTCGCCAGCGTCGGGCGTCACGGCGTAGTCGCTGGCGAGGTCGAGAAGCGATTTGTAGACGGAGCGGGTGTCCCGCGTCGCCAGTACCGCCATTCCCTCGCCGCCGTTAGCCTGCCGAAGAATCTGAGTCGCCCGACCTCTCGACAAGCCTGCGTTCGAGAGGACGCGGACGGTGTTCGATTCGATGGCCTGAATCGCCCGTTCGACGCCGAGTTTGGTTTCGAGCAGGTCGCTCGTCTTCGGTCCCACGCCCCAGTAGTCCTCCAGCCTCATACCTGTCGGCTGACACGCACCGGTATTAACGATTCCCGTTCGACCGAAAGATAAAGACAGTCTATGCTGTACTAATATTATGCCCTCTAAGATAGAATCTAAACCAGAGACGAGAATCCTTCATGTTGGTGATAGCCACGTCGAAATAGGGAAGTCAGGGCATGTCGAGCGAGTGAGAGGGAAACGTGAAATTATCGAGAATCTCGAAACGGCCGACTGTATCCTCTGTGAACACGCACTGCCCGACCACGATGCGCTGTCGTCTCTCGAAACGATTCGTGAGCGCGATTCGAACCTCCCAGTTCTCGTTCTAACTGCCGACGAAACCGTCATCTCTGACGTTCTTTCGGCGGGTGCGACCGACTGCGTTCGACCCGACAGCCCGGAACTGCTAACACATCGAATCGAGCGCGCAATCGACCAGTATCGGACACAAAACAGGCAGTCACGCACAGAGGCGCTGCTTTCCAGAATACCGGACGCTATTATCACGATAGGCGAAGACGGGAGTATCAAATGTACCAACGACGGCGTCGAACGGATTTTCGGCTACGAGTCGGACGACCTCGTCGGGTCGCCGTTGACGGAGCTAATACCGGAACGACTGCAACCGACTCATCGGGAATCGCTCGCTCGATACGTTGAGACCGGCGAACAGCGAACCGATTGGGGATACGTCGAGACGACCGCCCAGCACAGAAACGGAGCCGAAATCCCGATTGCACTGTCGTTCCGCGAGGGACGGTACGACGGCGAGCGAACGATTACCGGCGTTATCCGCGACATCTCGAAGCGCAAACGGGTCGAAGCGGAACTCGAACAGTCACGCGAACGGTATCGAAAAGTGATAGAGACGAGTCCGGAGGCGATTCTCGTCGCCGATACGGAAACGGGTTCCATCATCGAAGCGAATCCGGCCGCCGAAACTCTGCTCGGACGGCCACAAAACGAACTAATCGGAATGCACCAGTCGGAAATTCATCCCGTCGAGCGTCGCGCGTTCTATCGACATATCTTCGACCAGCACGCAGAACGCGGCGGCGTCACGAAGGATGCGACTGGCATCAACATCGCCCGCCCCTCCGGAACTGAAATTCCGGTGGAAGTCAGTTCGAACGTGACGGAACTCGGCGACCAGCAGGTTCTCCACGCGATTTTCAAGGACGTGTCGGAGCGAAACGCACGCGAGCGAAGCCTCGATAGGCTTCGCTCCGCGACACGCGACCTGATGCGGGCGGAAACGAAAGACGAAATCTGCGAGATAGCGGTGTCGGCGGCGAGCGAGATACTCGATCTGTCGCTCTGTGGTATCTATCTCGTGGACACCGAAGAGTGCATCCTTCGACCCGCCGCAGTGACGGGAAAAGCAGAGGAGATACTAAGCGAGATACCCAAATCCGAGGATGAAACAGCGCTTGCGTGGTCGGTGTTCGAATCCGGCGAAGCCATCGTTTTCGAGGATGTAGAAGACGAACAGCGGGCGTACAATCCGGAAACGCCGGTCGAAACGGAACTCATCCTGCCGCTGGCCGACCACGGCGTGTTCGTGGTCGGTTCGGTGCTCGAAACCGAACTCGACGAACGCGTCCACGATTTCGCGGAGATTCTGGCGGCCAACGTGCAATCGACACTCGACCGAGCCGAGCGCGAAGAGACGCTTTCGAAGCACCGCGAAGAGTTAGAGGAACTCAACCGCATCAACGCAGTCATCCGCGACGTTGACCGAACGCTGGTGCAGGCGACGAGTCGAGAGGAGATAGAATCGACGGTCGCAGAGCGGTTAGTGACGGTGGAGCCGTATCAGTTCACGTGGGTCGGCGAGTACGACGCCAACGCGAAAAGCGTCAAACCGGTTGCACACGCCGGGGACGAGGACGGCAAAGCGTATCTCGAATCGGCCATCAGGCCGGACGACGAGTTCCGAGGGCCAGCGACGGAAGCGTTGGAAACGGAGAGCGCCGTCGTCGTCTCGGACATCGCCACCGACCCGGCGTTCGAACCATGGCGCGAGGAGTCGCTCGACAGGGGATTTCGCTCGCTCGCTGCCATCCCGATTCGATACGACGAAACGTGTTACGGCGTTCTCGTCGTTCATGCGAATCAAACCGGTGCGTTCGACGAGCGCGAGCAGTCGGTACTCGCCGAACTCGGCGAAACGATCGGCCTTGCGATTGCTGGAATCGAGAGTCGGAAGGCGCTCGTTTCCGACTGCGTGGTCGAGGTGGAAATCGAATCGACGGATGCGAACAACGTCTTCGTCCAGCTACCGCAGGAGTTGGGATGTGAACTCGACTTGCTCGGAAACACGCTCGCGTCGGACGGGGCGCTCCTCTGCTTCGTAACCGTGTCGGACGCAGAATCTTCGGACGTTATCGACTGGGTATCCGAATTCGACAGGATAACTGATAGTCGTATCCTCCACGAAGCCGAGACAGAGTGCGTCCTCGAATTACGGTACGAAAAAGCGCCGTTCGTCACGGCACTCGCGGACAGGGGTGCAACGATTGCGAGCGCGGAAGCTGACGAGAATGGCGCACGAGCGCTTATCGAACTCCCGACGACCGCGAACGTTCGGGGGATGGTCGAGGCGATTCAAGGCATGTATCCCGACGTACACGTCGTCGCACAGCGCGAACGGGACACGCCCGAACCGACCGTGACGGAGTTTCGGACAACGTTGGGAGAATCGCTGACCGACCGCCAGTGGACGGCGTTGGAGACGGCCTATCTCGCCGGGTTTTTCGAATGGCCGCGAAACAGCACGGGCGAAGACGTAGCGGCGTCACTCGGCGTGTCACCGCCGACGTTTCACCAACATCTGCGACGTGCGCAGTTGAAACTGCTTGGAACATTCTTCGACCGGTGAGGTTTTTATCATCCGCTCGGTTGTTTCGCCATGCGTCTCATCCAGGTCCTCGTTCCGGACGACTGCCGGGACGCCGTTCTCTCCGTCTTAGACGACGAGCGTATTGATTACGTCCTCACGCGCGAGGAGAGCAACGGCGACAACTCGGCAATCGTTCAGTTTCCACTCCCGGCACAGGCCGTGGATAGGGTGCTCTCTGACCTTCGGGAGGCCGGTCTATCCGACGATTACACCGTCATCGGGAGCGTGGAAACGGCACGGACGCCGAACATTCAGGAACTGGAGGACAAGTTCGTCAAGGGTGGCGACGAGGACGACAGCATCGCCACCGAGGAAATCCGCACGAAAGCGCTCGGGATGAATCCGAGTCCGGTGACCTACTACGCGATGACCGTGCTGTCGGCAATCGTCGCAACCGCCGGACTCCTGCTCGATTCGCCGGCAATCGTCGTCGGGTCGATGGTTATCGCCCCGCAAGTCGGGTCGGCGATGACGGCGAGCGTCGGCCTCGTACTGAACGACCGACACATGATTATCGACGGGTTACGTTCCCAAATTCTCGGGTTAGTCGTCGCCATCGTCAGTGCGACGATTTTTGGCTGGGCACTGAAGACGGCACAGTTCATCCCCCCGTCGCTCAACGTGGTGACGGTGAATCAGATAAGCCAACGCATTTCACCCGGCTTTCTCTCGGTGGCGGTCGGTCTGTGTGCAGGAGCGGCAGGGGCGTTAGGGCTTGCAACCGCCCTCCCGGTTTCGCTCGTCGGCGTCATGATTGCCGCGGCGCTCATCCCCGCGGCGGCGGCGGTCGGAATCGGACTCGCGTGGGGGCCGCCGGTCATCGCACTCGGCGCGTTCGTCCTGTTGGTCGTGAACGCCGTCTCCATCAACGCTGCAGGCGGTGGCGTATTGTGGATACTCGGCTATCGACCGGTCGAAGGAACGACGCTCCGAAAGGCGGCTCCGACCCTCGTCGCTGTTGCCGTCCTGCTCACCGCGTTTTCCGGGTCGGGGCTGGTGATGAGCAAGCAGATGCAGACGGAAAACGCCGTCAACGAAGAGGTTCAGTCGGTACTCGAACAAGAGCGGTACCAACAGCTCGAACTCGTGAAGATACAGGTCGAGTTCGACGACATGGGAACCCTCGACGACAGTCAACAGATTACCGTCGTCGTGCGTCGTCCGACGAACGAACCGTATCCGCAGTTGTCGGAGCGACTTGCAAACGCAGTCTCCGGACGACTCGACGGAAAAACGATAGTCGAAGTGGAGTTCACCGAGAGCCAGCGGTCAGTGGCGAGAACGTAAAGCCGTAGTTGGCCGTGATGTGGTAAGCCGACGTTCCCCAGATGTAATCCTCGCCGGGCCACCACGTCCGAGCGTTGTTGAACCCGCCGACCAGAACGCCAGTATCGGGGTTTTCCGGGTCGGGATGGTAGTTGACGCTGCCGCTGTCGCCGTCGGTGAAATCCGACTGCGACCCCCATTTCAGTTGGCCACGCTTGCACACCTTTCCGTAGGCGCAGGTCAGTCCGTCGATGGCGTGGAGGGCCCCGGTAGAGTGGCCCGACCGATACGCGACTTTCTCCAGTTTTTCGCCGCGCGCTTTGAGTTCGGCGAGTCCCTCGCGGGTGAACTGCCCGACGACGGTGGCCGGTGAGACGCCGTGAATCTCGCTCGCCGGGTGAAACCCGTTTACGGGGTCGATGCGGACGAAATCGTCGAGTTGGTAGCCTCTGCGAACTTCACCGATTTTCCGCGGGGTGTCGTCGCCGAAGACGAAGAACGATTCGCCCCGATGCTGTTCCGCATCGCCGCCGAAGACGTGGTTTGAGGTGGCGAAAAACGGGGACGTTCCGTCGTACATCGCGGGTGCGAGCGTTCCGGCAGAGTTCCGGTTGCCGCATTTGATACCGCCGGGAACCAGTTTTCCCCCGAGCGAATCGGAACTGCGGTTCCGATTCGCGTCCGTCTTCCTCGATTCGACGCGGTTCAGTTCGACTGCTACGTCGCCGACGCGTTCCGGAACTGCGCCGCCTGCTTCGCTTCCGGTCACGTCAACCGAGAGCGCGGCGTTTCGGCCGCCGAACTCCCCCGGAACGACGGCACTTCCGACCACACTCGGCAGCGAGGCAACGTCGAGTCGGCGGTGTGCGTCGAAAGCCGAGCGGAGGTTTTCGAACCAGTCCGCGGAAACCGTCGTCGTTCGCGGTTCGGAGCCGCTCCCGCGCGCGTACACGAGTGGAACTTCGTTGCGCCCTGCAGATTCTATATCGTCCGGTGTGAGTAGTGCCGCCATCGAACCGAATCCGGCCCCGAGAAGCGTCGAAACGAAGCGTCGTCTGCCCATGGTTCTAAATCGTCTGTCGAACGTCGAGCGCGTCGCTGGTCGTCGCTCTCCGTCGTTTTTGTTTCCCATCGTGTCGTCTCCCCCATTCTCGATACGCGGTACGATGGGCAAGTATTTGAAACTCGGCCGTCAAGTTCAACAAGCGACACGAAAAATTATCGAAGACACGCCGGGAGGAGATTTTAGGCCCGCCGAAAAATGGGAAGTTTTACGTATCTTTAGGTAAGCCTAAAACATGAGTATGGTAGCAGACGAGTCGAAAACCGTCACTCGACGTCGATTCATCACGGGAAGCAGTGTCGCTGGCGCGGCACTGCTTGCCGGATGTACCGGCGGCGGCGACGATAGCGACGAGACACAGACGAGTACCGACGGAACCGGTGAAGATGACGACGGGACGGGCAGTGGCGGCACGACTTCCCAGTCAGGGCCGTACTCGGTGTCGATGGAACCGGTCGGCGAAGTGGAGTTCGAATCGGTGCCGGAAACGTGGGTCGCCAACAACGGCAGTTGGGCCGACATGGGCATCGCGCTCGGACTTGAACCGCCGAAAGCAGTATGGCTGACCAGCCGATACCACACCCAGTATTACGACGAAATTCCGGGTGTGTCCGTCGACAAAAGCGACATGGTCAACCTTTCTTCGGACGGCGTAAACAAAGAGTTGTTCTACGAACTGGACGGCGACGTTCACATCATTGACCCGAACTTCCTGTTGAACCGATTCAACTGGGAGCAGGGTGACATCGACGATGTTCGCAATGATGTCGCACCCTTCTTCGGGAACAGCATCTTCTCGCGTAGCTACGACTTCCACAACGATTACAAGTACTACACGCTGTACGAAGCGTTCGAGAAGTTGGCACAGGTGTTCCAGCGAACTGACCGATACGAACAGTTTGCGTCGCTCCACGAAGAGTTCCAATCGAAAGTCGATTCGGTCGTTCCGAAGAACAAAGCCGACCGCCCCGAAGTCGCAACCATGTGGGCGTCGGGCAACGAACCGACGGCGTTCCTCCCCTACCTCATCAGCGAGGGGACGAGTTTCAAGCAGTGGCGGAGCCTGAAAGTCAAAGACGCACTTTCAAACACGTCGGTTCGTGACTTCCACAAAAACCGCGGCGAGGTCGATTACGAAACTTTGCTCGAAATCGACCCCGACGTACTCCTCTTCCGTGGTCACGAAGCGAAGACAAAAGAGGAGTTCCAGAACACCGTCGTCTCGTTCATGAAAGACCACAACGTGGCGAGCAAACTCACGGCGGTCAAAAACGGCGACGTGTACCGTGGCGGCCCGCTCTATCAGGGGCCAATCACGAACCTCGTCGTCACCGAGCGCGCGGCGAAGCAGGTGTACGACATTTCCGAACAGCTGTTCGACCGCGAGAAGGTCGTCAACATCGTCAACGGTTAAGACGAACAAGCAGTAGTCAGTGTATCGCACGCAGAACGACGCGAGCACGGTGGGCATCGCGCTCGCGTTCAATCCCATATCACAAATCACCCTTATTTTACACAACAGAGAAGAGCGAGAACACTCCCCGAAAGTCAACCGACCGATGAGCGCGAAGTGGCAGATATAATTTCAGACGAACAAATCTGAACAGAGTAGAGTATCGCGTCGGAAGACGGAAAATAAAGCAGATTTGGGTGCGGTGCGGAAAACCAAAGCTCTTATCGGCGTTTAGGGTGACCTAAAGTCAGGAACGAGGACTCGAAATCGACAAAGTGCGACCGGCGGCACTCGATTCGACCGAGTCACAAAAAGAGGATACATGAGCGAGAATTTTGAGAACGAGGTAACGAAGACGTTCGACGGGGCACTGGCGGCAGTCGCAATTGCCAGCACTGCCATCGTCGTGATTGGTGGACTGGTGCAGGTGAGTTTCGGGGCGTTTAGCATGTCGCTCGAACAGGCGTGGGGGGCGGTGTTCGACCCGAAGGTGATAACAAATCCCGACGTGCTGCTGGCGCTGCTCCTCGGGAACGAGATTCCTGTGGAGTTGAGCAGTGAAACCACCGTCGTCTGGAGCCTTCGACTCCCGCGCGTCCTCGTCGGGATTCTGGTCGGTGCCAATCTCGCCATCTCGGGAGCCATCTTTCAGGCTGTCACACGCAACGAACTGGCCAGTCCGTACATCCTCGGCGTGAGCCACGGCGCTGGTTTCGCCGTCCTGCTCACGCTCATCGTCTTCAGCGGCCTGTCGATGTTCCTGCCGATATTCGCCGCACTGGGCGGCATCGTCGCCTTCATGATCGTGTACGCAATCGCCTGGAAAGGTGGGACGAGTCCCGTCCGCCTCGTGCTGGCCGGGTTCATCGTCGGAACGATTTTCTACTCGTTCCAGCGCGGCCTGTTCTTTTTCGCGCAGGACATCGGCGTGGTACAGACCGCCCTCGCGTGGACGACCGGGTCGCTCACGGGAACCGGATGGGAACAAGTTAGAACCGCCCTGATTCCGACGCTGTTCATCGTCCCGATTTCCCTCGTCGTGTCGCGGCAGTTGAACCTCCTCCTGCTCGGCGAACGAACCGCCCGGTCGCTCGGAATGTCGGTCGAACGCGTCCGATTCATGCTCTCCACATTGGCGATTCTCGCCGCGAGCACCGCCATTTCGGTCGCCGGAATCGTCAGTTTCGTCGGCCTCATCGTCCCGCACATCGTCCGAAACGTCGTCGGAACCGACTACCGAAAACTGGTTATCGGCTGTCTGTTCGCGGGGCCTGCGCTGGTCGTCGGTGCAGACGTGGGCGCGCGCCTCGCGCTCAACCCGGTTCAGGTTCCGGTAGGCATCGTCACCGGACTGGTCGGCGGGCCGTACTTCCTCTATCTCATGCGAAAGCGACAACAACTGGGTGAACTCTGATGGTGGAAAAAGAACGGACGGAGGGCGAAAGAACGGCTTCGAACCGG
Organism: Haladaptatus cibarius D43; assembly: GCF_000710615.1. Taxonomy (NCBI): domain Archaea; kingdom Methanobacteriati; phylum Methanobacteriota; class Halobacteria; order Halobacteriales; family Haladaptataceae; genus Haladaptatus; species Haladaptatus cibarius. The sequence goes on along the minus strand of NZ_JDTH01000006.1, from coordinate 3,590 downwards.
GATGTCGTCATTGTCGGCGGCGGTGCGTCGGGCCTCTCCGCCGCGGTGTTTCTCGCCCGGTACGGACTCGATACGCTCGTATTCGACGGCGGAACAGCCGCGATTCGTCAGTGTGTGCATCTGGAGAACTACCTCGGCTTCCCCGGTGGAATTCCGCCGGAGACGTTCCTTGCGATGAGCCGAGAACAGGCCGAACTCGCGGGAGCAGAAATCACGGACGGGATGGTGGTCGCCGCCGAGAAAACCGACGACGGGTTTCGCGTGACGACGCAGGACGGTCGAGAAATCGAACCGAATCGACTGGTCGCCGCGTCAGTCTACGACGACGAATATCTGTCCGATTTCGAAACGGAGTTGGAGTCCGTCGAACGCGACGGGAAAACACCCGTTTCCGGACTGTACGTCACGGGATGGCTCGGCGAGGCGGAACATCAAGCCATCGTCAGCGCGGGCGACGGTGCGCGGACTGCGCTGGCGCTCGTCCGCGACGTTCGGCGAGAGGACGAGGAACTCTGGGATGAGGCCGCCGAGCACTACTACGATTGGACTGTCGAGGAGGGACGGTACAGCGGAACGAACTGGGAATGGTTGGACGATTTAATCGCCGAGCACGCGCCCGAAAGTGCGACTCCCGAAGACAAAAAGCGAATGAAAGAACGGCTCAAGCGCGAATACACCTCACTGGAGATGGACGATACGGAGCGAGTGAAACGAGCGGAGCGCGGGCGGAATCTCGTCCGAAAACACATGGAGGAAATCGAACCATGAGCGAACGAACAACCGACGACGAGCGACAGACCGACGGTGGAATGGTCGCAGAACGGAAAGAAATGGACGCTGGCGGAGAGCAGAACCCCGAAAACGCGAGCGAACTTCGCGGAGTCGATTTGGAAATCGGCTATCCCAACTCGGGTATCATCGTCGAATGTGAATCCATCGTCGTCCCGGCGGGCGAAATCACGGCCCTTGTCGGGCCGAATGGAAGCGGGAAAAGCACGCTTCTCAAGGCGATGTCGCGGGAACTCCACCCCGAATCGGGAGTCGTACAGCTCGATGGCGAGGACGTACACTCACTCGGAACCAAAACGCTGGCCCGAAAACTCGGCTTGCTCTCTCAAGAGAACGAGTCGCCCGGAAACCTGACCGTAGAAAACCTCGCGTATCACGGGCGGTACCCGCATCGCGGATTTTTCGAGTCGAAAACGGAAGAAGACCACGAGGCTGTAGAAAAGGCTCTCGAACTCGCGGGAGTCACCCACCTTCGAGACGAGGAGATGGGCAGTCTCAGTGGCGGCCAGCGGCAACTCGCGTGGATTGCGATGGTGTTGGCCCAAGATACGGACGTTCTCCTGCTGGACGAACCGACCACCTACCTCGACTTGCGCCACCAACTTCGCGTGCTGGAAGTCGTCCGAACCCTCGCGCAGGAAGAAGACCTGACAATCGGCATCGTCCTCCACGACATTTCACAGGCGGCCCGCTACGCCAACAACCTCGTCGCCCTGCGGGACGGCGAACCGTACGACTGGGGACCGCCGAGCGAAGTGGTGACCGAAGAGCTGTTGGCCGACGTGTTCGGCGTCGAGGCGACGGTCGGAATCGGCCCGGAAGGGCCGGTCGTTACTCCTCGGAGACCACTGTAATTTCGGATATATCCTCTAAATTCAACTTCGGGAAAGAATCATTACAGTAGTATATACCCCACACAATTATCATATTCCAAATCTGAATAATTTGTTATTCGGCCAATATTATATAAATATAATCGACAACATGATTATCATACGAACGAGCCGGAATTACCGCGAGACAACGAATAATTACAGTGCATCGAAATGAAATTTCCGGCACGTTCACACCTAACAGAGTAAATCATGAAATCGAAAGGACGTGGTGCAGTGATCGCGGTGGTGTTCGCGTTGCTACTGTCTGCAACCGGATTCCATCTCGTAAGCGCACAATACGCCGAGCTTGACCTCGGCATCTCCGAGGTCAACGATGAGGGAGAGTACGTCGTCATCGAAAACGAGGGTGACCAGTCGTATGACCTCTCAGGAATGACGGTTTCGTTCGGCGATAACTACGAACGATTTTCGTTCCCGTATGGAACGAGTATCGACCCGGGAGAGTCGATAACGGTCGGAACGGGTAGTGAGACGACAATCGATGCGGACTACAATGCCGGATACGACGGCACCGTTCTCTACAACGGAGAACCGGACATCGTCGAACTACGCGACGATGGCGGCATCGTGACGGCGACGCAGAGTGGTGGTGACGACAGCGAACAGGGTGCAACTGCACCCGGCGACGATGAATCGAACGGCTCCGATGACTCGGATGACACCGACGATTCCGATGATTCGGACGACAGCGACGACTCCGACGACAACGCGGACGACGGTTCGGATGGCGATGCTGGTGACGGTTCCGACGATGGCGCAGACGACGGGTCTGACGACAACACCGACGACTCGACGGACGACTCCGACGACTCCGCGACGACCCCGAAAGACGATAGCAACGACACGGACGACAGCGAAGAGTCCGACAACAGCGACGAAGAAACGATCGACGATTCGGATGAAAGTACCGACGACGATGGCTCGGACGACACGGCCGAAGACTCGGATTCCGAGGACGACGAAGCGACTGACGACGAAGACACGAACGACTGCTAGCGGATTCTAGCAGGCTCGCGAATTTTTTGAAATGAGACTGGAGGAGCGACCGACACAAATCGAGAGCTATCCTACAGCGCTTGCCACGTCCGGGGAGAATCGTTCAATCGTTCACAGCCGTCCTCCGTAACGACGACCAAATCCTCGATTCGGACGCCGAACTCGCCGGGGATGTAGACGCCGGGTTCGATGCTGAACACCATCCCGGATTGGAGTTGCAGGTCGTTCCCCGAAACGATGTACGGCCCTTCGTGAACGTCCAAGCCGACTCCGTGGCCGGTTCGGTGAATGAACTGCTCGCCGTAGCCGTAGGATTCGATAACCTCGCGGGTTGCCTCGTCCACGGATTCGGCAGTGACGCCGGGTTCGGCGGCCTCAACGCCCGCTTGCTGTGCTTCGCGGACGACACGATGAACCCGGTCGAACTCCTCCGGCGGCGTCCCCGCGAAGACGACGGTTCTAGTCTGGTCGCCCGGATAGCCGTCCACGAACGCGCCGAAATCGAGGACGACGGGGTCGCCGTACCCGATTTGACGGTCGCCATGACCGTGATGCGGTTTCGCCCCGTTCGGCCCGGAACCGACGATAGTGCCGAATGCGGGTTCGTCGCCGCCCGCATCGTTCAATCGAGACTCGATTTCCTGCGCCAGTTCGCCCTCGGTCATCCCGATTGCGTCCTCGCCGAGTTCGCGGATTTCGACGCAGACCTCGTCTGCGACCTCGCCAGCGCGTCGTAGCGCCTCGATTTCCGCTTCGTCTTTTCGCATTCGGAGAGGTTCGAGAACTTCGCTGGCGAGACCGAAGGTTGCCTCCGGAAGTGCGCTCCGGAGGTCTTGGGTGAACAGCGCCCACATCGTGTCGTCCACGAGGAGATGCCCTCCGTGAAGGTCGAACTCGTCGGCGACGTCG